>NZ_JAKGTE010000016.1:14086-121634 GCF_022324665.1 Clostridium sp. YIM B02500 | reverse complement strand
GGAAAGTTAAGGTCTATAGCGCCGATGGTACTGCATGGGAGACTGTGTGGCAGAGTAGGACGTTGCGAGGTAATCTTGTAGATTACAAGAGTTAAGTTAAAGAAATTTAACTTACGGATCTTTAGCTCAGTTGGTTAGAGCAACCGGCTCATAACCGGTAGGTCTAGGGTTCGAGTCCCTGAAGGTCCACCATGGGGGTATAGCTCAGTTGGGAGAGCACCTGCCTTGCACGCAGGGGGTCAAGAGTTCGAATCTCTTTATCTCCACCATTAAGAAGTTATGAATTAATTCATAACTTCTTTTATTATACAATTATTTAATTATGTTTAGTATGAATAAGCATAGGAGATAGGAATGTTTTTATATAGAATAAAACAATTTTATTGGGCAATAGAATCTATATTCGTTAAGGAAGATATGGAAATACTAAAGATGTATCTTAGTATTTCTGAGTTGAATTTATTTATGAAACTTACTAAATCAGAGCGGCAACATTCAATAAGAGTCTGTAGAACGGCTATAAAATATATAGAGGATAATAATATAGTTGATATCGATAAAAAAAGGATGGCTAGGTGTGCATTATTGCATGACATAGGAAAATTAGAATCTAAATTAAATATATTTTATAAAGGCATTATTGTTTTTTTAAATAGTATTACTCGCGGAAAATTTTTGAAGTATAATAAAAATAAGAAAATAATAAGTTATTATAATCATCCGGAAGTTGGAGCAAGAATGATTGAGAGTATTAATAATAATGAATGCTTAGACGTAATAAATTCTATCAAGTATCATCATAATAAAAGTGATATTGACTCGAAAAATATATATTTAAAAGTATTAAGTATATCTGATGATTGCAATTAAAATAGGAGGGAAATATGAATTCTATTGAGAGAAGAGAGGATATAATTAAATTACTTCTAGAAAGTAATGAGCCTTTGAAAGGCAGCTTTATAGCAAAAAGATATTCTGTAACTAGACAGGTTATAGTAAAAGATATAGCAATTCTTAGAGCTAAAGGTAAAAATATAATAGCAACTCCAGATGGATATATAATTAATGCAAATAATAATAAAGCTAAAGCAATTATTGCAGTAATTCATACTGAAGATGAGATGATTGAGGAATTAAGTATAGTAATCAAATATGGTGGAATGATTGAAGATGTAGTAGTGGAGCATCCATTGTATGGAGAAATAAAAGGCATGCTTATGATTAAGAATTATAATGAGTTAAATAAATTTATTGAAAAATATAAGGAACAAAAAGCAAAATTACTATCTGCATTAACTAATGGAGTTCATCTTCACACAATAGCAGCTGAAACTCAAGATGATATTGATTTAATTATATTGGAATTGAAAAAGAACAACTTTATAGTTTCAGATTTGGAGGACTAGTAATGGATTATGATGTACTAATTTTAGGCGGTGGGATAATTGGATGTGCAGTCGCCTATGAACTTTCAAAATATAATATAAATATAGCGTTAATTGAAAAGGGATATGATGTTGCAAACGATATTTCATTTGCAAATACAGCTGTAGTTTATGATGGTTCAGAATCAAGTAGTAGTAAGATGGCTCTCTTGGAGAAAAGAGGTATTGATATAATAAGGAAGCATTGTAAAAAGTTCAATGTTAGATATAATAAGATTGGTTCATTAAGGCTTTTCTTAGATGAGAGTGGCGAACTATTAAATAAAGTGTACAGTGATTCTATGGATCGAGGAATAGATGGATTTCGTATAATAGATAGTGATGAACTTTATAATGTGGAACCAAGTTTAAATTTAAAAGCAAATAAAGCTATCTATTCTGAGAATACTTCAATAATATCACCATATAACCTAGCTGTTTCATATGCAGAAATAGCTGTAGATAATGGAGTGAATTTTAGATTAGAAGAAGAGGTTATAGATATTAAGACTATTTCTAAGGGATTCAGAGTAACTACGAATAAAAATAAGTTTACTTGTAAACTAGTTATTAATACAATTCCAAATGAATCCTTTAATGATATGTGTAGTAATGTAACAAGCGAAATGAAAAATAAAAAAGTTAGGTGTATAATAGTTAAGAAAAGTATAGGTGATAACTTAAAGAATATTATTATTGAAGATATAGATGAAGAAAATTCTATGATAAAGGTGCCAATATCGGAAAATGAAAATTTAATTGGAATTAAGATTAGTGATAATTTTAGCGCTAAATTAGAATTACCAGAAAGAATATTGAAAAATATAAAAAAAGAGTCAATAGTTAATATATTTACAGAAGTATATAGCGAAAATGATATGTTAATAGATGACAGTAATTTAGAGGCCGGTTATATAAAGGTTGTAGGAAATCACTATGCTAAAATATCAGTTGCACCAGCAATTGCTCAGGATATTGAAAAGAAAGTTAAAGTAAGTATGAATATAACGAAGAAAAAGGATTATATTGATAAAAAGAGAGAGACATATATATTTAGAGAGATGACTAAAGATCAAATAAATAGAATAATTTCTCTTGATAAGCGTTATGGCAATATTATTTGTAATTGTAATAATATTTCTGAGGGAGAAATTATTGATTCAATAAGAAGACCTTTAGGTGCAAGAACAGTAGAAGGAGTGAAAAGGCGTACAGGGATAGGTCTTGGAAACTGCAATGGTTCAAGTTGCAATATAAAGATAATAAAGATATTGGCAAGAGAGATGGATAAAAGTGTTTTAGATATAGTAGATGATTCTATGGATTCACAAATTTTAGTTGGAAGAATTAAGGAGTTTAATGAAATTTAGATTGGAGTAATTAGTAATGCCTAATAAAGATGTTTTTACCAGTTTAGTTAGAGTAAAAGGTAATATCAATTACAAAGTTGTATCAGTAAAAAGTAATAAAAGCGTTGAGAAGCACTTATGGAAAGAATTTTCAAAGGTTCTTAGTAGGATTTATGTTAGTACTCCTACTAATATTGGCGATAATATTTGTAAGAATATACTTAATACTGGCGTAGATATAATATGTACACGGAAGATAAAATAATAGCTAAACATTAAATCTATAAGCTAATATTTTATAATAATTTATTTTAATAAAATATTATAAAATAGTTGACATAAGTATAAGTAATTGATATAATGATACATGTCACTAGATGTGGAAAGATGGTCGAGTTGGTTTAAGGCACCGGTCTTGAAAACCGGCGTGCGTGTAAGCGTACCTAGGGTTCGAATCCCTATCTTTCCGCCATTTTTTTGTCTAAAAATATAAAATTTATTTGGAGGATTACTCAAGTGGCTGAAGAGGCGCCCCTGCTAAGGGCGTAGGTCGGGTAACTGGCGCCCGGGTTCAAATCCCGGATCCTCCGCCAAGCATCTAACATTTGTTAGGTGCTTTTTTAGTATAATTAGTTAGTCTTAGTGAAACATATAGTTTTGTTTATTTAGAATTTATATAAATTCTAAATAAACAAAACTTACTATTCTAAATTATTTGACGTTCTGTAAATCATAGCTAAAATTAAGTTTAGATAAGTGAAAAATTTAAATTTATTGCAATAAATATGTTGACATGAATAAAATTAGTTGATATAATCATATTTGTTGTGAGACATGGAAAGATGGTCGAGTTGGTTTAAGGCACCGGTCTTGAAAACCGGCGTGCGTGTAAGCGTACCTAGGGTTCGAATCCCTATCTTTCCGCCATTAAAATAGAAGGCACATGGAGGATTACTCAAGTGGCTGAAGAGGCGCCCCTGCTAAGGGCGTAGGTCGGGTAACTGGCGCCCGGGTTCAAATCCCGGATCCTCCGCCAAACATCTAACGAATTGTTAGATGTTTTTTTTGTTTTGAATTAATTTTATGGAGAAAATAAACTTGAAATATTATAATTAATATGTCTGCTTATAAAATAAATTAATTATTATAAGAAGGTGAATTATGCTAAGCGGCAGCAAAGTACATTTAAGAGTACTAAAAAAGGAAGATGTAAGTATATTATTCAAGTTACATAGTGAAGAGAAAGTTAAAAAGTATAATATAATAATTGATAGCATGGATAATAAAGTAGATTTAAGAAAAGCTTTAAGTATAGTGAATGAGGATGATAATTTAATTGGTTTTGTAACGTACAAGGAGAAAGGATATTATAGTCGGATATACTGCATTGGTATAACGATAGGTAGCGAGTATTGGGGAAGAAGTTATGGGGGAGATTCTATAAAAACTCTTCTAAGATATTTATTTAAAAAGCTTAATGCTATGAAAGTAGAATTATACGTCGCTAGTTATAATATACGAGCTATAAATTGCTATAAAAAATGTGGGTTTATAGAGGAGCATATTAAAAGATATTCTAGTTATATAGATAGAGAATATATAGATATTATAATTATGGGGATAATTAGAGAAAGATATAATTCATATTTAAAATGTGAGGATGGAAAATACGTATGAGTATAAGATTTGTTTATGGAAGATCTGGAACAGGCAAGAGTAAATTTTGCATTGACGAGATAAAAAATAATATTGATAAGAAATTAGATTTAAATAAGTTAATTCTATTAGTTCCAGAACAATATACATTTACGACCGAAAATAAAATATTACATGAAATAGGAGAACATGCTTTTTTTAGGACAGAGGTGCTGAGTTTTAAGAAAATGGCTCATAATATTTTTGAAGAATATGGTGGAAGAGTTAAAGAGATTATTAAGGAATCTGGAAGGAATATGCTAATTCATAGAGTTATAAATGAAAATATTGAGTCTTTGAATTATTTTAATAGGATGTCTAGAGAACAAGGATTTAATGAAATTATATCAGAAGTGATTTCGGAATTTAAAAAGTATAATATTAGCATTGATAGTATAAGAGCAATAGATGAGAAAATAAATGATAATGAATTATATCAAAAAATTAAAGAGTTGATGATAATTTATGAAGCATTTAACTTAAAAATGCATGAAAATTACATTGATGGAGATGATCAGTTAACATTACTAAATAAAAAGTTATTAGAAAGTAGCGCGTATGTAGATTCTGAAGTCTGGATAGATGAATTTACTAGCTTTACACCCCAACAACTAGATATTATAAAGGTATTAGCCAAGAGATGCAGAAGAGTTAATATAACTTTTTGTATTGATAATAAATCTCTAAACAACAACTCTGAAGATATAACTGATGTATTCAATATTATAAAGAGTACTGAAAATAAAATATTAAAGATAATGAAAGAGAACAATATAGCTTATGATAATCCAGTCAACTTAAATAATGCAATTCCTTATAGGTTTAAAGATAATCTGGAACTTGATCATATAGAAAAGTATTTTTTTTCTTACCCATTTAATGAATATGATAAGACCCCTGAGAGAATAACACTTTACAAAGCAAGTAATATTTATGACGAGATAGAAAGAGTATCAAAAAGTATTACAAGTTTGGTGAGAGAAAACGGTTATAGATATAGAGATATATCTGTAGTTTGTAGAAATATAGACGATTATGAAAAAATAATATCAGTAATATTTAAAGATTATAATATTCCATACTTTTTAGATAAAAAGATTCAATTACTAAGTAATCCATTGATTGTACTTATAAGTTCTGCTTTTGAAATTTTGCTTAAGAATTGGTCTTATGAAAGTGTATTTAAATATTTAAAGAGTGGTTTAACTGGCATAGATAATTCATATATAGATAGGTTAGAGAACTTTATATTAGAGTATGGGGTAAAGGGTTATAAATGGACATCAAGAGAAATAGTAAATGAGAAATGGTTTATAGGAAATAGTGAATTGACGGATGATAAAGTTTTAATAGCTGAAATTATGGAAGAGATAAGATATCCATTGATGATTTTTCATAATAAAATAAATGGAAAACATAAAGTTAAAGATATATGTTCAGCTATTTATGAGTTTTTAGTGGATGTAAAAGTTTTTGACAGAATTAATGAATGGATCAAAAATTTTGAAGAATTAGGATTAGAAGATAAGGTTAAGGAATATAGTCAGGTTGAAAGTATAGTTATAGACATTCTAGATCAAGCGGTCGATGTTATAGGCGAAGAGAGATTAGAGTATTCTGAGTTTTTTAGAATATTGAGTTCTGGCTTCGCCAATGAAGAGATAGGAATTATACCTGTAGCATTAGATCAGGTTAATATTGGAGATATAGCAAGAATAAAGGGCAGAGATGTTAAAGTTCTTTACATAGTAGGAATTAATGATGGAGTTCTACCGGCATCCAAGAAAAAGGAAGGTTTATTATCTGATAGAGATAGAACAACATTAGGTGAGGTTGGAATAAATTTATCATCAACAACTAGAAATAAAGTTTTTGAAGAACAGTATCTACTATATATGGCATTAACAATTAGTAGTGAATATTTAATGCTTTTATATCCAATGGCTGATTTTGAAGGTAAATCATTAAGACCATCTATAGTAATATCTAGAATTAAAAAGATATTTCCTAATTTAATTGAAGAAAGTGCAATTTATGATTTGAAAATTCTTGAAAATAAATTTGGCAAAATTATTGCACCAATTCCAACATTTAATGAACTTATAATTTCTATGAGAAAAGATTTTGATAATGAATATATAGAGCCTTACTGGTCTGAGGTATATGAATGGTTTAAAAACAATGATGAGTTTAGGGATAAAGTTAAAAATATATTTAAGGGGCTTAGTTACTCAAACATTGGAGATAAAGTTTCAAAAAACAAACTTAGAAAACTTTATCAGAATGACTTAGAAAAGTTAGTATTTAGTGTTTCAAAGTTAGAAAAGTATGCAGAATGCCCTTTTTCTTATTTTGTTCAATATGGACTAAAAGCTAAAAATAGAAAGGTATATGAATTTACACCACCAGACTTAGGATCATTTGTACACGAAATGCTTGATTCATTCACTAATAAAGTTAGAGAAGATGGAGTACTATGGTCTGATTTAAGCAATGAAAAATGTAAGGAGATAATATCTAACCTTATTGATAAGAAGTTAATGGATGAAAGTAATTCTATATTAAATAGCACTAAGAAATTTAAATATTTAGCGCAAAGATTTAAAAGAGTAATATCTAAATCTGTTTCAGTTATTGCAAGTCAAATAGGAAAAGGTGAATTTGAAGTATTTAAAACTGAATTTGATTTTGGAAGTTATAGCTCTGGAGAAGCTATAACATTAGATTTGAATGATAATGAAAAGGTGTATCTTCAAGGAAGAATTGATAGAATAGATAAGTTAGATTTAGATGGCGAAACTTATATAAGAATTATAGATTATAAAACTGGAGCTAAAAAATTTGATTTAAATGAAATATATTATGGATTACAAATGCAATTATTAGTCTATTTAGATGCACTTATAAAGAATTCAAAATATATACTTGATAAACAAGTAAAGCCAGGAGCAATATTATACTTTAAAATAGATGATCCTATAATAAAAAGCAAGAAAGAAATGACTGACGAAGAAGTAGAGAAGGAAGTATTAAGTGCTTTAAAGATGAAAGGATTAGTCTTAAAAGATGCGAGGGTTGTAAAAGCTATGGATAAGGATATAGAAGGATATTCATTGGTTATACCAGCATCATTTAAGGCTGATGGAAGTTTTAAGGCAACCAGTGATGTTGTAACAGAAGAGGAGTTTAGAATACTTAGAGAATATGTAAATAGGAAGATGATAGAGATATGTGAAGAAATGCTAAGTGGAGATATTAAAATTCAGCCGACTAAGAATTCTAACATTGCTCATTGTGAATACTGTGATTTTTCATCAATATGCCAATTTGATACAGAAATAAAAGACAATAAATACAAAATTATAATAAACAAATCTACAAATGATATATGGAATAATATAAAAAAAGAAATTGATAATTCTAATAAATTAATTAAGGTTGAAAATGAGGAAGTATAGTGCTATAAAAGAATCTAATATATTTTTTATTAAAATTAATTAGGTTTTCTTACAGTTAAAGCGATTTTAATTAGTACAGGAGAGATTTATATATGGGTAATACAAAATGGACTGATGAACAGTTAAGTGCAATTGAAACGAGAAATTGTAATTTACTAGTTGCAGCTGCAGCGGGCTCAGGTAAAACTGCTGTTTTAGTAGAGAGGATCATAAGAATAATTACTAATGAAGAGAATCCAGTTGATATAGATAAGTTATTGGTTGTAACTTTTACTAATGCAGCAGCTGCTGAGATGAGGGAAAGGATAGCAGATGCGATATCAAAGGAATTAGAGAATAATCCTAGGTCTAAAAATCTACAGAGGCAATTAACGCTGTTAAATAGAGCTAATATCACTACAATGCATTCGTTTTGCTTAGATGTAATTAAAAATAATTACCATAGGATTGATCTAGATCCATCATTTAGAATAGGTGATCAGACTGAAGGAATACTAATTAAATCGGAAGTTATTGAAGAACTTTTCGAAGATAAATACGAGGAAGAAGATACTGAGTTTACTAATTTGGTTGAGATATTTAGTAGCTACAAAAATGATAATAATTTAAAAAATTTAGTATTAGATTTATATAGCTTTACAATGTCAGGTCCATGGCCTGAAAAATGGCTTGCTAATAGTGCTGAGTCTTTTAATATTAAACAATTAGATGAATTGGATAGAACTAATTGGGTGAGAGTTTTAGCTCAAAGCGTAAAAATTGAGTTAGATGGGTATGTTAAAATGTTAGAAAAGGCCATTGAGGTTACGAGCAAAACTGATGGATTAGAACCTTATATGGATAACTTATTAATGGAATTAAGTTATATAAAGAAGGCTTATGAATCTACTGATAATGGACTTGAGGCAATGTTTAATTCATTATCATCAGTACAATTCAGTAGATTAAAATCTATAAAAAAAGATAAGGTTTCAGATGAGCTGTCTCAAAATACTGTAAAAAAAATTAGAGATGATGTTAAAAAAGGAATATCTGAATTATTAAATAATGCATATTCAGTAAATCCACAGCAAATGTTAAGGAATATTCAAGGGTCATATCCCTACATAAAAAAATTGATAGAATTAGTTCTAGAATTTAGTGCTAGGTTTAGTAAACGAAAACGTGAAAGAAATATATTAGATTTTAATGATTTAGAACATTTATGTTTAAAAATATTAAGTGATTATGATGATGAGAATAATATAATTCCATCAAGTATTGCAATGAATTTTAAAGAATATTTCGATGAGGTACTTGTTGATGAGTATCAAGATTCAAATAACGTTCAAGAAACAATAATAAACCTAGTATCCAGAAAAAATGATGATAATCCAAATGTATTTATGGTTGGGGATGTTAAGCAAAGTATATATAGATTTAGACAAGCAAAACCTGAATTATTCATTGAAAAATATAATACATATGATTCAAGTAATGGAGTAAATAGAAAAATTCAATTATATAAAAATTTTAGAAGCCGAAGAGAAATTATAGATGGAGTAAATTACATCTTTAAAGAAGTAATGTCTGAAGTTGTTGGAGAGTTAGAATATACAGATGAGGAAGCTTTAAATTTAGGTGCAGACTTTAAGGAAAATAAATTCAAAGATACAACTGTTGGAGGACCTATTGAAGTTAATATAATTGATAAAAGCTATAATGAAACGGTTGTAGAAGATAATGAGGAACAGGAAGAAATAAATAATGTTATTTTAGAAGGCAGAATCGTTGCTAAAAGAATTAAAGAACTAATGTCAAAAAATGAAGATGAACAAATCTTTAAAGTTTTAGATAAGGAATCTGGTGAATATAGGCCATTAAAATATAAGGATATAGTTATTCTGCTTAGAGCTACTAAAAACTGGTCAGAGTCATTATTAGATGAATTAAGTGCAGAAGGAATTCCAGTGTATGCAGATACAGGATCTGGTTATTTTGAATCAATTGAGATTAGAACAATAATTTCTCTTTTAAAGGTTGTTGATAATCCAATGCAGGACATTCCAGTAATATCAGTAATGAGATCACCAATTATGGGATTTTCAGCAGAAGAAATAAGTGATATTAGACTTGTAAATAAAGATTATTATTTTTATGAAAATATAAAATATATAAGTGAAGAAGCTTATAATTCAATTAATGAGTCTTACTCGGATGTATTGATAGCTAAATGTAAGTATTTTATTAATTCCGTTGACAAGTGGAGAAATAAATCAATTTATATGGCAATTGATGAATTTATATGGTATTTATATATGGATACTGCTTATTATGGATATGTTGGAGCTATGCCAAATGGAGTACTTAGGCAAGCAAACTTAAAAATACTTTTTCAAAGAGCAAGGCAATTTGAGAAAACGAGTTTTAAGGGATTATTTAATTTTATAAATTTTATAAATAAGCTTATAAAATCTTCAGGTGATATGGGAAGTGCTCAAGTATTAGGTGAAAATGAGGATGTAGTAAGAATTATGAGTATCCATAAAAGTAAGGGGCTAGAGTTTCCGGTGGTATTCTTATGCGGGTTAGGAAAGAATTTTAACCTTATGGATTTAAATAAAAACATATTGTACCACGATGAATTAGGACTTGGCCCAGACTTTATAGATATAGTAAAAAGGTTCAGCACAGGAACTTTAGCTAAAGAATCAATAAAGAAAAAGATGAAATTTGAAACATTGTCGGAGGAAATGAGAATACTGTATGTAGCATGTACTAGGGCAAAGGAAAAGTTGATTATGACAGGGACAGTAGGAAATCTTGAAAAATCAGCTGAAAGGTGGTTAGGATCAGCATCTTTAGAGTATAATCGTATATCACCTTCGGAAGTTTTAAAAGGAAAGTCATATTTAGATTGGATTTGTATGTCACTATGTCAACATAGAGATGGTAGCGTTTTATCAGAAATTTTTGGAATTGAAAATCTAATATTAAGGGATGATAATTCTAGATGGAAGGTTAGTTTTTGGAATAAGGGTGACTTGATTGATAAGACAAAGACAGAGGTGTTAGAACAAGGAGAAGGATATGAGTTAACAACAATAAATAATAAACCATATGATAATTCTCTATATGAAGAAGTAGATAAAATATTATCATATAAATATCCATTTAAAGCTTCGACAACAATTAAAAGTAATATTTCAGTTTCAGATTTAAAGAGAAGGCATGCAGAAGAAGATTATGATACTGAACAATTATACAGAGAAAAAGTAAAAGTTGTCCCTAAGTTTCTTCAAGAAAAGAAAGGTCTTACTCCTTCCGAAAAAGGTACTGCAGTTCATTTTGCAATGAAAAAAATAGATTTTAATAGAGTATCGTCTACGGAGGAAATTAAAGAACAATTACATGAATTATTTGAAAAGGAGCTTTTGCTTAGCGAAGAATTAAAGGTAATTAATCCTACTAAAATACTGAGTTTTTTTAGGTCGGATTTAGGGAAAAAAGTTCTTGAGTTAAATCGTAGTGGAGAAAAGATTTATAGAGAAATACCTTTTTATACAGAGATAAGCAGTTTAGAAGTAGATAAAACACTTGATAATATATATAAGGATGAAAAGGTAAGATTACAAGGAATAATTGACTGTTTCTTTGAATATAATGGGGATACTATACTTATAGATTACAAAACGGATTATATCATGGAAGGTCATGAAGATGAATTTAAAGATAAGTATAGGAAACAATTAGATTATTATAGTGATGCAATATTTAAGTTAACAGGTAAAAAGGTTAAATATAAGTACTTATATTCATTTTACTTAGAAAAGGAAATTCAAATAATATAAATATGTTTAAGTAAAATCATAATAAAAGCAAGAAGACAAAGATAAATTTATATGTGTCTTCTTGCTTTTTTTAATAGTTATTTTATTATAACTTTACTTTCCCTAGGTATGTTAGTAAAGATCCATTTGGCATCATCTATAGAGAGTCTAATACAACCATGAGAAGAAGGTTTATTCATGGTATAATCTAGAACTGTAGTTTTGTCTTTAGCAAATGGAACTGAATGAAATAAAATATCTCCAGTAATTTGAGTCCAATATTTACCACCCTCTTGATATTCTTCTGAAAAGAACCAATCCCCTCTCTCTTTAGTAGTAAATGATCCAGAAGGTGTATCCTCTCCACTTATTCCAGTAGAACAAGGGAATGTTTTAACCAATTGCCATTTGTCAGCTTTTCCCTTATAAACATAAGTCTTTTGATCTTGGATGTTTACGTTTATAAGATAAGGTGTTGTACTCTCTATATTTAATGTATTAATATTTTTCGATGTAATATTGGTTGTCAAGGCACGCGATGAAGCTTCAGCAATAGCTGAATTTTTATCTAAGTATTCTTGTTGTTTTTCTTTTATGTCTGCTATCTTTTCTTTTACATCTATGTCATCACCTAAAAGATCATTATTGTCTGAAATTTTAGACATAGCTTCGCTATAGTAATCATTGCTAATTAAATTATCGCAGTAAGCAAATAAATCCTCCTTTAGTTTACTTTTTGATTCATCTAGGTATATAAGTGAATCTGTATAGTTAAGATCTAAAGCAGAAACTTTTTTAAAGAATGAAATGGCCTCTGAATATTGTTCATTATTAAAAGAATTAATACCAGAGTTATAATTTTTAATAGAATCTTGAATTAAGTCTATTGAATCAGAAGCATTATGTAGATCATCATCATTCACTAGATTATAACGTTTTATTTCCTTAAACTGAATTAAGGCATCTTCAGAAGAAATTTTCTTATCTTGGATTTCATCTGATAAAGTATTAATTTTAGTTCTAAGATATTTGGATACATCATGACTAATCATAGATAATTTAAATGGATTAAAGTTTTGTTTAGTTATTAATAAGTTATTAGCTTCAGAAAATTTATAATTATCAAAATCTGATTTGAAGTTATTTAAAAGTTTATTATAACTGTATAACTCATAAAAGCAGCTAGAAGATAATGTTATTAACAAAGCTAGTACATATATAATTCTTTTAGGTAATTTTTTAGTTTTTAACTTTTTATAATAAAATGTATTTATGCTCAAATAAATGCCTCCTAATGAAGTAACTAATATATTTAGAGTGAATTTGAATAAGATATTGCCGATTAATTTTTTATTTAATTACAAAGTCCTCTTTTATTTATATAATATTGACAATAAAAGTAAATAATAAACCTTGAAGTTTAAACTAATTTTAATATGTGTTAATATACTTAATAGGCCTTATGAAAGTAGACAATATTTATCTGGAGGGGAAAATGACTAATAAAACTAATTTTTTTATAAAGCTTATAACTTCTATATATGACATAAAGGTTTTTTCTAAATATGCGAAAGAAGGAATATTACGATCAATCTCATATGCAATATTCCTTAGTTTCTTATTAGGAGGCTTAAAGAGTGCATTTGTTCAATATAAGAATTATAATTTAGATATAATATCTTTAGTAGATCAAACGGTAGCATATTTTTCAATAATACTTTTTAATTTACTATTAAATTCCTTAATTGTATCAATTGTTGCAGCGCTTTTTACAGTATTTTTAAGAATGGTAGTCAAATATATAGCTTTATATTCTTTAACCTTATATGCGGCTACATTGCCATTAATAATACAAATAATACTAGAAATAGCTAATCCTAATATAAGCTTTGATACTATGTTTATTGTTGGAACATTAACCTATGTAATATTGATATTAAAGTATATAAAGGATGAAATAATAAGAAACTATACTTAGTAATATAAGAATATATATGTAAATTTTTCAAATTATTATCTAAATTTGTAATATTCAATTATTAAACTTAAATGAACAATTATATAATCTTTTGGAATTAGAAATATCATATCAAATTTATTTAATATGGTTGTTAGCCGGGAAGTTATGTGATATTATATATTAAGGGTATATGGTAAAAAAAGTAAAAAAAATTACAAAAGGGGATTTAAAAATGGTTGAGGTTAATATTTTGAAAGATAATCAGATTGATAGGGAAAATATATTGAATAGAAATGACCTTATTAAGTTATCGAAAGATGAATTAGTTAGCAAACTTATTAATTTATCAGAATCTAAGAAAAATCAAGAAGATTTTATTTTGAATATTTCACATGATTTGAGATCACCATTAAATATAATTTTAAGTGTTTTACAATGTTACAAGGATGATTATAAAGATATTAAAAGGTATGGTAAATGCCAGGATCACATGGATGTTATAAAAAGAAATTCATATAAAATATTAAAACTTGTAAACAATCTAATAGATACAACAAAATTAGAAAAAAATCATTATAGTATTAAAAGAGAGAATTTAGATGTAATTAATTTAATAGAGTGGAATATATCTTCAATAGATAAATATGCTAAGCAGAAGGAGATCTCTTTAGTTTTTGATACAAATGTTGAAGAGTGCATAATGGCAGTAGACCCAGAAGCAATAGATAGAATAATAATGAATTTAATTTCTAATGCAATAAAGTTCTCGCCAAAGGGAAGTAATATATATATAAATGCGTGGAAAAGTATAAATCAATTAACTATTTCGGTAAGGGATGAAGGAATTGGGATACCAAAGGAAGAACAAAATACAATTTTTAATAGATTTGTTCAATCTTCAAGAAATAAAAAATCTGAGAATTCGGGAAGTGGGATAGGTCTTGATCTAGTTAGATACTTAACTCAAGCTCATAATGGTAGTATCGAATTGAAAAGTGAAGAGAATTCTGGTTGTGAATTTATAATTAAGCTACCAATAGAAAGATTACAGGATGATGAAAATAATAGAGATAAATGTTTAAATATTAAAAGTAAAGTGGAAGTACTTGAGGTAGAGTTTTCTGATATATATTTGTAAAAGTCATCATGAACAAGGATAGTTATCTAAAAATTAAACCTAATTTTTAGATAACTTATTCCAAATTGTATATGGGACTAAGTTGAATAATAGTATTAAATTTATAAAATTATGAGAATAATCAAATTATAAACTTGATTATTATAACCGCTTGTGATAAGATAAACTTGTTGTAAAAATTGAATATGGAGCGTTAGTTAAACGGATATAACATACCGCTACGGACGGTACATTGAGGGTTCGATTCCTTCACGCTCTGCCAAAATAAAAAGAATGGGTAACCCATTCTTTTTATTTTATAAAACTTTAGTACCAATATTTTCACCAAATATAACTTTACATTCAAAGCCTAATTTAGATTGTTCTATAATATCAGCATCTATTTCTATAGATCCTTGTTCAAAGAATAATATAGTTGTAGATCCTCCAAATTTAAAATAGCCTTTTTCGTCACCTTTATTTACTCTAACTCTAGGGGAATAAGTTTGAATTATTGAACCTACACATGTAGCACCAACCTCTATATGAAGTACATCTTTAAAGTTATCTGATTTAAATAAAGACCATTCTCTTTTATTTTCACAAAAAAGTTTAGGAACAGATTTTAAAGCTATTGGATTTACAGAATAATAGTGCCCTTTTATAGGATGATTTTCATATGGAATACCAGAATCTATAAAGTGAAATCTATGATAGTCAGTAGGGCATAAGCGTAATACAACGCATATTCCATTTTTATATTTACTAGCTACATTATCATCATTAATTAACTCTTTTAAACTATAAGTTAATCCCTTAATTTGAATTATATTATCTAAGTCAATGTCTTCATAGGCAGTTATTCTTCCATCTCCTGGAGAGATTAATATATTATTATCTGAATTTATTGGTCTAGCATCAAAATTTAATTCTCTTGTAAAGAAATCATTAAAAGATTTAAATTCATTAATTTTCTTCTTCGACATAGCCATATCAATATTAAAGCTATCTACAAATGGTGAAATTTTGGATTTGCTTAGCTTTGTATCACAATACTTCCCATATAACTTAGAAAATAATTTTTTCTTTGCAATAAGTTCAGTAATTGTTTTACCAACTGGCGATTCATAGGTCCATTCTATATATTTCTTTCCAGCGATAAGTTCTTCTTCATAAGATTTTGTAGTTCTATTATATACTTGAATCATAAATACAAATGTCAAAACTTTATTAAATAATTTAGAGATAACAGCTCTAAAGATTTATAATGTTACAGTTATGACAAGTATCCTCCATTTCTTATTTTAATTAGATATATCTAGTTAAATCTATAGAATAATCATTTAGTAAATAATATAGAAAAACTGATATATTGAATAAATTATGTGTAACATACATAGTTTATTTTTTACCTTAATATTAATTTTATCACAGATAATCAAAATTTCAAAAGTAAGATTATATGTACTGAAAGTTTCATTTTTAATATAAATAGTAATATGTAGAATTGTGGTTTAATAATGAACTAAATGATATAATATATTGATAATATTAACATAAGTAATTATTGAAAAATGAGGAGAAATGTTATGAACAAAACAAAGAACTTGATTTTTAAATCGGCAATAAAAATATTTTCTGAATCTGGATATAGAGGTGCTACTATGGATGATATAGCTGCCAATGCTGGACTTGTAAAGGGGACATTATACTATCATTTCAAGAGTAAAGAGGAAATATTTAATTTCATTGTTGAGGAGGGATTGCAAATATTACAAAATCAAGTTATTGAAGTTCAGAATATCAATATAGGTCCTATTGAAAAATTAATAAAAATATGTAGAATACAATTAACATTTTTATATGGGTATACAGATTTTTTTGAAATAGTAATGAGCCAGTTGTGGGGGACTGAGCATAGACAAAATGAATTGCGTCATAAGATACGAAAGTATATAAATGAAATTGAAATTAATATAAGAACTGCAATGGAAATTGGGGAAATTAAAAAAGGAGATGTAGAACTTATTGCATTCCAATTTTTTGGATCACTATGTTCATCTGCAATATATGAATCTATACATATAGAGAAGATAAATTTAGAAGATATTATAGAGAGTACTATTAAGTTTACATTGAATGGATTAGGAATAGATATAAATAGATATATTTAAAATATGAAGTTTATATTTTAGATTCTAGATAAATGTAATTAGTTTTAGTTTACACTTATAATTAAATATAAATAGGGAGTGTATAGAGAGACATTTTTTATGAGCAGTATATATAATCATTACCAAATTGAATAAAATAACGAGGGAACTGGGGGATACTAATGAAATTTTTAGCGAGTGATTTAGATGGAACGCTATTTAGAGATAACAAAATTTCAGAAAAGGATTTAAATGCATTGAGGCGACTAAAAGCGTTTGGAAATAAGATAATAATCTCAACAGGAAGAAGTTTAAAAGGAGTAAATAGTATTTTAAAGGAATATCCATTTGAGTATGATTACTTGGTTATGTGTAATGGTGGAGTGATAATGGATAACAGAAACAATATTATACATGAGAAATCAATACCGAATAAAATACAAAATAGAATAATAGCTGATTTTTATGATATAGGAGATTCCTTAATATATTATGATGATGGAAATGATACTTATATGATAGAAAATAAATTAGTTGATGTTTCAGCTGTAGATGCTGATTTTTTTAATCATTTTTCTAATAGGGTAACATTAGAAGAAGCATTGAGTAGCGTATCAGATTCACAAATTATGAGTGTATTTAATGTATCTCAATCTATAGAAAAATCAGAATTGGTAAGAAAAAAGTTGATAAATGAATATGATGAGTATATAGAAGCTTTTAGAAATCAAGTATTTGTAGATATAGTTGCAAAGAATTGTTCAAAGGGAAATGCAATTATGATGATTTTGGAAGATGAAAATAAAGGCGTTGATAGCTTATATACGGTCGGCGATTCAATGAATGATATTTCCATGTTTAAGATTACCAATAATAGTTATACATTTAATTCAGTAGAAGAACTAATTAAACCATATGCTGATAATCTTGTAGATCATGTTTTTGAAGTAATAGAAGATATGCTAAGATAAAAGATTAATTTAGAGATTATAACTTATTCAGCAAATTAAATGGAAAATAATTTATTAAAGAAATATAAAAGTTCAGCAATTTATAGAAATGCTGAACTTTTTATTATAAGTATATTACATATAATCTTAATTTATATGGTTAAATTATTATTTATTAGAATTAGAAAATTCTAAGTATTCATCAAATGTCATAGTTCTATCAACTATAGAACCATCATCTTTAATATCTATGATTCTATTTGCTATAGTTTGAACGAACTGATGGTCATGAGAAGCAAATAATATATTACTATTATAATCTTTCAAACCATTATTTACAGCTGTAATTGATTCAAGGTCAAGGTGATTCGTAGGTTGATCTAACATTAATACATTAGCATTAGAAAGCATCATTTTAGACAACATACATCTAACTTTTTCTCCTCCTGATAATACATTGGCTTCTTTTAATGCTTCCTCACCAGAGAATAACATTCTGCCTAGGAATCCTCTGATATAGCTTTCAGATTTTTCCTCTGAATATTGTCTAAGCCAATCTACTAAAGAAAGATTGCAATCGTCAAAGTATTTTGAGTTATCAGCTGGGAAGTAAGCATTAGTTATAGTTATTCCCCATTTATATTCACCGTTATCTGGTTCCATTTCTCCAGATAATATTTTGAATAATGTAGTTACGGCTATTTCATTACCAATAAGAGCAATTTTATCACCTTTATTTACTATGAAATTTACGTTATCTAATACTTTAACACCATCTACTGTTTTTGATAAATCTTTAACCATTAAGATATCATTACCAACTTCTCTTTCAGGTTTAAAACCTACAAATGGATATTTTCTACTTGATGGTTGAATATCATCTAAAGTAATTTTATCCAAAAGTTTTTTACGAGAAGTAGCCTGCTTAGATTTAGAAGCATTAGCACTAAATCTTGCAATAAAGTCCTGTAATTCCTTAATCTTTTCTTCCTTTTTCTTGTTTTGATCTTTTGACATTTGAAGAGCTAATTGACTTGATTCATACCAGAAGTCATAGTTACCTACATAAATTTTTATCTTTCCAAAGTCAACGTCAGCCATTTGAGTACAAACTGAATTTAAGAAGTGTCTATCATGCGATACAACTATAACAGTTCCATCAAAGTTACCTAAAAAGTCTTCTAACCAGTTTACAGCCTTTAAATCAAGACCGTTAGTAGGTTCGTCTAGAATTAGTATTCCAGGATTACCAAATAAGGCTTGAGCTAAAAGAACTTTAATTTTTTCTCCACCAGTCAATTCTGATACATTTTTAAAGTGAAGATCAGTTCCTATGCCTAATCCTTGTAAAAGTGAAGATGCTTCGGATTCTGCTTCCCAACCATTAAGTTCAGCAAATTCACCTTCTAATTCAGATGCTTTAATTCCATCTTCATCAGAAAAGTCAGGTTTAGCATAAATTTCATCTTTTTCCTTCATTATTTGGTATAGTCTTTCATTTCCCATTATTACAGTTTCTAGGACTTGAAAATTATCATACTTATAATGTTCTTGTTTTAAAACGGACATTCTTAAATTAGGAGCAATTGTAACTTCTCCAGTATTAGGTTCTATTTCACCTGATAATATTTTTAAGAATGTACTCTTTCCAGCTCCATTAGCACCAATAACTCCATAACAATTTCCTGGAGTGAATTTAAGGTTGACATCTTCAAAAAGCTTACGTCCACCAAATCTCAAACTAACATTTGATACGTTTATCAATATATTTCGACCTCATTTCTTCTTAATTGTAATAATGCACAATTAGGGAAAAAATCCTTTCTATCGTTAAAATATGTTATCATAAATTAATTTGGAATTTCATCCTTAATTGTGCATCGTATAAATAGTTTAACTACATGTTGCTTATTATATCATATAATTAATGATTTTTGCATTTTTAAGTATTTCTATAATTTTAAATTTTTGTATTATTACTTAATTAAAATTAATATTATTTATAATTTTTGGCACGCCCAAAACATTCATCTATTATTTTTTCACTCATACGTCTATAAAGATTACTCATGCTAACATATGCGCATATAAGTAGAAGTTTCTCTTCATAGTCTCCTAAAGAATTATCTTCATTACTTATTAGATTTGTAATATTATCATAAATTTTAGTTGAGGAAGATTTTAAATCATCTAAGTTTGAATCATATATATCAAGAAAGGATTGGTATATATCATGTAATGGATATTCTTCTTCTTTTTCAAAAGCATTAATTATGGGGCTCAAGATAGTTTTTATATCTGTAAGGGACAGTGCACCTTTTAAATTATAAATTAACCCCATTAAAATAAGATGACTTTTAGTATACTTCTTATTTTTAATTTTCATTAAAAGATTACCTTTGGCGTAGTTATTAATCATAGTTTTAGTAAGAACTTTGTCATCATCATTTCTTTTAGTGTAGCTTAATTTACTTTCAAATAGCTGCATTACTTGATCCATATATAAATCAATTTCAGGAAAATCATTTAAGTTAATGTTATTAGATGATTTTTGTGAATTTATATATGCATCAATATTAAAGTCATTCATATAATTTCACTCCTCACATAGTAATAGAAACTATGTCATTATTATAATTTTAATATTATCGAAAAGAAGTAGATAATTCAAGCATTTATGGGTAAAATACTATTTAATAAATAGAAAATAAACAAAAATAGGGTTGCAATATAAAAAAAAATATGAAATAATTCTAATATAGCAACACGTAGTTATTAAAACTACGTGGGAATAAATGGGAGGGTAAAAGAATGGAGAAATATTTAAGAGAACCTATTAATGGATTAACTCATTTTATTGGAGCAGTTCTATCATTATTTGCATTAATAGCAATGCTAGTAAAGGTATATACAAGGGGAAGTTCTACAATAACGTTTGTATCAGTTTTATTTTTCGGGATAAGTATGATTTTATTATATAGCGCATCAGCAACATATCATTCAGTAATAGCAAATGATAAAGTAATAAAAATTCTAAAACGATTGGATCATTCTATGATATTTATATTAATAGCAGGGTCATATGCACCATTTTGCCTAGTGGCGTTAAATGGAAAGGTAGGAATAAATCTATTTCTAGCAGTAACAATATGTGCAGTAATCGGAATTGCATTTAAATTATGTTGGGTAACTTGTCCTAGATGGCTCAGCAGTAGCATGTATATAGGAATTGGGTGGTTTGCAATATTTGCCATATATCCAATGTCTCAAGTTTTATCTTCATTTGGACTATCATGGTTAGTTCTTGGAGGAATAATGTATACAATAGGTGGAATAATATACGCATTAAAATCAGATAAAATAAAAGTATGGCTCTTTGGAAGACATGAAATATTTCATATATTTATTATGTTGGGAACCCTTTGTCATTTTATTTGTGTATTTGTATATATAATTTAAATTAGAATTTTAAGTTGCATTAATCTAGTAGATTATATAGTGGATAAAAGAAATACTTATTTTAAATAAATTTAGTATTCCTTTTATCCTTATTTTTTTATAAAAATATAATTACATTCATATGGAACTAGATTGTTTTATTATAAAACATCTTTTAAAACTTGATAAGATATATTAGGTATAGTAAGATAAATTATAAAGAATAAATAGACTTTAAGGGGATGGAAAAATGGGCTTTCGTCAAAGGTTAAAAGATGCTAGTAGAATAGTAGTAAAGGTTGGATCATCAACATTAACTTATGATAATGGAAATATTAATTTAAGTAGAATTGAAAAGCTAACGCGCGTATTATCTGATGTAGTTAATTCAGGTAAGCAGGTTACGCTTGTTACATCAGGTGCAGTTGCTGTTGGTGTTAATAAATTAAAATTGAAAGAAAAGCCCGAAAGTATAAGAGAAAAGCAAGCAGTAGCAGCAGTTGGACAATGCGAACTAATGCATATATATAGTAAATTTTTTGGAGAATATAGCCATGTGGTTGGGCAAGTGTTACTCACAAGAGATGTAGTAGAAGATGATCATATTAGGGAAAATGTATGCAATACATTTGAAACTTTATTAGATAATAAGATAATTCCTATAGTAAATGAGAATGATACAGTTTCAATAGATGAAATTGAGAATATAGTTAGATTTGGTGATAATGATAATTTATCGGCAATAGTTGCATCATTAATTAACGCAGATTTGTTAATAATTTTATCTGATATAGATGGGTTCTATGATTCAGACCCAAGGAATAATGAGAGTGCAAAATTACTAAATGAAGTTAGAGAAATAACTCCTGAGTTAGAAGAGTGCGCTGGAGGTGCAGGATCAAATCTAGGAACTGGTGGAATGATCACAAAATTATCAGCAGCTAAGACATCCACAAAAGCAGGAGTAGATATGATTTTAGCGAATGGAAGTGAACCAGATATAATAATAGATATTTTGAAGGGTGAAGAAATAGGAACTTTATTTGTATCGTAGGTAAAATAAGAAATGGGGGCTAAAAATGAGTGAGTTAATAATTAAAGGACAAAATGCTAAAAATGCTTCTTATGATCTTGGTATTGCATCAACAAAGCAAAAAGATGATGCACTTATGATTATGGCAGAAGAGTTGATAAAGGCAAAAGGAGATATAATATCAGCTAATAAGATAGATTTGGATGCGGCAGTATTGAAAGGTACTTCAAAAGCTATGCTAGATAGATTAGCACTTACAGATGAAAGAATAGAAAGTATGGCAGCAGGGATTAAAGATGTTATAAAACTTCAAGATCCAATAGGTGAGGTAATATCTATGTGGCAAAGACCTAATGGATTACAAATAGGTCAGAAGAGAGTACCGTTAGGAGTTATTGGAATAATTTATGAAGCAAGGCCTAATGTAACTTGTGATGCAGCAGGACTTTGTATAAAGACTGGAAATGCTGTTATTCTAAGAGGCGGAAGTGAAGCTATTAATTCTAATAAAGCTATAGTTAAGGCATTAACAAAAGGAATTGAAAGATCTGGTTTGCCTAAGGCTTCAGTACAGTTAGTAGAAGATACAAGTAGAGAAGTTGCAACTGAAATGATGAGATTAAATGAATTTATAGATGTTCTTATTCCAAGAGGTGGAGCAGGATTAATTCAAGCTGTTCTTAAAAATGCTACTGTTCCAGTTATAGAAACAGGAACAGGCAATTGTCATATATATGTAGATAGAGACTGCGATTTTGAAATGGCAAAAAACATTGTTATTAATGCAAAAGCATCAAGACCTTCTGTTTGTAATGCAGCTGAAAAGTTACTTATAAATGAAAAGATAGTGGAGGACTTTTTGCCGATAGTAGTTAAGGCCTTAAGAGAAAACGGCGTTGCTGTTAAAGGTGATGAAGTATCACAATCTATAATTAACGACATTGAGAAGGCTGCTGAAGAGGATTGGGGAAAAGAATATTTAGATTATATAATTGCCGTAAAAGTAGTTAAAGATGTAGATGAAGCAATTTCGCATATAAATAAATATGGAACAGGGCATTCGGAAGCAATTATTACAGAGAGCTATAAAAATTCACAAAAGTTTTTACAAAGAGTTGATGCAGCAGCTGTATATGTTAACGCATCAACAAGATTTACAGATGGTTCAGAGTTTGGTTTTGGTGCAGAAATAGGAATAAGCACTCAAAAGTTACATGCCAGAGGTCCAATGGGACTTAAAGAATTAACAACAATCAAATATATAATTTATGGAAATGGCCAAATAAGATAATACAGAGAATATAAAGAATATTATTTCATGATATTCTTTATATTCTTATATATTATAATAATTAAAGATAATAAATTAATATTTTCATGAATAAATCAACATAATTAGGTATTGCCAAGGAAATAATCTTAAAATATATAAAGTGTGTTGTAATAACATATAAATATTTATATGATAAAATAATAATATTAAATAGACTTTATAACTGTAAAAAAGTATAGTATAATCCAATGTGAAAACGTATCAAATGGATCTAAAAAGGGGGATGATAATCGTGAAAATAGCATTAATAGCACATGACAAAAAGAAGGAAGATATTATTGAATTTTCAAAGAAGTATAAGGATGTACTAGCTAAATATGAGCTAGTTGCTACAGGAACAACTGGAACGAAGATATCAGAAGCAACAGGTCTTGAAGTTAAGAGATATTTATCTGGTCCATATGGAGGAGATCAACAATTAGGTGGTCGTATTGCAGAAGGAAAGATTGATCTAGTAATATTTTTTACAGATCCATTGACAGCGCAACCTCATGAACCAGATGTATCAGCATTGCTTAGAGTTTGTAATGTACATAATGTAGCTGTTGTTACTAATATAAAAACAGCAGAACTTATAATTAAACAATTTTAAATTATGGACAAACCAGTTAAAATCATATATACAAAAACAAAATGTACTTATCAAATGATAAGTACATTTTTAGAAAAAGTAGTGTTAAATTTGAGATAGGTCAATTCAGAATTAACTGTAACTGCCTAAATTTTCTGAATATTTTATTAATTATATAATAACATAAATTATATAAATTTGCAATTAGCAATCATTTGTGTATAAATGGAGTATGAACATGATTATAATTCTAAGGTAATAGCAAGGAAATATAGCTTGTAAACTAATAGAATATCTTAAAAGGAAGGATTATAATGACTGATTTAAACAGATATACATTAATAACTGGTGGTAGTGACGGAATTGGATTTGAGTTAGCAAAGATCTATGCCAAAAATAAAGATAATTTAATTATTATAGCAAAAGACGAAATTAAGCTAAGGAATGCTAAAAGTAGGATTGAAGATCAATATGGAGTAATTGTAGAAATAATTCAATGTGACCTATCTGTGGATAAAGGTTATAAAAAGATAATAGAAGTTGTGGAAGAAAAGAATTTAATTGTGGATAATTTAATAAATAATGCAGGCATAGGTTGCTTTGGTTTTTTTCATGATTTAGAAGATGGACTTGAAGAAAAGATAATAAATATAAATATTACAGCATTGACTATGCTTACAAAGTACTTTTCTAAAAAGATGGTTGAGAGAAGACATGGAGGCATCTTAAATGTGGCATCAACAGCAGCATTTATTGGTGGTCCTAAAATGTCTATATATTATTCAAGCAAGGCATATGTTTTATCATTAACAGAAGCAATCCATGATGAGTTGAAAGATTTGGGAATCAGGGTAAGTTGCCTTTGTCCTGGGCCTGTAAGGACATCATTTCAAGAGAAGGCTGGTATAAAAAAGTCACAAAGATCTAAAAGATATTTAATGAATGCTAGTGATATAGCAAAATATGCTTACAGAGAATTTTCAATGGGCAAGACAATAATTATTCCAGGATATAAAAATAAGCTGTTGATTTTAGGAAATAAATTAATCCCTAGAGCGTTAGGAAGAAGAATTATATTAAAGAATAATAGTTAGTATTTATATTAGCTATTATTCTTTTTTTATATAAATATGCATGTATTATATCGATTTAAATATGGCATTATTATAATAAATATTTAGTTACTTAATTAGGATACATATTTTAATTCACATATAATTAAGGATTAATATACAAAAGTAATTATTTGAATTAATGGTATATTTATATCTAAAATAAAAAAAAAATGAATAAAAATTCAAATAAGTGTATTTTTATGCTTTATATAATCTTATTTTTATGATAAGATTTATATATTGAATAAATTAAAAATAAATAAGCAATAGACAATAAGTAATAAATAAAAATAATTATATTAAATATTAAACTATCCTTAAATTATCTTGACACAGGATTATCTATCAACTAGAATAGTTAGAAAGAGAAATTTTAAAAGTTAAGATACACTTTAACTTGGTCCTGTGAGGCCAAAAAGGGAAGCATAACTATGATATTTGAAAGCTGAATGAAAAATTTCATAGCTTATTTTTTGAATTCAAATATTTGTATGGTATATCACAGGATAGTGAAGAGATCAGGTTTTCTGAAATCTCTTTATTATCCTTTTGTTTTATATTAAACAAAGATTCATAAGGTGTAGTTTTAGCAAAAATATATTTGTAGGAGGCTTAAGTATGAAAGCAAAGCTTATATTAGAAAACGGCATGATTTTTGAAGGAAAAGCTTTTGGATATCTAAAAGAAAGCGTTGGGGAAGTAGTATTTACAACTGGAATGACAGGTTATCAAGAAGTACTTACTGATCCATCTTATTACGGACAAATAGTAACGATGACTTACCCTTTAATAGGGAATTATGGGATAAACCTTGAAGATATGGAGTCTGATTCAATAAAAGTAAGGGGTTTTATTGTTAGAGAAAAATGTAATATGCCAAGTAACTTTAGATGTGAATTAGAACTTGAAGATTTTTTAAAACAAGGAAAAGTTATTGGCCTGGAAGGAATAGATACAAGAGCTTTAACTAAGGTTTTAAGAAATAGTGGTACTATGAGAGGCATTATAGCACTAGAAGATGTTGACGATGAATATGTGAAAGAAAAAATAGCAGGATTTTCTACTAAGGAAGCTGTAAAGACTGTTACAACAAGTAAGTCTTATGTGGTTGAAGGAACAGGAAAACATATTGCGGTTATGGATTTCGGTATAAAGACTAATATAATAAGAAATTTCAAAAAGAGAGGCTGCAAATTAACTATATTCCCAGCAACAGCAACAGCAGAAGAAGTTTTAAATATTAACCCGGACTTAATATTTTTATCTAATGGACCTGGGGATCCAGAAGATTTAGATTTTGCCATAGAAAATATTAAAAAATTAGTTGGAAAGAAACCAATAACAGGTATTTGCTTAGGGCATCAATTATTGGGATTAGCGTTAGGTGGTAAAACTACTAAATTGAAGTTTGGACATAGGGGATGCAACCATCCTGTTAAAGATTTAGAAGCTAATATTGTGCATATAACTTCGCAAAATCACGGGTATGTAGTAGAGAAGTTACCAGATGACATGGAAGTTACTCACGTTAATATAAATGATGGAACTGTAGAAGGAATGAAACATAAGACTTTACCAATATACTCAGTTCAATTTCATCCAGAAGCATCAGCAGGTCCAAAAGACAGTGAATATATATTTGATAAGTTCTTAGAATATGCACTATAGGAGGTTTTAGTAAAATGCCATTAAATAAAGATATAAAAAAAGTTTTAGTTATAGGATCAGGTCCGATAGTCATAGGTCAAGCAGCAGAGTTCGATTACTCTGGAACTCAAGCTTGTGAAGCATTAAAATCAGAAGGTATAGAAGTTGTACTTGTAAATTCAAACCCTGCAACAATAATGACTGATAAAGAAGTTGCAGATAAAGTTTATTTAGAGCCATTAACATTAGAATTTGTTGAAAAAGTAATAGCTAAGGAAAGACCAGACAGCTTACTTGCAGGAATGGGTGGTCAAACAGGACTTAACCTTGCAGTAGAATTACATGATTCTGGTATATTAGAAAAATACAATGTAAAAGTAATCGGAACCTCTATTGCATCAATTAAAGAAGGTGAAGATAGAGAGTTATTTAGAGATATGATGAATAGGATTGGAGAACCAGTTATAAAGAGTGAAATTGTAACTGACTTAACTGCAGGTTTGGAGTTCGCTAATAAGATTGGTTATCCAGTTATAGTTAGACCAGCTTATACATTAGGAGGATCTGGCGGTGGTATCGCTGATGACGAGGAACAACTTAGAACCATATTAGAATCGGGACTTCAACTAAGCACAATTGGTCAAGTTCTACTTGAAAAGAGCGTTAAGGGGTGGAAAGAAGTAGAGTACGAAGTAATGAGAGACTCTTATGGAAACTGTATTACTGTATGTAATATGGAAAATATAGATCCTGTTGGTATACACACTGGAGATAGTATAGTTGTAGCTCCATCACAAACTCTTTCAGATAAAGAATATCAAATGCTTAGAACAGCATCAATAAATATAATAAATGCAGTTGGAATTGAAGGTGGATGTAATGTACAGTTCTCACTAAATCCAAATAGTTTTGAATATGCAGTTATAGAAATAAATCCGAGAGTTTCAAGAAGTTCAGCACTAGCATCAAAAGCAACAGGATATCCCATTGCAAAACTTGCTGCTAAAATAGCTCTTGGATATGGATTAGACGAAATAAAAAATGCTGTTACACAAAAAACATATGCGTGTTTCGAACCAACACTTGATTATGTTGTAGTAAAAATACCAAAATGGCCTTTCGATAAATTCTTTGGTGCTGACAGAGAACTTGGAACAAAAATGATGGCAACTGGAGAAATTATGGCTATTGGAGCCAATTTTGAGCAAGCGTTTTTAAAAGGAATTAGAAGCTTAGAAATAGGAAAATATTCATTAGATCATAATAAATTTAAAGAATATAGTATTTCAAAATTAAAGAGCATAGTAATGAAGCCTGATGATGAAAGAATCTTTGCATTAGCTGAGATGATAAGAAGAGATTACATGATAGATAGAATAAATAAAATTACTGGAATCGATATGTTTTTCTTAGAAAAAATAAAGTGGATAGTTGAAGAAGAACAAAGATTAAAATTAAGTAAAATAGAAGATTTAGATAAGGAATGGTTACATCATTTAAAGAAAAAAGGATTTTCTGATAAAGCTATAGCTGATATGCTAAAGGTTAGTCCAGACGATGTATATAGATTAAGAGACATATGGAGTATAAAGCCTTCATATAAAATGGTTGATACTTGTGGAGGAGAATTTGAAGCATTATCTCCATACTATTACTCAACTTATGAGCAATATGATGAAGTAGAAGTATCAAATAATAAAAAAGTTATAGTTATAGGTTCAGGTCCAATAAGAATAGGGCAAGGTATTGAATTTGACTACGCTTCAGTACATTGCATAAAAGCACTAAAGAAACTTGGAATTGAAACTATTATAGTTAATAACAACCCAGAAACAGTAAGTACTGATTTTGATGTATCAGATAAGTTATATTTTGAGCCATTAACAGAAGAAGATGTTTTAAATATAATAGAAAAAGAAAAACCAGATGGTGTAATACTTCAATTTGGTGGGCAAACAGCTATTAAGCTTGCAAACTTCTTAAAGGAACAAAATATTGTAACGCTTGGAACTACAGCAGATCAAATAGATATGGCTGAAGATAGAGAAAAGTTTGATGAATTACTAGAAAGATTAGGAATATCAAGACCAAAAGGTAAAGGAATATGGTCTTTAGAAGAAGGATTAGAAGAAGCTAAGAGATTAAAGTTCCCAGTACTTGTTAGACCTTCATATGTAATTGGTGGGCAAGGAATGGAAATAACTCATGACGAAGAAGAGTTAACATACTACTTAGAAAATGCTTTCGCTAAAGACAGTAAAAATCCAATACTTATAGATAAATATCTAATGGGCAGAGAAATAGAAGTAGATGCCATATCAGATGGAGAGAATATTTTAATACCGGGTATAATGGAACACTTAGAAAGAGCTGGAGTTCATTCAGGGGATAGTGTAACTATGTATCCAAGCCAAAATATATCTGACAAAATTAAAGCTGATGTATTAGAGTATACTAAAAAATTAGCATTAGCAATTGGGATAAAGGGTATGATAAATATTCAATTCATAGAATTTGAAGGAGAATTATATGTAATTGAAGTTAATCCAAGAGCATCAAGAACAGTACCATATATAAGCAAAGTAAGTGGAGTTCCAATAGTAGATTTAGCTACACAAGTAATGCTTGGCGCTAAATTAAAGGAATTGGGATATGGAATAGATGTATATAAAGAACCTGAACTAGTTTCAGTTAAAGTTCCAGTATTCTCAACTCAAAAATTACCTAATGTTGAAGTAAGCTTAGGACCTGAAATGAGATCAACAGGAGAAGTTTTAGGAGTTGGTAGAAATATAAAGGAAGCACTTTACAAAGGATTTGTTGGAGCGTATATGTATCCTTCAAAGGAAAAAGGAAAAATACTTGCTACAATAAATAAGCATGATAAGGCAGAATTCCTACCAATAGCAAAAGATTTAGCATCAGTAGGATACAAATTTATTGCAACATCAGGAACTTGCGCTTTATTGAAGGAAGCAGGTATAGAAGTAGAAGAAATAAGAAAGATAGATGAAGAAGAACCAAATATTTTAGATATAGTTAAAAACAGAGAAGTAGACTTAGTTGTAAATACTCCAACAAAAGGAAATGATTCGAAAAGAGATGGTTTCTTAATAAGAAGAGCAGCAGTTGAGAGAAACTTAGGAGTGATTACAGCATTAGATACATTAAGGGCAATTGCAGATGTGGAACTTGAGAAGTTTGATGAGAATAAGGATTTGGAAGTATTCAATATAGCAAAATAAAAATTAATGAGTTAAAGCAGTATTAAAAAGACTACTCAAGTTACTGCACTTATTTAAAAATTAAAACTAGGATATGGCAGATGATATCCTAGTTTTTTTCATGAAATATATTATTAAAAGGAAATATTGACAAGTGAACATATGTTCTGTATAATACAATTAATGAACATATGTTTGCTAAGGAGATGTGTATTATGAACGAATCGGGAAATTTTTTTGTTAAGTTAAACTGTAAAAGCATTGATAATATTAGAAGCTTAATTATAGATAAACAGGGTAATTACATAAAACAACAAGAAAAATACATAATGTGTGCTGGAAAGTATGATAAAAATGGTTGGACGTTAGTTTTTAGAGCTAAAAGTTTTAAAGAAGCTGAAGCATTAGCAAATTTGAATCCATTTCTAAATAGAAGAAGCATAAATTAAAGTACATAAAATCTAGATGAATTTTCATACTATATATCTAAACTTTCATTCATTAACTAGTGAAAAATTAAAGAATATATAAAAAATAAGCTACAAAAATTTTATAATTTAGTAGCTTATTTTATATTTCATATTTTATATCAGAAATGACAATTGAAAGATTTTCTATTAAATTGACTTTAGAACCAATTTTATTAGGATAATCGCTTTTAAGTATTTTTATAGTTGGTCTTAATGGAAAGTTAGGCATAGTCTCTTCAACTACTCCTACATCACCATTGCTAAGGCTTACAATTGTCCCCTGAGGGAATGGAATAACAATTTTACAGAATACGTTAAGCATATCATGATCAAAGAGTGTTCCGGCATTTGACATTAAGTATTCGAGTGCATCACTAGGACACATAGCTCTTTTATAAGGCCTGTCAGAAGTTAATGCATCATAAACATCTGCAATACTTACAATTCTAGCGAGATAGCTAATTTTATTACCAGATATACTATTAGGGTAACCTAGTCCATCAAATCTCTCATGATGTTGCAGAACTATAAGTTTGATATGAGAGCTTAAGCTAAAAAAGTTATTCAAAAATTTATATCCATATAGAGAATGATTTTTTATTACTTCAAATTCTTCAGGTGTTAATTTACCTGGCTTTTGAAGAATTTCACTTGGAATAAATGATTTTCCTATATCATGAATTAGCGCACCAATGCAGAGATAAGTTAGATTGCGCTTAGATAAATTTAAGCTGATTCCAAGTATAAGTGATATTACAGCAACATTTACACAATGAGCATAAGTATAATTATCCATGCTCTTTATATCAACTAAAGAAATCAGTATATTTTTATTAGATAAAACATTATCTAATAACTCTTCTGCTATATTAGTAATTGAATTGAAATATTGTTGTTCCTGCTTTGTATACTCACTAATACTCCTCTTTTCAAATTTATGAACAGAAGCTATTCTTTCTATATCAGAGAATGTTTCTTTAATTACAGATATAGATTTTTGCCTTAATTCTGGCTTTATAACATCTTCAATTTCAGCAGAACTATAGTCATCAATTATATATAAAGAGAATATTTTATATTCCTTAATTTTTTGCAAAATAATATCGTTTAACAGAATACCAGCTCTAAGTAGACATCTACCATCAGGGGTATATATGTCTTTGCCTAGCAATGAATTTTCTCTTACACATTCAATTGGAATTAATCGCATGATTATACCTCACCAAATTAATAATAATCATTATATCATAAATAACATGTAAATTTATACAATGATAATGCAAAAATCTTAAAATAATATCTAAAATTCGCATATATATGAAAATATTTTTATATAAAAAGACGTTTATTTTGAATGACATAGAGTTTTTTGATAAAATTATATTTAATAATGTAATTAAAAAGGTTATGTAAATAAGTTAATATTTGATAATTCATTTAATTATCAAGTTTAGTAGATGGAAAGCAGAAATTATAGACATTGGATAAATAAAGTAATAAAATATTTGTAGATAAAATATATTAAAGAATAATAAATCGGATTTATGTTTACTTTTTTATCATTGTAATTTTAAATATTAGTTAATACTTAAGATTCAACCAAAATTATTTTTAGATTTGAAATGTGGTTTCATATATCTGATTAGTTATTTGTGCATACCTAAATATTTGAAAAAATGGAGTGAGGACGTTTTGAATATAAAAACTGACCCCATAGGATTTTTTGATTCAGGGGTAGGAGGTTTAAGCGTGATGAGAGAAGCAATATCTATCATGCCTAATGAAAACTTTATATATTTCGGAGATTCAAAGAATGCACCCTATGGAACTAAGAAAGTAAGTGAGGTAAGAGATCTTACAATTGATGCTGTTGAGTTTTTACTAAGTAAAAATGTTAAAGCGGTTGTAATAGCCTGCAACACTGCAACTAGTGCAGCAATAGAAGAGATTAGAAGTAAATATAAACAGATATCCATAATAGGAATAGAGCCAGCATTAAAGCCAGCTGTTAAGTTAAATAGAAAAGGTCAAATAATAATAATGGCAACGCCTATGACATTGAGGGAAAAGAAATTTAAATTATTAATGGATAAATATAAAAATGAGGCTGATATAATATCATTACCATGTGCAGGGCTAGTAGAATTTATAGAACAGGGAATAGTAGAGGGCGAAGATCTAGAGTATTACTTAAAGGAAAAATTCAAAGATTACTTAGATAATGATATAAGCTCCATAGTTCTTGGCTGTACTCATTATCCATTTATAAAAAAGGTTTTATCAAACGTTATTGGAAAGGAAATACCTCTTATTGATGGTGGATTTGGTACTGTTCAAGAATTGAAGAGGAAGTTAATTGAAAGTGGTTTACTAAATGATTCTAAAGAAAAGGGGAATATAGAAATTTGTAATTCAATAAATGATGATAAAGTGATAGATTTTTGTTATAGTTTAATTAATTTTAAAATATAAATATGATTCAGATTTATTGAGATATATAATATAAGGATGAATTTAAATTTATGTTTTAGATAATAATACTAATTAAGATTGATATCGAGAGGAGAATATTTAAAGATGAAGAATCCAATTATTACAATGACTATGGAAAATGGTGGAGTTATAAAAGCAGAATTATATCCTGAGGCAGCACCAAATACAGTGAGAAATTTTGTAGACTTAATCAATAGAGGATTTTATGATGGTCTAATATTTCATAGAGTTATTCCAAATTTCATGATTCAAGGGGGATGCCCAGAAGGAACAGGTATTGGTGGCCCAGGATATTCAATAAAGGGAGAGTTTACAGGCAATGGTTTTAAGAATACTTTAAAACATACAAGAGGAGTATTATCAATGGCTAGAGCTATGCATCCAGATTCAGCAGGAAGCCAATTTTTCATTATGGTAGCTGATGCTCCACATTTAGATGGCCAGTATGCATCATTTGGTAAGGTTATTGAAGGAATGGAAGTAGCTGATAAGATTGTTGCACAAAAAACTGATATGTCAGATAGGCCTTATGAAGATCAAGTAATAAAAAGTGTTACAGTAGATATGCAAGGGGAAGAAATAAAAGAGCCTGAAATAATTGAAGAGTAAAAAATACCATTCTACAAGACTATAGTAAGTAAAAAGAAGAGAGGTGTCATGGATGGCTACAAATAATAAATGTATATTAGCGTATGGATTAAAAGAGGATGAAATTAAGAAAATTGAGAGTCAGAATATTAAAGTTATAGAAATTAATAAGAATATGACTTTAATGACATTAGAAGATATAATTAATGGAAACAAAAATGAAGATTCTTACGATGAAATGCAGTTGAGTGAAAAGGCACTAATTTTCAATGGATTTAAGGATGAACAATTGAAAGTTACTATTAGATATATTAGAAGCTTTATTCAAGGTGGAGTACTTGCTGTATCTACAGCACAGAATTACAAGTGGACTTTTAAATATCTATTAGAGCACTTAATTGAAGAAAGAGAATGGTATAAAGAACAACAAAAGGGGAGAAAGTAAAGTGAGTCGTGTAGGAGAAAATATAAAACAAGCTAGAGAAAAGAGCGGACTTACGGTTAAAGCTTTAGCTAAAAAACTAGGTGTAGCAGAAAAATATTTAAATGAAGTTGAAATGGGAAGAAAAGTTGCACCTGAATCACTAATAGATAAAGCGGGCAAGGTATTAAAAGCTGATTTAAATGACATAAGCATGGTTGTTACCGATGAAGTATTGATGGAAGAAAGAAAAACTTTAAAGGAAATTCCTAAAAGAAATGTAGAAAGTTCAGAAGTTTGGACTGATGCTTTCTCATCAGTACTTAGAAGTGTTCCAATATATGATTATTCACTATCTAATAAAAAGGGTTCTAAAGAGATGCCTATTCATTCAAATAAAATCGAGAATTATCCTCAAGATAAAGTATTTTATTTAGAAATTGAAGATGATGAAATGAATGGATTTAGAATGCTAAAGGGTGATGTTGCATTTGCACATGCTGTGAAGGATATAAGTAATAGCGGATTTTTCTTAATAGATTATAAGGGAAAAAGGAAAGTAAGACAAATAAAGGTATTAGGTAATTCTAAATTACTTTTAGTAAGCAATGCTGGAAGTCTTCTTACTGAAACCATGGAATTAAAAGAAGTAGATGTAATTGCTAAATTAGAAAGACTAGAGATTACATTATAAACAACTAATGTAAGAACTCTTATATTGAAGAATTAAAGCGTAGGTAGAAACAGAGAATAATTGAATTTTTCAGTTATTCTCTGTTTTTGTTACATTAAAACATTTAATTGCATAGTATATCTATGAATATATTTAATTAAGGTGTGGTAATTATGCCTGAATTGGAGACACAAATATCTTCAAAGGTAGATGCATCAATAGGATTATTAGCTAATGTTCCAAAAGTTATATTAGATGAACTAGGTTATAAGTATCAGAGTCAGGGTAACAATGTGGAGCTCACTATTTTATATAGAGATACTCAAGAACAAACAAAATCATTTGTTGAAGGCTTAGGAGGAACTTTTCAGGATTTAGGATTTAACTTTGCTGTTGTTAATATACCCAGAGATAAATTAGAACAGCTATCAATGAGTAATTCTATTCAATATATAGAATTACCAAAGAACTTATATGAGCAAGACCAAGAAAGTAATAGGGCATCCTGTATACTTCAATTGGCTCCAGATTTTGATGTTTCAGGTGAAGGGATATTAGTCGGATTTGTAGATTCAGGGATAGATTATATTCACCCTGCTTTTATGGATTCGACCGGAAAATCCACTAGAATAGAATACATTTATGATTTGAGTACAGGGGGAAATGTATATAATAAGCAAATGATAAATGAAGCAATAAAATCCAATAATCCCTTCTCAGTAGTTCCATCAATAGACAATAGTGGACATGGAACTCACGTTGCAGGAATCGCATGTGGTGGGGGAAGAATAAATCCTATGTATAGAGGTGTAGCTCCTAATTCGTCTATAGCAATGGTTAAAGCTGCTAGGGGAACTGCAATCTTAAGCTCTCAGATTATGCAGGGAATCAAATTTCTTATAGATAAAGGTAAAGAACTGAATATGCCGCTAGTTATTAGTATTAGTCTTAGCACTAATGATGGAGCACACGATGGAAGCAGCTTACTAGAGCAATACATTAGGACGATATCTAACTTGGAAAGAGTATCTATTGTTATTGCAGCAGGAAATGAAGGTGATGCAGGCCATCATGTTGGCGGACAATTAGTTAAAACACAAAGGCAAATTTTTAATATAGCAAGCGAAGAAAAATCAATAGTAATGAATTTTTATAAGACAATATTGCCTAATATATCAGTTAATATAATAAATCCAACAAGCCAAGGAACCGGAAATATTAATATACAAGAAGGTTACATTCAAGGAACAATAGGGAGTGATAGATACGATATATATGTATCTGGACCTAAACCTTTTGAATTGAATAGTGAAATCAGAATAATTCTTTCTGCTAGATCTGGCTTTCTTGTTGAAGGTGTATGGACATTAGAAATAAATGTTACGAATGAATACTTAGGAGCATATTCAATATGGCTTCCAGTTTTAGAAGGATTAAATCCTGCAACTAAATTTTTAGAACCTAATCAATATAATACGCTGGGCATACCAGCAACAGTAGATAATATAATAGCTGTAGGAAGTTATAATTATAGAACCAATAATTTATCATCATTCAGTGGAAGAGGTGCACAAGATCAGAATATAGTAAGACCTGATTTAGTAGCTCCAGGAGAGGATATTGCAGGGCCAGTACCAAATGGTGGATACGATAATAAAACAGGTACATCAATGGCTACTCCTCAAGTATCTGGAATATGTGCGTTAATGATGCAATGGGGAATAGTTAAAGGAAATGATCCATATTTGTTTGGTCAAAGGTTAAAATATTATTTATTAAGAGGAGCCAGAAGAAGACGTACAGATGTAACATATCCAAATCCCTCATGGGGATATGGTGAAGTATGTATATTCAACAGTTTAAGAGCGTTACAAAATGATTTAAATGCTATTTTGACTAGAGGAAATATAAATTCAAGAGATATACAGGTAACAAATAGCGTACCTAATAAATATAATATTTTGAGAAAAAATATAAAGAGGGAAGTTATGGAGAATACGAGCAGTGGAAATACCTCAACAAATATCGGTAGGTTAAAGATTCAATGTTTCAGGGGGGAGGATTATATTCCAATTGATGGAGCCAGAATAACTGTAAGAACACCACAAGGCGCTGAAAGTGTTAATAGTATTCAGCTAGTTACAGATTCAGTTGGATTGACACAAATAATTGAATTGACAGCGCCACCTTTAGAATATTCTTTGAATCCTAATAGCAACCAAGTGCCTTATAGTTTATATGATATAACGGTTGAAAGAGATGGATTTAACCCAATAGTAATAAGAGGATGTCAAGTATTTCCTACACAGGTTGCCTATCAGATTTGTAATTTGACAAGTAACTCAGGAAGGGGAATGATGAGACAAGAGGTTATAAATATACAACCAAATACATTGAATGGAAATTTTCCACCTAAAATACCAGAGGATCCAGAAAAGCAGTTACCCCCACCAAGTTCTGGAGTTGTATTGCCTCAACCAATAGTTCCAGAATATATTATTGTACACCAAGGTGGGCCAAATGATCCATCAGCACCAAATTATAAAGTACCTTTTAAAGATTATATTAAAAATGTTGCTTCCAGTGAAATATATTCAACTTGGAATGAATCTGCTATAAGAGCAAATGTATTCTGCATTGTATCATTTACGCTAAATAGAATTTATACTGAATGGTACAGAGGAAAAGGAAAGAATTTTGATATTACCAGTTCAACAGCTTATGATCACGCATTTAATTATGGAAGAAATATTTACGATAGTATAAGTGCTATTGTAGATGAAATATTTTCTACTTATATAAAGAGAGTTGGAGCTAAACAACCACTTTTGACACAATATTGTGATGGAAAGAGTGTTACCTGCCCTCAGTGGTTAAGCCAATGGGGAAGTCAGCAATTAGCTCAACAAGGAATGGTTCCATATGATATTTTGAAAAATTATTATGGAAATGATATCGAACTAACTACAGCTGAAAAAGTTTCTGGAAGCCCACAGTCATACCCTGGTGAACCGCTTACTATAGGATCTTCAGGTCCAGCAGTAAGAACTATCCAGAATCAATTGAATAGAATAGCTAGAAATTATCCTTTGATACCTAAGGTTGCTGAGGATGGACAGTTTAATCAAAAGACAGCAGATGCAGTAAAAACATTTCAACAAATATTTACATTACCACAAACCGGAATTGTTGATTATGCAACATGGTATAGAATATCGGACATCTATGTTGGAGTATCAAGGATAGCAGAACTTAGAGATTCTTCAAGTTTAAGAAGTACGCTTGGAATGAATGAATTTATGCCTCCGATTATACCAGGTTTAGATAATAAAAGAGGAATTCCTAAATTTTATTATTAGAATTATATTAAGATGTTTTTTAGATGTAGAAGCAGTTCCCATTTTCTCTGTCAGCTACATTATATAGCTGTGATTAGAATAGGAGCTGCTATAATTAATGAAATTATTAGAAGATATATGTATGATAAAAATTTATTTTTCTATTCCTTCTAGATTAAATTCAGGAATGAAATCAGATATGTTAGCACCTTCATCTTGTATAAATCCATTAACTACGCCAATATCTAAAGCATAATTAATTAGGCTATCGTAGTGTTTTGGATTAAGTTTCTTATTTATTTCTGGATAATCGCAAGCATTAAACATAGGAATATATTGATTCATTAAGCTTATATAAATATCAGTTTTATATCTATTATATAGAATATCTATTATCTTTTTTGAATCAAAAAGGAGTCCAGGAAGCATTAGGTGTCTTACAATAACTCCCTTTAATATATTTCCCTTTGAATCAAACTTGGGAGTGCCAACTTGTCGTAGCATTTCATCTATTATTTTTATAGTATTGGAAGCATAATCATTAACTTTAGAGTATTTTAGAGAATATCTATTATTAAAATATTTGAAGTCCGGCAAATAAACATCAATATATCCATCCAATAATCTTATAGTTTCAATAGAATCATAACTATTGGTATTATAAAGAACTGGGATAGTTAAATTATTTTTTTTAGCTATTTTTAAGCCTTCAATTATTTGAGGAACATAATGAGTAGGAGTCACTAAGTTAATGTTGTTTGCACCTTTTTTCTGAAGTTCTAGAAAAATTTCGGAAAGTCTTTCAATAGATATTTCTGCACCAACAATTGATGTGTTTTTAATACTATTTTTATTAAAATCAGAAGAAGATGAATTAACACTAATCCCCTGACTTATATTATAGTTTTGGCAAAATACGCATTTTAGATTACAGTGAGAAAAAAATACAGTACCAGAACCATTTCCTTGTGAAATAGGTGGCTCTTCCCAAAGATGAAGGGAAGCCTTAGCCACTTTTATGATATTGCTAGCTTTGCAATATCCTATTTCACCATTATTTCTATTTACTTTACAATCTCTATTACATAAAGTACATTCATTTAATAAATCTAGATAATTCATTTATATCAAATCCTTTAAGAATAATTATTAATATATTTTATAAAAAGTATATCATAATTATTTGATTTGAGTCGTGTTAGAAAAATCTTTTTTATGCTTAAAAAAGAATAGTATACATTGGAATATAAAAATCAAACTTAATAGCCCAAATATAGGATATAGTTTAGTTATAAGAGTTCCAAATCCAAATTGGGAAATTAAAAGAGCAAGACTTATTACGATAAAGATTGCTTTTTTAAATTTTATATTAAATGTTTGCTCTAGGGTTTTGCTTATGGAATATATGTCAGAAACTTCAGTAGAAAACATCTCCAACCAGATTATCACGAGTAACAATGCTTGAATTAAGTTACCAAATCTATTAGCGACAAAAAGTAAAGGAATCTCATATTTATATATATAAGGTTGGTTAATTGTTAATAATAAATTTATCATTAAACAAAGTATAGTTAGTCCAATTGCGCCGGTTACTATTCCAGCAATCATTATTTTACTTTTCTTCATTTGAGTGCTAAGTGGCACTAGGACTCCTGAGGCTGAAAGTGTATTATATCCAGCATAAAGTACTGTGGAAATAAAGATTCCAGTTTTTTGTTTTGGAAAGCTAGCGATATTATCTAACGAAACTGTATTTCTACAAAATGCAAAATATAAAACTGTAATCAAAGTAAGAGTACAAATTAAACCTGGAACAATAAAGGAATTAACTTCAATTAATCCTTCAGTATCTCTAAGTAGAAAAAATATGGCTATTACAATCATTATTAGTGAGCCAATTATCTTGGGTATTCCAAAAAACTGATGTATCAAAGCACCACTTCCAGCAAGTATTATAGATGCGCTGGAAATAAGAAAGAGAGTTGTTATAAAACCAGTAATCTTACCAAATATATTAGGGCTTATTATATTCATAACATCACTATAAGAGCTAAGATTATAATTAATACTTATTCTAGAAATTATAGAACTTATTAAGATATAGAAAATACCACAACCTATAATTCCTATGAAACTAGATATACCGTATTGAGTAAAAAATTCTGTGATTTCTTTTCCAGAAGCAAGACCAGCACCAACTATTGTTCCGATAAACACAGTGGCAACTTGAAATACTTTTATCATTTCCTTTTTCAATATTTATCCCCCTTAAAGAATGTTCCTTTTATTAAATATATAAGGTTTACTTTTAATTTATTCTTTAAATGTTACAATATTTAAAGAAGGTATATTACACACATAAAGAGGAGGAAATATGAACAGTTTTTGGGATGGAAAAAGATATCATAGTTTAAACTATTTTTTAAGAAATAAATTTGGTGAAAAAGTATTTAAAATATCTTTGGATGGAGGATTTTCTTGTCCGAATAGAGATGGAAAGATAAGCAATGGGGGCTGTCTTTTTTGTAGTGAAAGAGGTTCAGGAGATTATGCCGGTGACAGAGAATTGTCTATTTCAAAGCAATTTCATAATATAAAGGATATGATGTCACAAAAGTGGAAAAGTGGCAAGTATATAGCTTATTTTCAGGCTTATACAAATACTTATGCACCTATTGATGAATTGAAAAAAAAATATGAGGAGGCATTAAATCAGGAAGGGGTTGTAGCTATTGCAATAGCAACAAGACCTGATTGCTTAGATGATGATGTATTAGATTTATTGCAAAATATAAACAATAAAATCTACCTTTGGATAGAACTTGGACTTCAAACTAGCAATGATGAGACCGCTAAAAGAATTAATAGAGGATATAAATTAGATGTATTTGAAAATGCAATGAGAAAATTAAAAGAGAGAAATATTGATGTAGTAGTTCATGATATTTTAGGATTACCGGGCGAAACTAAAGAGGATATGTTAGAAACAATAAATTATATAGCTCATTCAGGGGCTAAAGGAATCAAACTACATTTACTACATTTAATGAAGCAAACGCCTATGGTAAAGTTATACGAGGCAGGAGATCTTAAGTTCCTATCTCAAGATGATTATATAGATCTTGTGACTCATGGAATAACACTACTTCCAAAGGATATGGTAGTTCACAGGTTAACAGGCGATGCACCAAGAGATCTTTTGATAGGACCAATGTGGAGTTTAAAAAAATGGGAAGTTTTAAATTCAATAGATAAGACGTTAGAAGATAACAACTTATGGCAAGGAAAAAATTTCAGGGAGTAACTATATATTAATTCTAATGATTAGGAATGGAGTAAGTAAAATGAAAATAGATATTATAATCTCAGCAGATGATATAGTTGAAAGCAGAGTAAGGAATAAGATTGCAGTTATAATTGATATATTTAGGGCTACATCTGTAATTATAACAGCACTAGATAATGGAGCAAGAGAAGTTATTCCTTATTTGACTATTGAGGAAACACTGGAATATGCAAAGAAACTTAGTAGAGATAATTATATTTTAGGAGGAGAGAGAAAAGCTGTTAAAATTGAAGGTTTTGATCTATCAAATTCGCCATTAGAATATACAAAAGAAAAAGTTGAAGGTAAAAAAGTGCTTATGACTACAACAAATGGAACAAGAGCTTTAACAAAGTCAATGGAGGCTAAAAGAGTTTTTATAGGTGCTATGATAAATGGAGAATCAGTGGCGAAAAAATTGATTAATATAAATGATGATGTGGTTATTATTAATGCAGGAACAAATGGAAACTTTTCAATGGATGATTTTATTTGTAGTGGATATATAATTAACCAAATGCTAGATATTAATAGAAATATAGAGTTAACAGATATAGCAAAGACGGCCTGTATGATATATAAAGAAAATATAAATATCTTAAGCTATGTACGAGAAGCATCTCACTATTCAGTAATGAAATCCTTAGGATTAAATAATGATATTGAATATTGCATAAAAAAAAGCATCATAGATATAGTTCCAGAATATAAAGATGGAAAAATAACCTGTGAATGAAAAACTGTTTAAGATTATAATTAAAAGTAAAACACATACATGATTTATTTAATCTGTATGTGTTTTACTTTTCGAATTTACTATGAGTAAAAGTTTTACGATTATATGTTTTCTCTTGATTGCTTTAGTAAATCATTTATTCGCGGAGAACAATTTCTACCTCCGCACGAACCACTGCCTGCACCAGTAGCCTTTTGGACTTCTTTTATAGTTGAAGCGCCATTTTTAATAGCTTCCTTAATTTTTGATCTAGGTATTGCCTTACAAGTGCAAGTTTTTGTTAATTTATCTAAAATTGCTTCATTCAAATTATTTTCCATAATAGTATCTCCTAAAAACATTTTTTAAGTTAATTGAAAAACTAACTTTATCTTAATTATACATTTTATAATCTAAAATAAAAGTATAGTTAATTAATATTATAACAATAATTATAAAAAAGTATCCAATATTAAATAATAATTTTTATTATCGTATTAATATCGTCATAAATAAATTAAGCGAGTGTTAAGAAAACTAGTATATAATTAGGCTGAGTTTAAAAAATTAATTATAGGAACTTTATTTTAAATATTTTGTTTGGAGTGAAAACAATGATAAAAGTGTTGCTTGTGGAAGATAATATAGAAATAAGTCAAAATATAGTTGAATACTTTAGAGATGAGTTAGAAATTAAAGCAGTGTATAATGGATCAGATGCAATGGAATGTTTAAGCATTTATAACTATGATATTGTTATATTAGATCTTATGTTGCCAGAAGTAAGCGGAATGAGTGTTTTGAGCCATATATCTAAAAATTGTTTAAATACAGGTGTGATTATACTAACAGCAAAAGAAGAACTTGGTGATAAGCTTAAAGCTTTTAATTTAGGAGCAAATGATTATCTAACTAAACCATTTTTTATGGAGGAGTTGAAAGCACGGATTAATTCAATTTTAAAGAGCATGGGTAAAGTTAAAAGGGCTAATCTTCTTGAGTTCAAAGATATGCAAATTGATATGAAAGTGAAAAAAGTATATATAGGTACAAATGAATTGGAGTTAAATGAAAAGCTATATAAGTTATTGGAGTATATGGTTATAAATAAAGGTGTATTGCTATTTAAGGAACAAATATTTGATAATGTATGCGGATATAATAGTGATGCAGCAACAGAAATAATTGAGGTTTATATAAGCAGATTAAGAAAGCAATTAGGAACTTTTGGATATGGAAAGTATCTTATAACTAAAAGAGGAATGGGATATTTGTTGGATGAAAGTATAGAGGATTAATGCATGAAGAAAGATATATTTTTATCTACAAAGAAGAAAATCATAGCAACGAGTACAATTATAGTTTTTGGGTGTTTAATAGTATTTGCAATAATAACGCAGGTATTATATTCGTCTAGAGTACTAGATGTTATAGATCATCAGCTTTTAGAGCAGAAAGAGATTTTAGCTAAGGAACAATTTAATCCAAATTACTATGAATATATTTTTAATGAAGATAGGCATAATTTAGATGGAGACTTACATAAAGATGAATTTAAAAATCCAGATGGAGGAGAAAATCCACATAGACCAGAGAATTTTGATGGAAAATTAGATTCAAAGCCTAAGCATATACCTCCAAATCTTATTGTTATTGTGTATAAAAATAATGAGTTTGAAACAATGAGTAGAAATTTATATTTCAGTAAAGATAATCTGCCAACAATTTCAAATGATGCGGAAAACGAAGTGGTTACGATAATAAATAATGGCTATAACTTTAGAGAAATTGCTATTAGTAGTGGGGAGTATAAGATACAAGTTATTGCGAATATTGATTCAGAAGTAAATTCTATAAATAGATTGAGATATTCGATAGCAGTAAGTCTTATAATACTAATTATAATTGCAATAATTCTTTCAGCTTATCTTTCAACAAAAGTAATAAGGCCAGTTAGGGAAGCTTATGAAAAGCAAGTCTATTTTGTTCAAGATGCCTCTCATGAAATGAGAACACCGTTAGCTGTAATAAAGGGTAAGTTAGAACTATTAGCCCACTCTTGGGGAGATACTATAGATGATCATTTTGAGCATATTTCAAAGATGATGAGTGAAGTAAGGGGGCTAGAGAAATTGAATAGCGATTTGTTATTATTATCTAAAGAAGATCTGGACTTGTCTATAAATATAACAAAATTTAAATTAGATGATTTAATTAATGATATAAGCGAATTTTATTTTGATTTAGCAGAAATTAAGGAGAAAATATTTAAAGTTGCTAAGCCAGAAGAAGAAATATTAGTTCAGTGGGATTATGATAAGATAAAGAGAGCAATTATAATATTGATCGAAAATGCATTTAAATATACAGGTGAAGATGGTAAAATAAATCTTGTTATTGAGGATGTAAATAAGCATATTAGGATAATGGTTGTAGATAATGGAATAGGAATTAAGAAGGACGAAGAAAAACGAATATTTGATAGATTTTATCGAAGCGATATAGTTAGAGGACAAAATATTAATGGAACGGGAATAGGCCTTAGTTTATTGAAATCTATCTCAAAGAATTTTGGTATTAAGTTAAAAGTGAATTCAGAATATGGCGTTGGATCTGAATTTATATTATTAATTCCTAAAATAATTAAATAAGATAATACTAGGAAAGGTTATTTTATTTGCTAAAGGGTCTACATAGCTATTTTATTCAAAAATGTAAAGCTATCTAAATCATTAAGAATACTAGATTTAGATAGCTATGTTTTATATTAGTATTATTATAACTGTAGTAAGGAATCAGTACAGTTATATATGAATAAAATTATAAAACCAATGTCCAGATTGAAGACCTAAAACTATTGCCAATCTAAATAAACATATAGTTGATATGCCTGCTAAGATTCCGGTGATTAATCTCCTTGTATTAGTACTTTTAAAGTACATGAGATATTGACCAAATCCATCAATTAAAAGTGGTAGCATCAGTAATAATTCTATAATTATATGAATATTTTTAGATAATATTACGTATGTGAGTCCGAGGATATATCCCATTAATATTCCCGTGCATCTTGCACATAATGGAAATTGATGACCTCTAAAAAAGAATGATCTCTCAGGTAATTGATGGCAGAAAAACATATAGTTTAAGACTTTTTTACAATTAAGCATTTAACTTAGTATGATGATAAGCTGCCTAGCATTCCGAGTACAAAAGCTAGAACGTAAAAAATTATCCAGATAATTATTCCACCAATCATCCACTTACATACTAAGCTGGCACTTTGAGGCTTTTCATCTTTCCATAAGAAGTACAATATTATTCCTACTACTGGAAAGCAACAAGACGCAATTCCGGCTAAATGAGATGGATTGTCTAAAGTACTTTTAGAAGACATATTATTACCAGTAGCAACACCACAATGTATACATACGGCAGCGTTATCATCTATTTGTTGTCCGCAATTCTTACAAAACATATATTTCCCCCTTTAAGAAGATACTATTTATAGTATTGTTAATAATACAACTTATGAGTAAATATGTAGTTATATTCATGATAATATTTAATTTTATATCTTAGTTAAGCTGTAAAATTGTTAAGATGATATCACGCTAACCTTATAAAATTAGGATTAAATTATTTTATAATATTAATTAGTAATAAAGATACAATTAGTGTTTGATCATGAATTGACATTTAAAAATCATTAATATATAATTATTACAATAAAAGACGATGATTAGGAAAAGTATCTTAGATATTATTTTTAGAGAGTAGCTGGCTGGTGTAAAGCTATAATGAATCTTAGAGAAAATCACCTAGGAGTTGGAGACTGAAAGGCGTAATGCCGAATAAGTTATCACGTAAGAGCCTGCGTTAAAGGATAGAGTATGTATGTACTTGAAATAAAACATTTAATTTTGCGTTTAGATGTTTTAACCTTAGGTGGTTTGCGAATTCAACTTCGTCCTTTAGGATGGAGTTTTTTTATGTTTAAAAAAGTATACAAAAAGGAAACAATTCTTAAAGAGAATAATATAGTTTACTTAGCTGAAAGGGGAATTTTTAATGTACAATAAGGTAGATTCATCAAAAGGTACCGTCAAAATTGAAAAAGACATAGCAAAGCTTTGGACAGAAAAAGACATAATAAAGAAGAGCTTTGAATCAAATTCAGATGGAGAATATTTTACTTTTTATGACGGTCCACCAACAGCAAATGGAAAGCCACATGTTGGGCATATTTTGACAAGAGTTATGAAGGATATAATTCCAAGATATAAAGTAATGAAAGGGTATAAGGTTCTTAGAAAAGCTGGATGGGATACTCATGGACTTCCAGTAGAATTAGAAATAGAAAAGAAACTTGGAATCTCAGGAAAAGAACAAATAGAAGACTTTGGTGTAGAAAAGTTTGTTCATGAATGTAAAGATAGCGTATTCTCATATGTTAGCTTATGGAAGGAAATGTCTGAACAAATTGGATTCTGGGTTGATATGGATGATCCATATGTAACATACCATGATAATTATATTGAGTCTGAATGGTGGGCTTTAAAGCAAATGTGGAATAAGGGCTTATTGTATAAGGGCCATAAAGTAATGCCTTATTGCCCAAGATGTGGAACAGCGCTTTCATCTCATGAAGTTGCTCAAGGATATAAGGATGTTAAAGATTTAACTGCAACTGTAAAGTTTAAAGTTAAAGGTGAAGAAAATAAGTATATATTAGCTTGGACAACAACTCCATGGACATTACCATCTAACTTAGCATTATGTATAAATAAATCTTATACATATGCAGAAGTAAAGGTAGGAGAAGAAATTTATATTTTAGCTAAAGATTTAGTAGGTAAGGTGTTAGGAGATACTGAATACGAAATAGTTAAAGAGTTTAAAGGTGAAGAATTGCTAGGTACTGAATACGAACAATTATTACCTTTTGCAAAAGTTGAAGGAAAAGCTTTCGTAGTAATTCATGGAGATTATGTAACATTATCAGACGGTACAGGAATAGTACACATTGCACCAGCTTATGGTGAAGATGATAGTCTTGTTTCAAAGAAAAATGGAATTGCATTTATAAATTTAGTAGATACAAATGGTAATTTTGTTGGAGAAGTTACTCCATGGGCAGGAAAGTTTGTTAAGAAGTGTGATGAAAGTATTGTTAAATATTTAGAAGAACGTAATCAATTATTTACAGCACAAAAGCACACTCACTCATATCCACATTGCTGGAGATGTGATACACCGCTTCTATACTATCCAAAAGATAGTTGGTTTGTTGCGATGACTAAAATGAGAGATAAATTACTTGAAAATAATAATAAAATAAATTGGTATCCTGATAACACTAGAACAGGAAGAATGGGGAAGTTCCTTGAAAATGTTATTGACTGGGGTATTTCAAGAGACAGATATTGGGGAACACCACTTCCAATATGGCAATGTGAATGTGGTCATCAAGAGTGTATTGGTAGCAGAGAAGAACTAGAAGAAAAAGCAACTACAGACTGTAAGGGGATTGAATTACATAAACCTTACGTAGATGGAATAAAGTTAAAATGTCCACATTGCGGTAAGGAAATGAAGAGAACACATGAAGTTATAGACTGCTGGTTTGACTCAGGATCAATGCCTTTTGCACAATGGCACTATCCATTTGAAAACAAGGAAACTTTTGAAAAGAACTTCCCAGCACAATTTATTTCAGAAGCAGTTGACCAAACAAGAGGTTGGTTCTATACATTACTTGCGATTTCAACATGTTTATTTGACACAAATTCATTTGAAAATTGTATAGTATTAGGTCACGTTTTAGATAAAAAGGGGCTTAAGATGTCTAAGCATAAAGGAAATGTTGTAGATCCTTTTGAAGTATTAAATAGTCAAGGGGCAGATGCTACAAGATGGCATTTCTATACTGCAAGTGCACCATGGCTTCCAACAAGATTCTCTATTGATGATGTTGCAGAAGCTCAAAGAAAGTTCTTAGGAACATTGTGGAATGTTTATTCTTTCTATGTTTTATATGCTGAAATAGATAAATTTGATCCAACTAAGTACTCTGATTTTGTTTCAGATAATATAATGGATAAATGGATTATATCTAAATTAAACACATTAATCGAAACAGTTGATGATGGATTAAATACTTATAAAATTACTCAAGCAGCATTAGCGATTGAAGATTTTACTGATGAATTATCAAACTGGTATGTAAGAAGAAACAGATCAAGATATTGGTCACAAGAGTTAACAAACGATAAGATAGGAGCTTATGTAACTTTATATAAGGTACTAACAAATTTAATTAAAGTGGCATCACCATTTGTACCTTTTATGACTGAAGAAATTTATCAAAATTTAGTTGTTAATCTTGATAAAAATGCTCAAGAAAGCATTCATTTATGTGCTTGGCCAGAAGTTGATAAGGCTGCAATAAATAAGGAATTAGAGAAAGAAATGGATTTAGCATATACACTTGTTAAGCTTGGAAGAAGTGCTAGAAATGCTGCAAATGTTAAGAATAGACAGCCACTTTCTGAATTACTTATATCAACAAAATCTCTTCCAGATTATTATGGAGATATTGTAAAGGAAGAATTAAATATTAAAAAGGTTGAGCTTGGAGCAGACCTTTCAAAATATGTTAACTTTGAAATAAAACCTAATCTACCTGTTATAGGTAAGTTATATGGAAAATTAATTCCTCAAATCAGAAAGGCAATTTCTGAAAAGAACCAAATGGAATTGGCTCAAAAGATTCAAAATGGTGGAAGTGAAACTATAATCGTTAATGATACAGAAATAGTTCTTACAAATGAAAATCTTTTAGTTACAATGCAAGGTTTAGAAGGTTATGCATTCGCAGGAGAAGGTGAACTTGGAGTTGTTTTAGATACAACTGTAACACCAGAACTTCAAGAGGAAGGGCATGTAAGAGAAGTTATTTCAAAGATTCAAAATATGAGAAAAGATAAAGGATTTGAAGTTGCTGATAGAATAAATCTTTATGTATCAAATAACGATATGTTAATTGATGTTATTAAGAAATTCGAACAAACAATAAAGAAAGAGACTTTAACTTGTGAAGTTCTTTATAATCAAGAATCTAATTATTCAGAAACAGTTATAAATAGTGAAACATTAAACATGAATGTTGAAGTTGTAAGATAAAAACTAAAATGACTAGGAATAAAAGATTTTATTAATATTCCTAGTCATTTTAATATTTGTATACATATTTAATATGGTTTTCATATATATTTCTTATATAAGATTGTAAATTAGTTAATATGTTTATAAATTTAAGATTAAAAACTATGATTTTTGACAAAACTTACAATAAAATAATAATTTATTTTAAGTTATGTTGATTTATAAGGCAATATGTTAGTATAATGAGATTATCTAGAAAAATTCAAAGGAGGAATAATAATGGCTACTTCTATTAAGGATGTTGCAAAAGAAGCAGGAGTATCAATTGCAACCGTTTCTAGAGTTTTAAATGATATCGATGTAGTAAACGAAGATACTAAGAAGAAAGTTTTAGATGCAATAAAAAAGCTTGGATACAGACCAAATATAGTTGCAAGAAGTTTAAAAACTCAAAGAACAAAGACAATAGGAATTTTACTTCCTGATATATCAAACCAGTTTTACCCAGAAATTGTAAGAGGTGCTGAAGATGTTTCAAATATATACGATTACAATATAATACTTTGTAATTCAGACCTTGATATAGAAAAGGAAAAAGAATACTTAAGGGTACTTAGAGAAAAAATGGTTGATGGTGTAATTTATATGAGTAGTTCTCTTAATGAAGAAATATTAGAACTAATCAATGAATTAGATATAAAAACTGTTTTAGTTGAAACTAAGGATAAAGAAGGAGTTCTACCAAGTGTAACAATTGATAATGTTAAAGCTAGCTATGATAGTACAAAGTTATTAATTGAAAAGGGAATAAAAGAAATTGCCTTTATAGGAGCTGAAAAAGAGAGCAAAAATGCTTGGGGTGATAGATACGTTGGTTATGAAAATGCAATGAAGGAATCAGGAATAGAAATAGATCCTGAACTAGTTCATCTAAGCTCAATGAAAGTAAAGAGTGGATACGAGGGCATACAAAAGTTCATAAAGCAAAATAAGAAATTTAGAGGTGTTGTATGTGCTTCTGATGATATTGCAATGGGCGCAATTAATGCACTAAGAGATAATAACTTAGATATTCCAAAAGATGTAAGTGTAATTGGATTTAATGATAATTTTGCAGCTTCAATTTTCTATCCAAAGATCACAACAATTTCTCAACCAACTTATGATATGGGATCTGTTGCTATGAGAATGCTTATAAAACTTTTAAATAAGAAAGAGCTAGATGAGCCACATTATGTTTTAGAGCATCAGCTAGTTGAAAGAGAAAGTACAGTTTAATAGAAAAATAATCAAATTTTATACTCAGTTAGTATAAATATTAAATGTATATGTTTATAGAGGACTACTTCAAGATAGTTTAGAGCTATTTGGGAGTAGTCCTCTATTAGCGTTAAAGTTATAATTAGTTGCGCACGTAACTAATTTATGCTAATATAGTTTGTATGTAATTATTTGGATATGAAATATGATTATTGTTAATACTATATTAATATGATTAAGATAGGGGAGAAGTAATATGGGTTGCTATCAGCATATAGGTAAGTATATTGGTGAAATACATAGATCTAGCTATATGTATTTTGGCAAGAGATTTAGTAAATTTGGGATAGGGGCTGGTCAGTACTTATTTCTTTTAAATCTTTATGAAAATGATGGTATAACACAAGAAGAATTGACGAAAAAGGTTAGATTAGATAAGGCGACAACAGCTAGGGCAATAAAGAAATTAGAGGATGAAGGTTATGTAAGGAGAATAAAAAAAGAAAGTGATAAGCGTGCATATAGATTGGAACTAACTGAGAAAGCAGAACAAATTAAAGATGATGTATATTCTATAATGAATGAATGGGAATCTGAGATTAGAATGTGTTTTACTGATGAGGAATCTCAAGAATTAATGAATTTGTTGAATAAGTTATCTAGAGTTCTTTAATTAATAAGGAGGATATTCATGAATAAGCAGAATAGATTAGGAGAAATGGGTGTAGGGAAATTGTTGCTTGAGTTTTCAATCCCTGCAATTATAGGAATGTTAGTTAATACATTATATAACATAATAGATAGAATATTTATTGGGCATATAGAAGGCATAGGTGAACTCGCCATGGCTGGTGTTGGAATTACAATGCCAATAATGTTTATAATTTTAGCATTTGGTATGTTAATCGGAATAGGTACAGCTACAAAAGTGTCAATAAAGCTTGGAGAGCATGATAAGGAAGGGGCAGAAAGGCTTCTAGGAAATGCGTTTACATTAATAATAATAATTGGTGTATTGTTAACGTTGTTTGGTCATATATTTGCTAATCCGCTTTTGAAAGCATTTGGAGCGAGTGAAAATATTATAGGTTATGGTGAAGATTTTATAAGGGTAATTATTAGCGGTTGCATATTTAATTTGATGAGTTTCGGTTTGAATCATTCAATTAGAAGTGATGGAAGCCCCAAAATAGCAATGGCGTCTATGCTAATGAGTGCTATTATAAACATCATCTTAGATCCAATATTTATATTCGGTTTAGGTCTTGGAGTTAAAGGAGGAGCCCTTGGAACTGTTGTTGCGCAGACAATAAGCAGTATATGGATTTTATATTATTTCACAAAGGGATCTAGTGTACTTAAGATAAGAAGGAAAAATTTAAAATTGGAGAAGGACGCAGTTTTAAGTATTTTTGCTATAGGGGTCAGTCCATTTAGCATGCAGCTTGCACAAAGTGCAGTTCAAGTGATAACTAATAATTCATTGCAGTCATATGGTGGTGATTTAGCTGTAGGAGCAATGACTATAGTGAACAGCTTAGCTATGATATTTTTAATGCCTATATTTGGATTAAATCAGGGACTTCAGCCTATAATCGGTTATAATTTTGGCGCTAGAAAATATGATAGAGTTAAGCAAGCGGTAAAATACGGGGTTATTATAGCTACAATAATAGTGGTAATAGGATTTATAATAATTGAGGGAATTCCAGAAACATTAGTTAAGATTTTTAATAATGAATCATCGCTTATAGAAGTAACTGCTCATGGAATGAGAATATTTTTAATTATGCTGCCATTTATAGGAGCACAAATTATAATTACGAATTTCTTTCAATCAATAGGAAGAGTAAAAATATCGATGTTTTTAAGCTTATTGAGACAGGTGATAATATTAATTCCATGTCTTATAATAATTCCAAGGTTCAAAGGATTAGATGGAGTATGGATCGCAGGAGCAACATCTGATATACTATCAGTTATAATTACACTCATCGTATTTGTTAAGACATCAAAGGATTTAATGGGAAATGAAAAAGAACAAAAAGTTATTTTAGAAAATTAAAAGAATAGGTATGCCTCAATGTAGTTGTTAATATATTGAGACATACCTATTTTATTTAAAGGATTCCTTCGTTTTTTAGAATATCTTCTAATTTCTGAACTCTATTTGATAAACAAATAAACTTTTCTTTTAACTGTTCTTTTGACGGTTCATCATTGCTTATAACTTTTTCCATGTCTTCTACAGTCTTTAGAGCTTCTTCTACATCTTGTTGAGCTATCTTTAAATTTGAATCGTTCATAAAAATTCTCCTTAAAATAATATAATTATGTTTAGTAATTATATCCTATCACTACTAAAAAATAAGTGCAAGGAATATAAATGTAAAGAATAACTATACTATGGGGGAGAATATGATAAATTATATTTGGTTTTTTCTAATATTTTTTGGAATTCTAGTTGGATTATTGACTGGAAATGGAGAGCTTATTTCCAAAGCAATAATTAGTTCGTCAGGTAATACTGTAACTTTTATAATTGAACTTACAGGAATAATGTGCTTTTGGTGTGGAGTTATGAAGGTTGCGGAAAATAGCGGACTCACTGAGAAATTATCAAAGTTATTAAAGCCTATTCTTAAAAGAATTTTTAAAGAGGCTGCAAAGGATGAAAGGGCTTTAGGTGCTATTGTCATGAATCTTACTGCTAATATGATGGGATTGTCAAATGCAGCAACCCCTTTTGGAATAAAGGCGATGGAAGAAATGGATAGACTTAATTCAGATAAAGAAACAGCCTCAAATGATATGGCGCTTTTTCTTGTCTTAAATGCTACATGTATACAGTTAGTTCCATCGACGATAATATCTATAAGAGCAGCATGTAACTCGGTTAATCCTGGAATAATAATATTGCCAACGATAGCATCAACGGCAACAGCTGCAATAGTTGGAGTAATATGCTGCAAGATATTACAGAAATATTTTTAGAAATATCAACATTAGAATTTAATTAGAAATGCTTCAAGGAGGATTATAGAATTATGTTTAATTACTTAAGTAAAAGCATAATACCAATAATATTTTTACTTATAATAACATATGGTATGTTCAAAGGAAGAAAGGTTTATGAATGGTTTATAGAGGGTGCTAAGGACGGATTGATGGTAACCTTAAGAATATTTCCATATCTTTTAGCTATGATAATTGCAGTGCAAGTATTTAGAGAGGCAAAATTAATGGATTTACTAAATAATCTAATTGCTCCACTTGCAAATTTAATAGGATTACCTAAAGATCTAATACCATTACTAATAATAAAACCACTGTCAGGAAGTGGTGCAATTGGTGTGTTTACAGATATAATAAAAAGTTTAGGACCAGATACAAGAACAGGTCTTATAGCGTCAGTTGTAATGGGAAGCACAGAAACTATATTTTATACAATTACAGTGTATTTTGGAGCAATTAAGGTAAAAAAGATAAGGCATACTTTATGGGCAGCAGTATTTGCTGATGCAACAGCAATAATTATGGCTATATTTATGGTAAATATATGTTTTTAAAATAACAAGTTTAATTATTTGATAAAATTTGTTAGTCAGAATATTTATTAGTTAGAATCATTGGAGTATTATATTAACATAGGAATATATTTTAATAGTAGAAAAGAGGCTAAATTATGAATAAAGATACTTATATAGAAAACAGAAGCAAACTTATGAATAGTGTAGAAGATAATTCAGTAATGATATTATTTGCAGGTAAACCAGCTAAAAAGACTGGAGATGAATTCTATCAATTTACTCCAGATAAGAACTTTTATTATTTAACAGGAATACAAGAAGACGGACATTTGATTGTATTATCTAAATATAATAATATAGTAAGTGAAAAGTTATTTTTGACAGATTTAGATTTGGATAAAGAAATGTGGAGTGGAAAAACATTAAGAGATTTTGAGGGAAAAGAGATATCTGGAATAAATGATGTATCTTATATGAAGGAGTTTACTTCCTACCTAAATGTATTAATAAAGGGAAAAGAAAAAGTTAATTTGTATCTAGATTTGGATAGAGAAGAGTTTGAAGAAAGTGATTCTGTATCAAATAGATTTGCAAAAGAGATTATTAGTAAGTATCCACATATTAATATAAAGAATTTTACAAGTATAATTGCACCTCTAAGAATGGTTAAGTCTGAGAATGAGATAAAAGAAATGAGGAAAGCAATAGAAATAACTATTGAAGGTGTAAAGTCTTTAATGAAAAATGTGAAGGCTGGAATGAAGGAATATGAAATCGAGGCTTATTTTGATTTTGAATGCAAAACAAGAGGCGTTAAAGATTATGCTTTTAGAACAATAGCAGCAGCAGGGAAAAATGCAACAATACTTCATTATGTAGATAATAACAGTGAGTTAAAAGATGGAGATTTAATTCTATTTGATCTTGGAGCTCAATGGAATTTATATAATGCAGATATAACAAGGGCATTCCCTATAAATGGTAAGTTCACTCAAAGACAAAAGGAAGTTTATGAAGCTGTACTTAGAGTTAATAAAGCAGTAATTGAAAGAATAAAGCCTGGAGTGGATTCAAGAGAATTAAATGTATGGGCTAAAGATTTAATTGCACAAGAATGTATTGGATTAGGGCTTATAAAAGAAAAATCAGAAGTTAACAGATATTATTGGCATAAAATAGGTCACAGTTTAGGCCTAGATACTCATGATTTAGGTATACTTGGTAGAGAATTTACATTTGCAGAAGGAATGGTATTTACAGTGGAACCAGGTATATATATAGCTGAAGAAAATATAGGCATAAGAATTGAAGATGATATTTTAGTTACTAAAGATGGATGTGAAGTTTTAACTAAGAACATGATTAAGGAAATTGATGAAATCGAAGAATTCATGAAATAATATATTGTTGCCAAAATAAGAACCTAATAAGATTAAGATACATATATGTGTTTACTTATTAGGTCTTATGACGTTCTTAAAAAATATATTTAAAAGAGGGAATAAATATGAGAGTATCAGAAAGAATACAAAAATTAAGAGAAATAATGAAAAAAGAGAATATAGATTATTATATAGTGCCAAGTGAAGATTTTCATCAAAGTGAATATGTGGCTGAATGTTTTAAGTCTAGAGCATATATAACAGGATTTACTGGTTCAGCAGGAACAGCATTGATCGGAATGGAAAAAGCAATACTATGGACAGATGGAAGATACTTTATACAAGCCAATGAACAATTAAAAGATTCTGGAGTAGAGCTTTTTAAGATGAGAATTCCTGGATGGCCGACTTTAGAAGAGTGGTTGATGGAAAATATGATGGATGGCCAAACTTTAGGTTTTGATGGAAGAGTATTATCGGTTAATCAATATAAAGAAATTCTAAAAATAAAAGAAAATAAAAATATAAACATAGTAATGAATAAAGACTTAATTGAAGAAGTATGGGAAAATAAACCTAAAATGCCCAAAGAAAAAGTTTTTTTGCATGAAGTAAAGTATTGCGGAAAAACCGCAAATGAAAAGATTCAAGAAGTAAGAAATGAAATGAAAAAGCTATGTGGAAAGTCATATATAATATCATCATTAGATGATATAGCATGGATTTTTAATATTAGAGGAAATGATGTAAAGTATACACCAGTAACTTTAGCATATGCATTAATTGATGAAGAGAAAGCTGTGCTATACATAGATAGAGAAAAGATATCATCTGCTGATGAAAAAACATTAACTAAAGAAGGCATAATAATAAAAAATTATGAGGATATATTTGAAGATATAAAAGAAGTACAAGATAGTGTTATATTAGACCCAAGTAAAATAAGTGCGTATATATACAATCAGATTAATAAAAGAATAAAGAAGATAGAAGAAATAAATATAACTACAAAATTAAAGGCCATAAAGAATAAGAAGGAAATAGAAAATCTTAAAAATTGTCAACTTAAAGATGGAGTTGCAATGGTAAGGTTTATTAAGTGGATCAAAGAAGGTCTAGATAAGGAAGATATAACAGAGATCACCTTAGCGGAAAAGTTATGTGATTTTAGGAGTCAAGGAGATTTATTTATTGAGGAAAGCTTTGGAACAATTGCAGGATATAAAGAACATGCAGCGATGATGCATTATTCTGCAACAGAAGAAAGTGCATATAAGTTAGAAAAAGAAGGAATATTATTAGTCGATAGCGGTGGACAATATTTTGATGGGACTACAGATATAACACGTAGCATTGTTTTGGGAAAATTAACTGAAGAAGAAAAACGAGATTTTACGCTGGTTCTAAAAGCACATATCAACCTTATGAAAGCAAAATTTTTAAAAGGAACTACAGGGTCCAATATAGATATTTTAAGTAGAAGAGTTTTATGGGAAGAAGGAATAGATTACAAATGTGGAACAGGTCATGGGGTTGGATTCTGCTTAAGCGTTCACGAAGGTCCACAAACAATAAGGCCAGTACCGAATACAATAGAATTAGAACCGGGAATGATATTAACTAATGAGCCAGGAATATATAGAGAAGGCAAACATGGAATAAGGACAGAAAATATTATGCTAGTTGTTGAGGACGAAAGAAATGCTGAGTTTGGAGAATTTTATAAATTTGAAACCATGTCATATTGTCCAATAGACTTAGGTGGAATCAATGTTGAATTGCTGACAGAGGATGAAAAAGAATGGCTAAATAATTATCATAAAGAGACTTATGATAAATTAAGTCCATTCTTAAGTGATAGTGAAAAACAATTTCTTAAGGAATCAACTAAGGAAATATAATTTAAACATTATAAATAGGTTATTGCACTTGTAAGCAACAAATAGTATAATGTAAATAATTTGGGGATTAATATATATTATAGGTTAAAAATTTTATCTATAAAGTTTGCATAAAATAATCTCTTAAATAAACTAGTATTAATTAAATAGAATGCTATGAAGAGAAGAGTAATAAAAGAATCATTCTATAAGAGAGCTAATATATGCTGAAAGTTAGCGTTTGTGAATTTTATGAAGATGGTCTCAGAGCATGTTTCCTGAGTCAAAATTATTTGGTTAGGGAAATACGGAAGCGACCGTTATATTGCAGGGTGATGTTGGTCACCTACTGAGTTATTTGCTGTGAGGTAAATAAGAATTAGAGTGGTAACACGTATAATACGTCTCTATATAGGTTTTAATACTTATATAGAGATTTTTTTGTGCTTATGAAAAGATTAAAAGATAGAGCCAAGATAATTTGAAGACAAAAACATGAAGATGATAATAATCTTAACAATATATATTCTTTAGAATATATATTCTAATATTCTAATATTCTGAAGAATATGCTTGAAAAATGCGGGCTGGATATGTTATGACACAATATATAGAAGGTAAAAATTAATATTATAATAGAAAAATAGCAATAAATAATTGCTTTAATATAAGGAGGACACAAATAATGTGTACAGATTGTAAAAAAACATATTATATTACGACACCAATTTATTATCCATCAACAAAGCTTCATATAGGTAATACCTATACAACTGTAGCTGCTGATGCTTTAGCAAGATTTAAGAGATTAACAGGCTATGATGTAATGTTCTTAACAGGAACAGATGAACATGGTCAAAAGATCCAAAGAATAGCTGAAGAAAAGGGAATCACACCAAAACAACATGTAGATGAAGTTGTTGCTGGTATTAAAGATCTTTGGAGCATGATGAATATAAGTTATGATAAGTTCATTAGAACTACTGATGATTATCATATTAAAGCTGTTCAAGATATATTTAAGAAATTATATGATCAAGGAGATATATATAAGAGTTCTTATGAAGGTTGGTATTGCACACCTTGTGAATCTTTCTGGACTGATACACAATTAGTAAATGGAAATTGCCCTGATTGCGGAAGACCAGTTGAAAAATCAAAGGAGGAAGCATATTTCTTCAAGATGAGCAAGTATGCTGATAAGTTAATCAAATATATTGAAGACCATCCAGAGTTCATTCAACCAGAATCAAGAAAAAATGAAATGCTAAATAATTTCTTAAGACCAGGTCTTCAAGATCTTTGTGTTTCAAGAACAAGCTTTAACTGGGGAGTACCTGTAACTTTTGATGAAAGTCATGTTGTATATGTTTGGATTGATGCATTATCAAACTATATTACTGCCCTTGGATATGATCAAGAAAATAAAGATTTATATAATAAATACTGGCCAGCAGATGTACATCTAATAGGAAAAGATATTTTAAGATTCCATACTATTTATTGGCCAATAATGTTAATGGCGCTAGATCTACCTCTTCCAAAGCAAGTTTTCGGTCATGGATGGCTACTTGTTGATGGTGGGAAAATGTCAAAATCTAAAGGTAATGTAGTAGATCCAGTTGTTCTTGTAAATGAATTTGGAGTTGATCCTGTAAGATATTATTTATTAAAAGAAATTCCATTTGGAGCAGATGGATTATTTAATAATGAAATATTTATAAAGAAAATAAATTCAGACCTTTGTAATGATTTAGGTAATCTTTTATCAAGAACAGTTGCAATGGTTGAAAAATATTTTGGTGGAGAAATGCCAGCTCAAGATGAAAAAGAAGCTATTGATGATGAATTAATAAATTTAGCATTATCAGCACCAGCTAAAATTGAGGAGGCAATAAACGAATTAAATATACCTCAAGCTTTAGAATATGTTTTTGAATTAATAAGAAGAGCAAACAAATATATAGATGAAACAACTCCATGGATATTAGCTAAAGATGAAAGTAAAAAGGCTAGACTTGGAACAGTTCTTTATAATTTAGCCGAAAGCTTAAGATTTGCATCAGTAATGATTTCAGCGTTCTTGCCAGAAACATCTAAGAAGATTAATGAGCAAATTAATACTACAGAAATTTCATGGGAATCATTAAAGTCATTTGATGGAATTAAGGCAGGAACTAAGGTAGTAAAGGCTGACAACTTATTCCCAAGAATAGATGTAGATAAGAAATTAGAAGAATTAGAAGCTTTAAAGGCTGCTCAAACACCAGCTAAGAGAGAAATTACACCTATAAAGGAAGAAATAACAATAGATGATTTTGAAAAGGTTGATTTAAGAGTAGTAAAAGTATTAGCATGTGAACCAATAAAGGGAGCTAAGAAACTATTAAAATTAAAAGTTGATTTAGGTGGAGAAGAAAGACAAGTGGTTTCTGGAATATCTAAGTTCTATAAACCAGAAGAAATAGTAGGTAAAAATGTAGTTTTAGTTGCTAACTTAAAGCCAGTAAAACTTAGAGGCGAATTATCACAAGGAATGATTTTATGTGCTGCAACAGATGATGACAGTATATTAAAAGCAGTGGATCCAGGTGAGATTCCAACAGGTAGCATTGTAAGATAATTATAAAAAATAGAACGTCTCACTTAGGGGAGTGAGACGTTCATTAACCATACTAAATAAATGGTTAAAAGGGGTAAATAATAATGCTTTAACTACTTTACAATATTAATTTTAATGCATTAATATGTCATTTAAGTGTCAAATAATAAATTCGTAAAAAAATTAGTATTTACGAATTTATTTTTATTTTAATTGCTATGATTTGCATTTGATCATATAGTTTTAAGTAAAGATATCATAAAGAGGTATAAGTAATAATTTTATGTTATTATTTAAATAAGTAATCCTAAATTTAAATGCAGTAGTTTTAGAATATGACAATTTGGAAATAATGTTAATAGGAAAGGAATATTGGTTTATGAATCAAAAATTTAAAATAATAGATAGTCATGCTCATTATGATGATGAAGCTTTTAATGAAGATAGGGAATCCTTGCTAAATGAGATTAATCAAAATGGAGTTATTGGAATCCTAAATTGCGCATCATCATATGATAGTTTAAAAACAACAGATCAACTAACTAAAGATCATAATTTTATCTTTGGAGCTTTAGGAATACATCCGGAAAATGCGAATGAGATGAAAGGCGATACACTAGATGAAATTAAATCTTATATTAAGAATAATGACAAAATAGTAGCTATTGGGGAGATTGGATTAGACTATTATTGGGATGAAAATCCACCTAAAGATATTCAAAAGGATGTATTTAGAAGTCATATGAATTTAGCTAAAGAACTAAATTATCCAGTTGTTATTCATGATAGAGATGCACATCAAGACACATTAGAAATAATTAAGGAATTCCCAGAAGTTACAGGTGTAGTTCACTGTTTTTCAGGGAGTGTAGAATTTGCAAGGGAATGCGTAAAACTAGGATATTATATAGGAATAACAGGTGTTGTTACATTTAAAAATGCAAAAAAAGTTGTTGAAGTAGTTAGAGAAATCCCTTTAGAAAAAATACTTGTAGAAACTGATTGCCCGTATATGGCACCTGAACCAAACAGAGGAAAGAGAAATAAATCAGACTATATTGAATATATAATAACTAAGATAGCAGAAATTAAGAATATTGACCCTTATGAGGCAAATTTGAGATTTAACGAGAATTTTTTTAGATTGATAATAAAGGAAAAATAAGGTAAAATATTAAATGTACACTTTAAATATAATTTTTGTATTCAACATAAAGTAAATCTAATATTAAACTGAAATTATCATTAAGTTTAATAAATGTTTCTATAATTTCATATCATTAAATTTTTAATTTCATAATGAAGTAATATTAAATACCGCTATCATTTTTATATATTATATTTTATGCACAAAGTGCATTATTACAATGCTTCATTATATTGCAAGAGTTTACTAATTTGACAAGTCTAGAATATTAATATATAATTCAAAAGACACTCTTGCCAAAGGAGGGAAAATAATGATAGAAAAATTGAGACAATTTATTAGGCAAAGTTTTTCTAACGGTCCGAAGGCAAAAATTATAATTGGAACAATTGCGATAGCATTTGTAGTTGTTACAGCAGTGACTATAATGAGCATAAGAAAAACGCTCGTAATAAGTATAGACGGTAAAGAAGCGACTTTTGTCACTTACAAGGGGACTGTTAAAGGTGTGTTGCAAGAAAATGGGATAGAAGTATCGCCTAAAGATAAAGTGCAACCGTCCTTGGAATCCAAAGTATCTGAAAAAGAAACTATTAAAGTAAAAAAGGCTGTTCCAGTAGATATTAAGGCTGGTGGAATGGAAGTACAATTGCAAACGGCAGAGGATACGGTTGAGGATATGCTGGATGCAGAGAAAAATACATTAAAAGATCAAGGAATAGAATTTGACAAAGACGTAGATGAAGTATCACCATCCCTAGAGTCTAAGTTAGAGGGTAACGAAAGTGTCCAACTTGTCAAAGTGGAAACAAAAGATGTCACCGAAAAACAGCCAATTAACTTCGATACAATTGTAGAAAAAGATGAAAATTTGGACAGTAGTGTTCAGAAGGTTAAGAGTGAAGGAGTTAATGGTGAGAAACAAATTACTTATCAAATAATATATAAAGATGGGGTAGAAATTTCTCGTAATGTAAAGAGTACTAAAACCATATTGGAACCACAAAATGAAGTTGTGGTCAAAGGAACTGGTCAAGTGTACGCAAGCAGAGGTGGAGACAGAATAACTTATAAGAAAAAGATTAATTGCACAGCAACAGCTTATAGTAACCATTCTACTACAGCTACAGGAAGAACGCCTGTTAGAAATCAAGGTGGTATGAGTACGATTGCAGTAGATCCATCCGTAATACCACTAGGAAGTAAAGTATATGTGGAAGGGTATGGATATGCAATTGCATCAGATACAGGTGGTGCTATAAAGGGCGACAGAATTGACATATACCTTAATTCGTCAAATGAATGTGATTCGTGGGGAAGAAGACCAGTTGATGTATTAGTAGTTGCTTACCCAGGGCAATGGTAAGCTATTTTAAGAGATAACAGATGTTATCTCTATTTTTTTCTTTGAATTTGTGGATGTTTTATCATATTATTAGAAATGAGATAAAATAAATTTAATGCTATTTTATGGTATAGATATATGAATGCAATAAAGTAATTATTAATAAAGAAAGGAAGTAACGCATTGATAAAAGAAGTAATAGTCGTTGAGGGTAGAGATGATGTTGACGCTGTAAAGAAAGCTATAGATGCAGAAATAATCGCTGTAGGAGGATTTGGAATAAATGCAAAGGTCATAGCAAGAATACAGGAGGCCCAGAAAAGAAAAGGGGTAATTGTATTAACAGACCCAGATTTCGCAGGGGAAAAAATAAGAAGAATAATAGCAAAAAGAGTTAAAGGAATAAAACATGCATATATTGCAAAAGAAGATGGACTTAAGAACGGAGATATTGGAGTAGAAAATGCATGCCCAGAAGTTATTTTGAAGGCGCTTGAAATGGCAAAGATAACACAAGAAGAAAAACAATCATTTTTTACTATGCAGGATATGTTTTATTTCAAGCTTACAGGAGATAATACTTCAAAGATTAGAAGAAATATGCTTGGTAAGTTATTAGGAATAGGTTATGGAAATGCGGCGCAGATGGTTTCTAGATTAAATAATTATGGAATAACTAAAGAAGAATTTACTAATGCTATAAAAGAAATAGAAAAACAATTGGAAGTAGGTAAGAAATAAATGGATTTAAAAGATATAAAAACTCAGGAACTAGTCAAAAAATATAATTTTAAGTTCTCAAAAAGCCTTGGGCAAAATTTCTTAGTTGATGATTCTGTTCTTGATGATATAGTTAATGGAGCAGAAGTTAACAATGAAGATTTTATTATAGAGATTGGACCAGGTGTAGGTACGCTTACCGCTCAACTTTTGATGAAAGCTAAAAAAGTAACATCTATTGAATTAGATAATGATTTAATTCCGATACTTGAGCAAGAGTTGGGGGAGCACAAGAATTTTAGTTTAATACATAAAGATGCACTTAAAGTGGATTTTAATGAACTTATTGGAGATGAGAAAAGTGTTAAGCTTGTAGCAAATCTTCCATACTATGTTACAACCCCTATAATAGTTAAGCTTCTAAAAGGTGGATATAATTTTAAATCATTAACTATAATGATTCAAAAGGAAGTTGCAGAGAGAATTAATGCTGAACCTAATTGTAAGGAATATGGTGCATTGTCGGTTTTAGTTCAGTATTATTGTAATACAGACATAATAAGGAAGGTACCACCAACTTGTTTTATTCCTAGACCAAAGGTTGAATCTATAGTAATAAGACTAGATAGATTAGATGAACCAAGAGTTAAAACTAAGGATATCAATATTATGTTTGAGATTGTAAGAGCAGGTTTCAATATGAGAAGAAAAACTTTATGGAATGCAGCAAAAACATTAAAAGTAGATAAAGAGAAATTAGAAGAAGCATTTAAGAAATCAGGAATTGATCCTAAGAGAAGAGCTGAAACATTAACATTAGAAGAATTTGCGGCCTTATCAGATTGTATATATGATATAAGAAACTAAAAGGTGGAGAATGAGTAATTATTGAATTATTCGTTCTCTACTTTTTAGTTTCTATTAAAATTGCTGGGCTATATAGAGTATGAAAATATAGAAAAGTATTAGTTAAATCATAATTCTAATTTCCAAACATATACTATATGGAATAAATATATGTGGAGGGAATATAGGGTTGGCACACAACAAATTGTATAGAAACTTTATAATATTACAAGAAGATGAAAGAGGATATTCTCAATCTAATGATAAAGCTTTGTCTGGATATGCTAAGGTGGAGGCTAAAGGTGATAAGTGTAAAATCTCATTTTATGCGCAGAATCTTAGGCAGGAAGATAATTATTCCATGGTACTTATATGTTGTAAGAAGGATTTAAAACAATTAATTGATATTGGACCTTTAGCAATAAATGAAGTCGGAAAAGGAGATACTAGCAAAGAATATTATGTAAATAACATAGCTAGTCTTGGAATATCTTATGAAAAAATATCTGGTGCTGCTATATGTAGGGTAAAAGATAATGAAACAGAATTTGTAATGCATGGTTTTATGAATGGAGAAGAATCTGCTGATAATTGGAGAAAGTTTAAGATTATAAAAGCTGATTCTAGGAAATATGTTGATAAAACAACATTACAAACTAAGGAAAAAGAAAATTTGACTGTAAGTACATTAAATAAAACTATCACTCAATCAGGTACGAAAGAGGATGAATTAGTAAAGGCACCTAAATTACAAGATGAATCAGTTGAACGAAAAAAAGATGATATTGATCTTCAACCTAAAGCGAACATAGAATCTAAAGTTGAAGATAAACAAAATAGGATTCCAGAAGATCATCAAAACATAACTGAAACTATAGATAATTTAGATGAGGAAAGAAACAAGAATAAAGAGAGCAAAAAATGTGAGAAAGATTATAAACATGACAAGTGCGATAAGCATGATAAAGAAGATAAATATGATAAGTGTGATAAACACGATAAATGTGATAAAGAAGACAAATATGATAAGTGTGATAAACACGATAAATGCGATAAAGAAGAAAAATACGATAAGTGTGATAAACATGATAAATGTGATAAAGAAGATAAGTGCGATAAACATGACAAATATGATAAAGAGGATAAATATGATAAGTACGACAAATATGATAAATGGGATAAAGATGAAAAATATAATAAGTGTGATAAATATGATAAACATGATAAGTATGACTATTTCGAAAAAGAAGAAGATATAGATGATGTTATTGGTAAAATAGCTAAGAAATTAGATACTTATGATGGTGTAATAGATCTAAAAGTAAGTCATCACATGTATGAAGATGTTATAGTATATGGATTTATAAAGGATAAGAAGAATCATAATTCTAAATGGAAGAAATTCAAATTAGAAAAGAAATGTAGAAATGAAAATCAGGATATAGATAATGTGCAAGTTAGCTCTAGGAGAATAGAAGAAAACTTTAAATTGGATAAATTGAATGACGTGGATACATCAGACAGAATGGACATAATAGATTTCGATGAATATGAAAATAATATTCAACAAGGAAATTTAGGTGGAGCCACAGGAGCAAATGATACATCTACGATGAATACGACTGGTACAGTGGAGTCTATGGAGCAAGGTAACTCAAATACTGGAATGGGCCAGGTTGATACAGGAACAATGTGGCAACCATGGTCAGGGAACTCGGCAAATCAGACTAGCACAGGAGATATGAACCAGACAGGCACTAATACTGTAACAGATCAAACATCATCAAATGCTGGAATGAATCAAATGAACACAGGAACAATGGGACAGCCAGAGACTAGCGGTGAAACCGGAGGCATGGGACAGCTAGACTTAAATATGGGAGATACATCAAATGAAAATAATAATAATCAAAATGCCTCAAATCAGGGATTCACTATAAGTGGAGATATAGGTAAGTATTTTGAGAAGTTAGCACAAGATTTTAAACCGTTTATTGGAAAATTGAATGATATAAACTTCTGTAAGTGGTATAAAATCATTGTAAATGGTATAGAAGATTTATCAAATGATTCAAATTATAACAAATATACATTAGCATATTATCCAATGTTAAATTATTATCCTTACATTAGTAAAACAGGACATTTCTTATTAGGATATAAATGTAATAAAGATGGAGAAATGCAATATATTATATATGCAATACCAGGAAGCAAAGAAAAAAATGATCAACCGTATGGTGGAAGAACAGGTTTCGTAACATGGACTAATGATGGTAATAATGGCCAAGGATATTGGTTGATGTTCTATGATTTTAAAAATTCTTCAATCGTAATTCCGGCAAGATAGAGAACATTGTTATGAATAAGAAGCAGTTGATTGTTACGTCAATATTGTTATCATTGATGTTGATACTGGTCATAACCCAGGGCTTCTTTAAAGAAAATTTCGAACAGGTAATTCTTATGGATCAGGGGATAAGCAAATTTAAAGAATATTCTTTTGACGATAATAAATATGTTATATCTCTGCCAAGTGAATGGAATGTGGAGGAAAAAGAAAGTAAAGGGCAATATGTGAGTTATGAATTGGATTTTAAAGACAAAAATAATAAGCTTACTGGTTTATTGCAAGTAGTAAATACCAAAGAGGATATAAACGTGTTTGCAGAAAAAGATTTAAATAGTCAATGCCTAGAATATTATAATTCAGAATTAACATCTTTTAAAAATTCCTATAATTCTGGGGTATTAGTTAAATATGAAACAAAAGTAAAGAATGGATATGATTTTAACAATGAATGCTATTATCTAAATTTAGGAGAAGGTAAAACAGCAAAGATATTATTTAATCTTAAGTCAAAGGATTATAAGGATAATATGAAGACTATTTTAAATACGATTATTTCAAGTATTAAATCATCTCAAAGTTGAAATTAGCCAATTTATTGTATATAAAGTTTTATGGATTATAAGTGGTTAATATGAAAAGACTACATTATATGTTTGATATAAAATATATAATTGTGTGAATGTTGAGTTGATGAGTTAAATAAGATTTGCCAAGGATAAGCATAAGTATTATAATTTAAGTATCAAGGAGAGGCCAGAATAGCTTCTCCTTGATACTTATTTGACGTTTGGAGGCGAGCAATGAGGATAATATTATTTGAGATATTTGGGATACAAATAAAGAGTTATGGATTAATGATTGCAATTGGAATAATAGTTGCAGCTGCTATATTTATAAATAAAGGAAAGAAAAAAGGCTATGATGAGGATTCTTTATTAAATTTAGTAATTTTAGCTGTAATAGGTGGAGCGCTTGGTGGAAAGGGATTATTTATATTAACTGAGATTAAAGATATTATTAAAGAGCCAAGCATATTACTGAACTTTGGATATGGATTTGTTATATATGGTGCCATAGGTGGAGGAGCCTTGGCTATGTACTTATATTCTAGGAAAAAGTCTTGGAACATTGTTGAAATGTTGGATATGACGGTTCCAGGTCTTGCAATAGCCCAAGGTTTTGGTAGAATTGGATGTTTTCTGGCTGGATGTTGTTATGGAGCAGAAACCAAATTACCAATAGGTGTTACATTTCCAAAAGGATCTTTAGCACCAGCAGGAATACACGTGCATCCAACGCAAATTTATTCATCAATATTTGACTTTTTGCTAGGATTTATACTTTTGTACTATAGTAAGAAAGAAAAACAAACAGGAAAGATAGTGGGACTATATTTAATAGTATATAGTATAGGTAGATTTTTAGTAGAGTTTTTAAGAGATGATCCAAGAGGGAGTATCGGGATTCTATCAACATCACAATTTATCGCAATATTTACTTTGGTGATTGGTATTGTTGTATTTAATAACCATAGGATTTTCAAAGGAGCGAAGAAGAACAGTGAGAAATAGTAAGTTTTTAACAATAGTTTTACCATTGGTATTGGTCTCTAGTATGATGCTCTCAGGATGTAGCTTCATTGATAATATAGAAGTTAAAATGAATCTTAAAAATCAACAATTTGATTATATAAAGCAAAATAAGGTGGATAAAATTATTATACAAAGTGTTAGAGATAGTGGATTTAGGTTTGTAGTTAATGATCCTAAAGCCATAGATGACATTTACAAGATTTTATCAGATGGAAGTGAAGTTTCAAAGAAAAGCTCATTAGATCCAGATTATATTTTTGAGGTGTGTACCGGAGATGAAGTGAGAAAGTATCAGTATGTAGTTGGAGCTAACGAACATGGGACAGGAAACTTTTATGATGACGATAAGGCATTTTCAGTACCTAAAAATTTAGAGAATACAATAATGCAAAATCTTTCATTCATAAGAAAGCCAAGAGACTTTAATTATATATATTATCAATCAATATTAAAAGTTATTGATAAGAAAAAAGATAGCTTATCCAACGGAAACAAAGTTGGAGTGAACATAGCTGGAGATACAGATTGTTTGAAATACATATTTTCTGTGGATTTAGAAGATTTTAAGAAAAGTTTGAACAAAACTTTACCTAGTGTTGATTTAGTAAACAATAATTATGAAGATTTTGATACAATAATTAAAGTAAAAAATAGAGGATATAATAGTACTGTTTTCAAAACACTAATAACAGTAGATAATAAAAAGGATAATTCCTTTGAAAGTTACTATGTAACGGCAGAATATAATTATAAAGACTGGGATATTAAAATAAGTGAGCCTAATAAGGTCCCACAAGATTGGTAAGTAAAGGAGCATATATAAATGAGTTGTGAAAGTTGTAAAAGTAAAGACACATGTCAATCTAAAGGAACAGGATGTAGTGAAGAAAGTTTAAAGTTAATATCCAGATATGGAAATATTAAAAATGTTATAGGTATTATAAGTGGAAAAGGTGGAGTTGGTAAATCAACTGTAACTGGAATGATGGCAAGTATGTTATCTAAGAAGGGATATAAAGTAGGAGTGTTGGATGCAGATATTACAGGTCCATCTATGCCTAGATTTTTTGGGGTTAACAATAAAAGAGCTAAAATAATTCCATTAGAAAATGATATGGTAAAATTTGAGCCAGTGGAAACAGAAAGCGGGATAAAAATAATCTCCATGAATCTTTTAACAGCGGTAGAAGATGAACCTGTAATCTGGAGAGGACCTGTAATTACAGGGGTGTTAAAGCAGATGTTTGTAGAAACTAATTGGGAAGAGCTTGACTATTTACTTATAGATATGCCACCAGGTACAGGAGATATTGCTTTAACTGTAATGCAGGAATTCCCTATTGATGAAATTGTAATAGTTTCTACACCACAAGATATGGTGTCCATGATAGTCAAGAAAGTTGTTATTATGGCCCAAAAGATAGGGGTGAAGATTAAGGGCGTAGTAGAGAACATGGCATATATAAACTGTCCAGATTGTGATAAAAAGATACGAGTATTTAGCAGAAAGTCATCAGAAGAAAATGCGGAGTATCTTGGAATTCCTTTAATAGGAGAGTTACCAATTAATATTGAACTTACAGAAGCATTGGAGCAAGGAAAAGCAGAGGAATACGTTAAGGAGAATCCGCTATATTCACTAATATTTGAAGGATTGTATTAAAAGAAAACTTTTTTTCCTTATACTATATTTATTTCATCATTTTAAATTATATTATTAAATATACATAACTTAATATTTCTTGGGAAATAATAAGCTTGTAATTTGATATTAGAGGAGATGAAGTAAACCATGAAACCAAAAGTAGATAAAGATACTTGTATAGCTTGCGGATTATGTCCATCTATATGTCCAGAGTGCTTTGACATGCAAGATGATGGAAAAGCAGGAGCTATAGTTGATGAAGTTCCAGAAGGTTGTGTAGATGAGGCAAAAGAAGCAGAAGAAAGCTGTCCAGTAAATGCAATTGAAATAGAAGAATAAAATTTGATTGCAAAATACAACTAAAACGTCTAAAATAAATAATTTATAAATAATAGTTATTTATTATTTGATCAAAAATAGGATTAATTTTGTTTTATAAAACAAAATTAATCCTATTTTTATTCTATATATTTTGCATTAATAAGCTTAAAATGCTGATAAGTGAAATTTTTAGTTACTAAGTATGGCTTCGAAACTAATTGTATATATAAATTGTTTTATATATACAATTAGTTTGAAATAGTATTTACTGATGATGCATGAAAAATTCTTTCTATAGGAAGAACGGCTAAAATTACTAAGCATATGATTCCTTCTATTCCAATCATTGGACCATTAACAAGTAAAGAATAAACTAATGGGGACATCCCTTCTGGGGCAAATGACCCGAAGAAAACTATACCAGAAATAATATGACATAAAAATCTGACCAGTATTGCAATACTCACTCCAACTAATCTTCTTTGTTTGAAGAATCCGGCAAGACCTAATGCTGTAAAGGGCAATGGATAATCAAATAAAACTTGAACCGGATGTAGTATATATGGATCCAGTATTAGGGTTATTACACCATAAAGAAATCCTGTTAAACATCCGACTTCAGGACCGTATATGAATGCTATGAGCAATACTGGTATCATGCTGCCTAAAGTTATGCTACCACCTTGAGGAAAATGATATAATCTTAGCATTTTTAATATAGTGGCTAACGCTAATGCTATACCAATTCTAGCAATTAGTTCTGGCGTGAATTTTATCTTTTTCGCCTTAGCTAATGCTATAAGTAGTAAAATACATCCTAATAAAGTTATAATGGACATTGGACTTGCAAGAATATCTTGAATGTTTTGAGAGAAATTCTGGAAAGGTTTAGAAAATTGTTCGATCCAATCATTAAAAATTGACATAAAAAAAACCTCCTTAATTGTGCTCGGAGATTATCAACCAAATAAATAGTTTAAAGTTTTTAAGAGGTTGCATTCCCTACGCTAGAATTAACTAGATCAGGTTTTAAGGGTTTATGAATATCAAATCTCAGCCTCTCGGCTCCCCTAGCACATTATAAATATATTACACTTATACTATTTTATACCTATTATTATAGATAGTCAATTACATTGTATGTGTTAAATTTGTTATTATTACTTAAATTGGAATGTGAATTTGAGCTAGAAGCAATCAAATTTATAGAGTGATGTGGGATTGTGCTATTTGGTAATCTATTTGATGAAATGGTGAAGATATCATCATTTCTATTAACAATAGTAGCATCTTTATATGTTGAATCTAATATAAAATCTTTCATAATAACAAAACAGTCCTTTCAGTAAAGATTTCTTTGTTATTATTATTTACAAGTAGAAAAGTAAGTATACCTGTAAAAGGCTAAAGAGCTAAATAAAAAATATGAATTTTAATATTTAGCTCTTTAATTATGAGTAAATAGTTAACATAGATATTTTTTGATTAATCTAATCTTTCAACTATAAATCCAACAAGACCAGGTCCAGTATGAACGCCAAGAGCAGGTCCTATTGATCCGCCTAAGGTAAATTCAATTAGATTAGGAAGATCTTTTATAGAATCATAAAGCATTTTAGATTTTTCAGGTGCATCCCCATCTAAAATCCAAACTTTACACTTATGATTTTCTAGATAACTTATTAATATATTTGTTAATTTAGATATGCATTGCTTTATGCCTCTTATTTTACAAACTGTATGATATATACCATCATCTCCAACAGTAATAATAGGCTTTAAATTGAGCACGCCCGCTATAGTTCCGGCAACTTTACCAACTCGTCCTCCCTTTATTAAGTATTCTAATGTATCTATTGTAAAAAACACATCAATCTTATCTCTAAATGAAGGTAAAGTTATCACTATTTCATCAAAGGATTTTTCTTGCTTTATTAGGTTTAGAGTTTCAATGACCATAGCTCCTTCTGACATGGTTAAAGTCATAGAATCAAATACAAAAGTTTTCACTTCAGGGACATTTTCAGATGAAAGTCTTGCAGAGTTATAAGCGCCAGAAAGGCCACTTGATATTGTTATAATAATTGCATGTGTATATCCTTCGTTTTTTACTTGCTCTAAAGCAAATGTAAAATCCTCAACACCAGGCAAGGAAGTTTTAGGTATCTCCTTAGGCAAATATTCATATAGGGCCTTTGGCGTTATATCTATTCCATCAATATACTCTCTATCAGAGAATATAATTTTAAACGGGACTATTTTAATATTATTTTCTATTACGAAATTTGTATTCAAATCAGAAGCACTATCAGTTATTAATGCTATTTTATCCATCTTAGTTCCTCCTAGAAATATATAGTCTTAGTTTAATTATAACACTATTTGTAAAAAATACATTTCTTATATATTACTTAAAGAAATAATTTATATTATATTTTTAGATAATAAACTATGTTTTTCATAAAACTTTTTGGTTCGCACAAGATGATAATTTACAGTAAATTTTAATCAATTTAACTTTTTAGAACACATATAATAATAATTTTCTTATAGTTTGTTATGAAAAAATACTATAAATCATAGTAAATTACAACAATAAAGATTATCTACAATAAGTCAAACATAAAAAAGTCGTAAAAATTGAATAAATCGAAAGATAATAGGATATAAATTGAGATAATTAAAATCTAGTGGTTTAAAAATAAAAAATTAGAAGTGTTGCTAATGAATACCTAATACAGTATAATAGTACGGTAGTAAAAATACTATATATTGTGCCATGGAGGGAATAATAATGCTATATGTTGTGAAACGCGATGGAAGAGAAGTTGAATTTAATTCAGATAAGATAGCTCAAGCAATTAAAGGATCAGCTAGTGAAATCGGTTTAAATTTAAAAGAAAGTCAAGTTCTAGATACTGTACATAAGGTGATTACTTATATAGAAGAAGAGTATAAGAAGACTATAACTGTAGAACAAATACAAAATTTTGTAGAGAAAGCATTAAGAAATGAGGGACACAAAGATATAGCAGTCGCTTATTCAGCATACAGACGTGAAAGAACTAAAGTCAGAGATATAAAATCAGATTTAATGAAGGCTATAAGACAAATTGGAGTTGAAACTGATAGAGATAATGCAAATGTAGGAAATAATTTCAGTTCTAAGTTATTAAGAATAGCATCTGAATCAAATAAGTGGAATACACTAGCTACTATGCCAAAAAATTTGGCAAAGGCTCATGAGAATGGTGATTTATATTATCATGACTTAGATAGCTATAATTTAACTGTAAACTGCTTGCATATACCAACAAAAGAGATATTAGAGAATGGATTTAATACTGGATATGGAACAATTAATGCTCCTAAGAGAATTGAAACTGCTGCTGAATTATCATGTATATTATTGCAATCAACTCAAAATGATATGTTTGGTGGTCAATCTCATCCGGATTTTGATAATGACATGGGTATATTTGTAGAGCCAACTAGAGAAGAAATTAGAGAAGAATTATTGGAACTAGGTGTATCAGAAGAAAAGTTAGAAGCTATGGTAGAAAAGAAAGTAAGAAAAAAGGTACAACAAGCAATGCAAGGTGTAGTTTATAATCTTAATACAATGCATTCTAGAGCAGGATCTCAAGTACCATTTAGTTCAATCAATATTGGTTTACCTACAAGCTCAGATGCAGCATTAGTATGTGAAGTTTTTCTTTTAGAATATGAAAAAGGATTAGGTAAAGGTGAACAACCAATTTTTCCTAATATAATTTTTAGAGTTAAGTCAGGCGTTAATAGGGAAGAGAATGATGAATATTTTTATTTATACAAACTAGCATGTAGAGTAGCTGCAAAGAGAATGAATCCAACTTTTATGAATATTGATGCAGATTTTAATAAGGAATATTACGATAAAGGTTATGTTCCAGCTACAATGGGATGTAGAACTTATCTTATGAAAAATGTAAATGGTGAGCCTGGTTGTAAGGGAAGAGGGAATATAGCACCAACAACTCTTAATCTTCCAAGAATAGGGTTGCAAGCTAAAAATGATATAAATAAGTTTTTCAGTATATTAGATGCAAGATTAGAATTAGCAAAAGATTCGTTAATGCATAGATATGAGATTTTGAAGAATCTAAGAGTTAAGGATTTACCTTTTGTTGCAGGTCAAGGACTTATGAAGGGTTCAGAAGGATTAAAACCTGATGATTCTATAGAACCAATATTAAAGCAAGGAACTTGGGGAATCGGATTCATAGGTGTTGCAGAAGCATTATTAGCTTTGGTTGGAAAGCATCATGGTGAAGATGAAGAAGCAAGAAAATTAGGAATAAAGATTGTTGAACATATAAGACAATATTGCGATAGGCTTACAGAGGAATATAAACTAAATTGGAGTTGTTATGCGACTCCAGCAGAAGGGCTTTCAGGTAAATTTATAAAGCAAGATCAAAAGATATTTGGATTAATAAAAGGAGTAACTGATAAGGAATATTACACAAATAGTTATCATATACCTGTTTCGTACCCAATATCTATTAAAGATAAGATTGATATTGAAGCACCATACCATAAACTTTGTAATGGTGGACATATAAGTTATATTGAAGTAGATGACACACCAGATGCAGAAACAATAATGGATATAATAAATTATGCATATAGAAATACTAATATCAGTTATATGGGTATTAATTTTCATATAAGATATTGTAGAGAATGTGGTACTTATCTTCAAAACAATGAAAGCAAGTGTCCTAAATGTGGCAGTCAGAATATTCAAGGAATATCAAGAGTTACAGGATATTTAAGTTTAGATGAAAGATTCGGTGCTGGAAAGTATCATGAAAGAGAAGATAGAATATCACATACTGAGAGACATGGGCATCACTACTAAAAGCATAATGATAATAGATTTTTAATTTATAAATTATAATATAGAAAAAGAAGATGGATTTATTAATCTCATCTTCTTTTTTATATAAAAATATATCAATATATATTTAATTCATCAGATGTTATATTGGCTTATAAGGCAATATGAAACAAATAATTTTATGAGGAATGAGTTATATAATACAGAAGTTATATATTAAGGAAGCAAAAAAACATATTTTCTATAAGAATTATTAAAAAATAGAGGTATAAAAAGTAAACTTTAATATATTAATGAAATTAATAGAGAATATAATGTAACTATTTGGTATGAACACTAAATGCTTTGGATAAATCTGCTAAAGAAAATGGACTGTTAATTTATCAATGTATTGCAACATCAAAAAAAAAACTTGCAATAATTGAGAGTATTTTCATTAAAAACAATTAAAATTTGAAAATACATGCAGGAGAGTGGCTGTTTCGTTGCAAAAAAAATAAAATAAATCTTGTATAGATTTATTAATATATGATATTATAAATATACAGTAAAAATGTTAATTTATTAAAAATATGCTTTAAGTAATAAGAAAATAATATAAATGGGGGGACTAAAATGGCACTTAGTAATTTAAAAACTAATAAAAAAGTTTCTATAGTAGATACTACTCTTAGAGATGGTGAGCAAACAGCAGGGGTGGTTTTTGCTAATGAAGAAAAAATAGTAATAGCAGAAATGTTAAGTGACTTAGGTGTTGATCAGCTAGAAGTAGGGATTCCTACAATGGGTGGGGACGAAAAGAAGGCTATAAAAGAAATTGTAAAAAGAAATTTAAAACCTAGTATTATGGCATGGAATAGAGCTGTAGTCAGTGATATAGAACAATCAATAGATTGTGGAGTTGATGCAGTTGCCATATCAATATCAGTATCGGATATACACATTCAGCATAAACTTAAAACATCTAGAGAATGGGTATTAGAAAGCATGGTTAAATCTGTAGAATTTGCAAAGAAAAATGGTCTTTATGTATCTGTTAATGGGGAAGATGCATCTAGAGCAGATAAGGACTTTTTAGTTGAATATATTAATGCAGCTAAACAAGCAGGTGCAGATAGATTTAGATATTGCGATACTGTAGGAATTATGGAGCCATTTAAAATTAGAGATGATATTAAATATATATATGATAAAACAGGCTTTGATATAGAAATGCATACTCATGATGACTTTGGAATGGCAACAGCTAATGCGGTAGCAGGTATTAAGGGTGGAGCATCGCATGTTGGAGTAACTGTAAATGGTCTTGGAGAAAGAGCAGGTAATGCAGCATTAGAAGAAGTTATAATGGCATTAATGCTTGTTTACGGATATAACGGTGATGGAATAAATACACAAATGTTTAGAGAAGTATCACAATATGTATCAAGAGCATCAGGAAGAGAACTTCCAATCTGGAAAGCCATTGTTGGAACAAATATGTTTGCACATGAATCAGGAATTCATGCAGATGGAGCAATAAAGGATCCTAAGAATTATGAAGCATTTGATCCAGATATAGTTGGTCTTGAAAGACAAATTGTTATAGGAAAGCATTCAGGAAGAGCTTCAATAATAAATAAATTTAGAGAATATAATAGAGAACTTACAGAGGATGAAGCAAAAGGAATACTTGAACTTGTAAGAGCTACATCAGTTAGATTAAAGAGAACTTTATTTGATAAAGAAGTAGTTCAATTATATAAAGAGTATCATAGACGATTAGAAGAAAGAAATAAGCAATAATAGGGGGATTAAACATGGGAGATAATTTAGTTTATAAGATTTTAAAAAGCCACATTGTTGAAGGTGAATTAAAGGCAGGAGAGCCTATAGCATTAAAGATTGATCAAACGTTAACTCAAGATTCAACAGGAACAATGGCATATCTTCAATTAGAAGCTATGGGAATAGATAGAGTTAAGACAAAGAAATCAGTAGCATTTATAGATCATAATATGTTACAACAAGGTTTTGAAAATGCAGACGATCATAAGTTTATTCAAACAGTTGCATCTAAATATGGAGTATATTTTTCAAAGCCAGGGAATGGAATATGTCATCAAATATTCTTAGAAAGATTTTCAACGCCAGGAGATACATTAATAGGTTCTGATAGCCATACACCAACAGCAGGTGGTGTTGGTATGCTTGCTATGGGAGCTGGTGGATTAGACGTTGCTCTTGCTATGGGAGGAGGAGCTTATAATATTAATACTCCTAAGGTAGTTAAGATTGAGCTTACTGGAAAATTGAATAAAATGGTAGCGGCTAAAGATGTTATATTAGAAGTTCTAAGAATATTAACTGTTAAAGGTGGAGTAGGGAAAGTATTTGAATACGCTGGTGAAGGTGTTAAAACACTTTCAGTTCCTGAAAGAGCAACTATAACTAATATGGGAGCAGAACTTGGAGCTACAACTTCGATTTTCCCAAGTGACGAAAGAACTTTAGAATTCTTTAAGGCACAAGGAAGAGAAGAAGACTTTATAGAATTTAAGCCAGATGCAGATGCTGTATATGACGAAGTAGTAACAATTAATTTAAGTGAATTGACACCACTTACAGCTAAGCCTCATAGCCCAGACAATGTAGCTAAGGTTAGCGAAGTTGGTAAGATTAAAGTTGACCAAGTAGTTATAGGAAGCTGTACTAACTCTTCTTATGAAGACTTAATGAAGGTTGCTAAGATATTAAAAGGTAAAAAGGTACATCCAGATGTTAGCTTAGTAATAGGACCTGGATCAAGACAAGTTATGGAAATGATAGCTAGAAACGGTGCATTAGCAGATATAATTAGTTCAGGGGCAAGAATACTTGAAAATGGTTGTGGACCATGTATCGGTATGGGACAATCACCTGGAACTGATGCAATTTCCCTTAGAACTGTAAATAGAAACTTTTATGGTAGAAGTGGAACATTATCAGCACAAATATATATAGTGAGTCCTGAAACTGCAGCAGTTTCAGCTATAAATGGAGTTTTAACTGATCCAACCGAAGTGGATGTAGATTTAACAATAGATATGCCTAAGGAATTTTTAATAGATGATTCTATGATTTTAGCACCAGCACCAACAAATGCTGAAGTTGAAGTTGTTAGAGGGCCAAATATTAAGCCATTCCCAGTAAGCAAACCATTAGCTGAAGAATTAGATGGTAAAGTATTAATAAAGGTTGAAGATAATATTACAACTGACCATATTATGCCTTCGAATTCTAAGTTATTGCCATTTAGATCAAATATACCTTACCTTGCAGAATACTGCTTCAACACAGTTGACGCAGAATTCCCTAAGAGAGCTAAGGAATTTAATGGTGGATTTATAATCGCTGGAGGAAATTACGGACAAGGTTCAAGTAGAGAACATGCAGCACTTGCACCATTATACTTAGGAGTTAAGGCTGTTATAGCTAAATCATTTGCAAGAATTCATAAAGCTAACTTAATAAATAATGGAATAGTTCCAATTGAATTTAAGAATGAAGCTGATTATGAAAAGATTGATTTAGTTGATGACTTGAAGATGGAAGATATCCAAGCTGCTTTGGAATCAGGAGTAGTTAAAGTTAAGAACTTAACTAAAGGAACTGAATTTGAGGCAACAGTTGATCTAACAGAGAAGGAAATTGCTGTTATTAAAGAAGGCGGAAGACTTAATTACGTTAAAGCAAATAGTTAATTATAAGATAAAGAGTGAAAATGCAGGGTCTTTAAGACTCTGCATTTTTTTATACCAATAAGCATGTAAATGCTTAAGGTCTATAATTCAAATTCAAGATAGCTGTAATAGGCAGGTGATTTGTAAATGTGATTATACTTACGTTATAATTAATTATCTAATAGAATGTATATAAATAGATTGATGAGAAAGAAGTGTAAGTTTAATGGAAAAGACTATAAGATTAGCAGGGATAGCATATGAGAGTTTAGTTAATGGGCCCGGTATAAGGAGAGTATTTTTTTCACAAGGTTGTAAGCATAACTGTAAAAGTTGTTTTAATCCTGATACTCATGATTTTTATGGAGGAGAGCAAAGAGATATAGATGAATTAATTAATGATACATTAAATAATGAAATTATAAAGGGAGTAACATTTAGTGGCGGAGATCCGTGGGAACAGGCAGATAAATTTGCATATATGGCAAAGGAGTTTAGAAAAAAAGGTTTAAATATTTGGAGCTATACAGGATATACTTATGAATATATTTTAGAAAATAAGGATTCGAGATTGGGCTGGAGTGATTTATTAAACAATATTGATGTTCTTGTAGATGGAAAATTTGAAGAAAGTAAGATGTCAGATGGACTTAAGTTTAGAGGTTCAACTAATCAAAGAATAATAGATGTTAAAGAAAGTATAAAAAAAGAACAAATTGTTATTATAGAACTTTAACATTAATATAAGATGTTTTTGAAAATATCCACAAATGTGTGAGTATAATTAAAAAAGTTGTGGATTATTATTTGAACTATGTGGATAAATTTTGGAGTAATAAAATAGGCCCATATATCACAATATAAGTTATATTACTTATAGTGAAAGTTAGGTGAATGAAGCTTGATTTTAAATAAAGAATTTTATAAACAACGTGCATTAATTTTAGCGAAAGAACTTTTGGGAAAAGTTATTATAAGAAAGGTTGACGGAGTGACATTAAGAGCTAAAATTGTTGAAACAGAAGCGTATATAGGAGAAATAGATAAGGCATCGCATGCTTATAATGGAAGAAGGACTGAAAGAACTGAACCTTTATTTAGAGAAGGTGGGATTGCTTATGTTTATTTTATTTATGGAAAATACTATTGTTTTAATGTTATAAGTGGATTAGAAGATAAGGGAGAGGGAGTTCTAATAAGAGCATTGGAACCGTTAAATGAATTTGATTATCTTGCAAAAAAAAGGTTTAATCAAAATTATGATGAACTTTCAGAAACAAAGAAAAAGGCAATTACAAATGGACCATCAAAACTGTGTATTGCATTTTCAATAGATAAATCGGAAAATTATAAAAGGTTATACGATGAAGGTGATTTTTATATAGAAGAAGGAGAAAAAGATACGTTTAAAATAGTGGAAACGAAAAGAATCGGAATAGATTATGCAGAAGAAGCAATAGATTTTCCATGGAGATTTTATATAGAGGGAAATAAATACATATCGAAAAAGTAGCAAACTTTTAATGTAATTCCTATTAAGCATTTAACTAAAATACAAATTTTTACTAAAAAGAAATAAAGAGTAATATATTTAATACGATAAATCTATCATGAGATATTTTTTATAGGAGATAGATTTATGATTACTAGAGTAATTAATAGAAATTTTAGTACGTATAAATATAAAAAGAGAAAAGCATCTTTAAAAATAAAAGTTACTAAAGAAAATATTATATCGTTTAGTGAAATACTCGAGAATGTACAAATGCTTAGGAAAAAAGGAATTATATCAGTATCAGATCTTAATAGAAATATATCTAAGTCTATAAAAAAGTAGTAATATAAAGATGACAGTACATGGATTAATTAAGACATGTATTGTCATCTTTGTATTACTTATTTTCTTTATCAACATTGATTAATTTATCAGAAATGATAAATCTAGGTCTGTGTTTAGCTTCATTATATATTTTTCCGATATATTCTCCTATTACGCCAAGAGATAAGAGCTGAACTCCGCCAAGTACCCAAATGGAAAGGGTTAATGAAGTCCAACCAGTAACTGTACGGCCTGAAATTTTAACTATAAGAGTATAAATTAGGGCTGCGCCTCCAGCAAAAAATATAGTAAAACCAAGGAGGGTTATTAATCTTATTGGTTTTATGCTAAAGGATGTAATTCCGTCCAAGGCAAAGGCAATCATCTTTTTTAGAGGATATTTAGATTCACCAGCAAATCTTTCATGACGTTCATATTCAACAACTGAGTATTTATATCCTATTAATGGAATCATTCCGCGAAGAAATAAATTAACTTCCTTATATTGACTTAACCCGTCTACAACACGTTTGCTCATAAGCCTATAATCTGCATGATTATAGACCATGTCTACGCCAAGAATACGCATTAATTTATAAAAACCTAATGCAGTTGTTCTCTTGAAAAAGGTATCAGTTTCTCTAGTGGATCTTACTCCATAAACAATATCGCATCCATCATAATATTTTTCTACAAATGCATCTATGACATCTATATCATCTTGTAAATCTGCATCTAATGATATAGTCATATCTGAATAATCTTTAGCAACCATGAGCCCAGCAAGTAAGGCATTCTGGTGGCCCCTGTTCCTTGAAAGGTTGATTCCTGAAAATATATTATTTTTGGAATGAAGCTCTTCAATTATTCTCCAAGTTCTATCTTTTGAACCATCATTAACAAAAAGTATTTTGCTTTTATTAGATATTAGGTTATTTGAAATCATAGTCTTAATTTTTACGAGCAATCTTTTACTAGTTTCATGTAAAACTTCTTCTTCATTATAGCAAGGAATTACAAGATATAGTATATCCTTCATAAAATCGCCTCCAATGATTAGTATAACCAAATAAATTAACAATATTATTCAATTGTAATCTTAATATTCATTATTTTATAATTCATATCTTATATTTGATATAACTACAGAGGTTTCGCTTATTAAATTAATTTCAGTGTTAACCCTACCTGGTCTAGAACTTTTAAGAATTTTTACAATAGGCCTTAGTGGGAAGTTAGGTATAGTTTCTTGCACAACAGCTATGTCACCATTACTTAGATCAACTAAAGTTCCTTTTGAGAAGGGAATTACAATTTTGCAGAATATATTAACAATTTCATAGTCAAATTTTTTGCCTGCATTAGACATTAAATATTCAAGAACATCACTTGGAAACATTGCTCTTTTATTAGGTCTACCGGTTGATAAAGAGTCATATGCGTTAGCAATGCTTACAATTTTACTTAAGGTACTTATCTCATCATTAGCTAGCCTATTAGGATAACCTAATCCGTCAGGTCTTTCATGATGCTGTAGTGTTATTATTTTGCTATTAGCACTCAGATTATAAGAGTCTGATAAATATTTATATCCGAGTATTGGATGTTGGTCTAATATTGTAACTTCTTCATCCGTTAGTTCTTCCTCTTTCATAAGAATTTCCTTTGGAATAAATGTTTTCCCAACATCATGAAGCAATGATCCAATACAAAGATATTGAAGTTGTCTTTTTGGAAGCTTCAATGCAATTCCAAGGACTAGTGATATTACGGCAACATTCACAGAATGAGAGTAGATATAATTATCCATGCTTCTTATGTCTATTAGTGAAAGTAAGACACTTTTATTATTTAGAACATTTTCAATTAAATCTTCAGCCATAGACTCAATATTATTGAAATATACTGATTCATTTTTTGAAAACTTATCAGCAACAGTAAGTCTATTTATATTTGAAAAAGCTTCTTTTATTGTTAGAATTGCTTTTTGTCTCAATTCAGGTTTAATAATATCTTCAATTTCATCAGAACTAAATTCATCAATTATATATATTGATAAAATATTTAAATCCTTTATCTTAAAAATAATTCTTTCACTAAGGACCATACCAGCTCTTACTAATACTCTACCATCAGAATCGTATAATGTCTTACCAATAACTGTATTCGGTTTTACACATTCAATTGGAATTAATCTCATATTATCTTCTCCTCAAATGTTGGTTATAGTACAATTTACAACATAATTCTTAGTTAAATGTTAAACATAATAGTAGTATATCAGTAAAATTGGCGTATTTATAGTATTATGATGAAAAAATATATTATTTTGTTTAACATATTTAAAAAATAGAACTAACTACTAGTTAGAAAACAGGTCTGATAATTAGATTTTTATACAACAGATTTGATATAAGATACTAAACTCATAATTGATAATAAATTAAGTATTTTAGCAGATTTAAGTATATATAAGTCCATTAACTTTTTATATCAATAAATGATAATTTTGTTACTTGATATTTAAATTGTGTTATAATATTATAGATTACAAATAAAAATATCAAAGGGGGCTTTTTCAATGTCAAGAGTTTATAATTTTTCAGCAGGACCAGCTGTATTACCGGAGTCAGTCCTAAGAGAAGCTGCGGGGGAAATGCTAGACTACAAGGGGACAGGCATGTCAGTTATGGAGATGAGTCATCGTTCTAAAGCGTTCGAAGAAATCATCACCGATGCTGAAAAAACATTAAGAGAATTAATGAATATTCCGGATAACTATAAGGTATTATTCCTTCAAGGTGGGGCATCACAACAATTTGCAATGATTCCAATGAATCTAATGAAAAATAAAGTTGTGGATCATATTATTACAGGGCAATGGGCAAAAAAGGCAGCGTCAGAAGCAAAAATATTTGGAAAAGTTAATATATTAGCGTCTTCAGAGGATAAAACTTTTTCATATATACCAGATTTAAAGGATTTAAAAGTTTCAGAGGATGCAGACTATGTTTACATATGTCATAACAATACAATCTATGGAACTACGTATAAAGAATTACCAAACGTTGGGGATAAGATATTAGTAGCAGATATGTCATCAGATTTCTTATCTGAGCCAGTAGATGTATCAAAATATGGACTAATATTTGCAGGAGTACAAAAAAATGCAGGACCAGCTGGTGTTGTTGTAGTAATAATTCGTGAAGATTTAATCACAGAAGATGTATTACCAGGGACTCCAACAATGTTAAGATATAAGGTTCATGCAGACAATAAATCACTATATAATACACCACCAGCATATGGAATATATATATGCGGAAAAGTATTTAAATGGGTTAAGAATAAGGGTGGACTAGAAGCTATGAAGAAAATTAATGAAGAAAAAGCTTCTATTTTATATGATTTTCTTGATTCAAGTAGCATGTTTAAAGGAACTGTTGTAAAGAAAGATCGTTCTTTAATGAATGTACCATTTGTAACAGGTTCAGATGAACTAGATGCTAAATTTGTAAAAGAAGCTAAAGCAGTAGGATTTGAAAATCTAAAAGGACATAGAACAGTTGGTGGGATGAGAGCAAGTATATATAATGCTATGCCAATTGAAGGTGTTAAAGATTTAGTAGAATTCATGAGAAAATTCGAAGAAGACAATAAGTAATAGAATAAAAATCAACTGAATTTAAGGAGATAATCAGGTTTTGGTTATCTCCTTAATTAATTTTATAAATAAAATTATACTAATATCTGAATTATAATATGTATTATGTATAGATAATCAATACAATATATACAATTTTAAATATTGTTAGTACATGTAATGCTTTTATAAGCGAATATTAGATTAATTGCCATATAAAAGACATATAAAAGAATACTCAGGTATAGATTACAGATGAAATAAATTTTAAATAAATCTATAGAAGTATAATAGCCATATAAAGATAGTCAAGCAGAATACAAGGTGGAAAAATTTAATATAAATATGTTTTGGATTAGTTCATAAATCTTAATTTGCTAACTAACTTGATAGAATTTTAAATGCAAAGTTACTATTGCAATATATATATATTAAATTAATCATTACATAATATCAAAAAAGGAGCTATCGAATTAATCGATATACCCCTCTTTATTGATAATATAAAATTAACAGTTAAGTAATTAGAACTCGCTTGTTCCAGGAGTTCTAGGGAATGGAACTACGTCTCTAATATTAGTCATTCCTGTTATATACATAATTAATCTTTCGAAACCTAAACCAAAACCAGCGTGCTTAGTTTCTCCATATTTTCTTAATTCTAAATACCACCAGTAATCATCTTCAGATAGGTTTAATTCAGTCATTCTATCTTTTAGCACATCTAGTCTTTCTTCTCTTTGGCTACCACCTATAATTTCTCCGATTCCTGGTACCAAAAGATCAGTAGCAGCTACTGTTTTTCCATCATCATTTAATCTCATATAGAAAGCTTTAATATCTTTAGGATAGTCTGTTACAAATAGTGGCTTTTTAAAGTGTTCTTCAGTAAGATATCTTTCGTGTTCTGTTTGTAAATCAATGCCCCATGATACATCGTAATCAAATTTCTTTCCACACTTTTGTAGTATTTCAACAGCTTCTGTATACGTAACTTTAGCAAAATCTGATGAAACTACGTGATTTAATCTTTCTAATAAACCTTTATCAACAAATTGATTAAAGAACTCTAATTCCTCAGGACATTCATCCATAACATATTTGATAACATATTTAAGCATATTTTCAGCAAGTTCCATATCATCTTGTAAATCTGCAAAGGCAATTTCAGGTTCAATCATCCAAAATTCAGCAGCATGTCTTGTAGTGTTTGAATTTTCAGCTCTGAATGTTGGTCCAAATGTATAGATATTTCTAAACGCTAAAGCAAAGCATTCAGCATTTAACTGACCAGATACAGTAAGATTAGTCTCTTTGCCAAAGAAATCCTTGCTGAAATCTACACTTCCATCTTTACTTAATTCAGGAGTTTTAGGATCAAGTGTTGTTACCCTAAACATTTCTCCAGCACCTTCACAATCGCTACCAGTTATTATTGGTGTGTGAGTATACACGAAATTTTGATCTTGAAAGAACTTATGTATTGCATAAGCAGCAACAGAGCGAACTCTAAAAGTTGCAGCAAATGCATTACTTCTAGGCCTCAAATGAGCTATTGTTCTTAAGTACTCGAAAGTGTGTCTCTTTTTTTGAAGTGGATAATCAGAGTTTGACATACCCTCGATAATAATATTCTTAGCCTGAATTTCAAAAGGTTGTTTTGCTTCAGGAGTAGCAACTAAGATACCAATAACTGAAATTGATGAACTTATAGGTAATTTAGATATTTCTTTGAAGTTATTTAACTTATCGTCAAAAACTACTTGAATATTTTTAAAGAAAGAACCATCATTAACTTCTATAAATCCAAAAGCGTTAGATGATCTTAAAGTTTTTATCCAACCTGATATTGTTATTTCCTTTGATAAGAAATCATCAGTATTTCTGTAAAGACTTCTAATTAAAATTGATTTTGCCATATTGCATGACCTCCATTTTATAATTAATCTTGTGATCAAAACATATTATTAATGAAAAAAATTTTTCACTATTTTAAAATATCATTTATGTAACCTATTACCCTTGATAATAAATAGATTTTACAATACTTTTTTGGTGAATGCAACTTAGGACCTGTCCCTAAACATATAATAAACCAGTGCCTTAGAGCGTCTGAGTATAAATAATACGTGAAATAAATATATAAACTACAAATATATGTAATTTATCATAAAAAAGCTTTATTTTTTATAGTAAAATTATAAAAAATAAAGCTTTTTTTATATTAAGAGTATTTATTTAACATGCTTGTCTATTCTAAGCCGTTTTCAAAACTCTGAATCAATTCTTTTGGAAAGTTTAACATTGTCATATCTTTAACTATCCTTTTATATGCGTAGGGAATTTCTTTTATCCGAACTTTCATTCCATCTTCCTTACTGATATTTAAAATACAATAAGTGCTATTTGGCCTACCAATCTTAGGCTTTCCAACACTACCAGAGTTTATATATACCTTATTTTTAAAATCCTTCATTCCAGGTATATGCGTATGTGCACAAATTAATACATCATTAGAAATGGAGTTCATAACTTCTGAAGTATTATCTCCATCCTTTAAGAGATATTCATCTATTTTATCTGGACTTCCATGAACAAATAAGAGACTTTTATTAGCAATATTCAAAGTTAAAGTTGAAGGTAGATTAGCAAGAAATAGTCTATTTTCTTCTCTTAATTCTTTAACTGTCCAAGGAAGAGAAAAAGCATTAATAGGAGTTTCTCTTATATATGAATATTCATTATCAACTACAGAACTATCATAATTTCCTCTTATGCAAAGAATATGACGTCTCCTGATCATGGAAATTACTTCGTTAGGGTGAGGACCATAACCAACCAAATCTCCTAGGCAAATAATTGTATCAACTTTCTCAATATCAATATCTTCTAAAAGATTAATAAGAGCATAGACATTAGCATGAATATCTGAAATTATTGCTATTTTCATGAGCATTCCTCCTAAGTTATTTAGCAAATTAAGTATTTAGGCTTTTAGGTATTTTTCCCCAACAATAACTACATCACCAGCACCTACTGTTAATAGCAGGTCACCAGAAACTAGTTTTGATTTTACGTAACTAAGTGCTTCATCATGTGAGTGAACATTGATACATTTCAATCCTTTATTTCTTAATGCATCACCAAGTTCGTCAGAAGATACAAGTCCAGTATTTTTCTCTCTAGCTGCATAGATGTCCATTAGTATAAGTTCATCTGCATCATTGAAACATTCTGTAAATTCATCAAATAGGGCCTTTGTTCTAGTATAAGTGTGAGGTTGAAAAATACAATAAGTCTTATTATGATTCATTTGTTTAGCAGTACTTAATGTGGCTCTAATTTCTGTAGGGTGATGAGCGTAGTCATCTATAACAGTTACACCATTTAATTCTCCCTTATATTCAAATCTTTTATGCGCTCCTTTGCAGTTCGATAATCCTTCAATAATACAGTCATTAGAAATATTAAATATAAGAGAAACACAAATCGAAGCAAGGGCATTCAATATATTATGCTTACCTGGCACATTTAAAGTAATATTGAATAAGTTTTTACCGTCCTTATACACATCAAAAGTGGCACAACCATTTGTATTGAAATGAATATTTTTAGCAGTTAAATTAGCATTGTCACTAAATCCATAACTTAGAGTATTGCAATTTGTCTCAGACAGAATTTCATTTACCCTTTGATCGTCAGCATATCCAACAAGATAACCATCTTCTGGGATAAGTCTTGAGAATTGTAAAAATGTATCAGCAATTTCATCTATATCTTTATAGTAATCAAGATGATCAGAATCAATATTTAGAATTATTCCAACGTAAGGTGGGAATTTTAAAAATGAACGTTTATATTCACAAGCTTCAGTTAAGAAATATTCACTATTACCAATTCTGAAATTTCCTCCAATTGCATCTAATTCACCACCAACTAAGATAGTTGGATCTAAATTATCAGTAAGTGTTATATGAGAAAGCATGGATGTACATGTAGTCTTTCCATGAGTTCCAGATATTGCAACACTGTATTTATGCCCCTTCATAATTTGCCCTAAGAATTCAGCTCTGTCCATTAATGCAATATTTTTTTCCTTGGCTTCTAAAAGTTCGGGATTATCAGATGGGATTGCAGCTGTATAGACTACTAAATCTACATTATTAATATTCTCTCTTCTATGACCTATGTAAATTTCAGCACCTGAAGATCTTAATTTATCAATGATTGCAGAATCCTTAAAGTCAGAGCCAGATACACTATAACCACTATTTAATAAAACAGCAGCAAGTCCGCTCATACTAATTCCACCAATGCCAATGAAATGAATTTTTTTATCTTTATCTTTTATAAAATTGAAAGACAAATGATCAACTCCTTTTTAATTAATAAAACTAAATGTTATTATAAGTTCCAAAATTTGAGTATAGAATTTTTAATTTTATACTTTAACTATAATTATATACATTTTTCAAAAAATCAACCATAGTAAAAAATAAATACACAATATTTTATGCATATTTAGCGAGTTTGTGAACAAGTTATAAATATAAATTAACTTTATAACTAAAAATATTGATATTAACTTGAAATTAGCATAAAATATGAATATTAAAGCGATTTAATATAAAAAAAATTCGTGTGGGTGATTTTATGGAGAAGTTTACAAGAAATAATAGGGTAGTTGCCATAACAAAAATATTATTAGAAAACCCAAATAAAATATTGGGATTAAATAAATTTTCAGAATTACTAAATGCAGCTAAATCCACTATAAGTGAAGATATTGTTGTTGTTAGAGAAATTCTAGAAAGACTTGAAATGGGTAAAGTTGAAACAATTGCAGGAGTAGCAGGTGGGATAAAATACATTCCTCAAAGTGGCGAAGAAGAGAAGAAAGCTTTTGCATTAGAATTATGTCAGCAATTAAGTGATGATGGAAGAGTTATACCGGGAAATATAATATATATGACGGATCTAATGTATGATCCTAAGATAATAAATAAAGCAGGAGTCATGCTTTCATCGTGTTTTCAAGGAAAAGAGATTGATTATGTAATAACGGTAGAAACTAAAGGTATTCCTTTAGCTTATGAGGTTGCTAGAAATTTAGGCGTACAATTAGTTATTGCTAGAAGAGATAGTCAAGTAACGGAAGGTCCTACAGTTACTATAAACTATGTATCAGGAAGCAATGGAAGATTGCAACAAATGTCTCTATCAAAAAAGTCCATGAAACCATCAAGTAAATGTATATTCATTGATGATTTCATGAAGGGTGGAGGAACTGCAATAGGTATTAAGGACTTATTGAAAGAGTTCGATAGCGAGCTAGTAGGAATAGGAGTATTAGTCGATAATAAGCAAATTGAAAAAAAATTAGTAGACGAATATGTTTCTATTGTAGAGTTAAAAGCTGTTGATAAATCAGCAATTATAGGGATACAACCTTCAAAAACATTTTCTTAGAATTAACAGAAAATTTTACTCTAAAGATGCTGCGTAATTCCAAATACTTTTAATTCAGTATACATATAAATGAACATTAAATTTGTAGATAGGCCCAACAAAAAAAATATTAATTTTATGGTAAATATTTATTGTTATTTCAAGTTGTCGTGAATAGAAATTGTTCTGAAATTCAAATAGGACAATCCCAGAAATTTGGTATTTGTATAAGATTACACAAAAAAATAAATTTTATAAGGATTTATCAAATATAAAAAAGGAATTTAGAAATTTGTGGAGAAATTATATAATATTAAATATTTTTAAGGCAACTGGGAGGGGTGGAGTAAAATGCAAATAACAGATGTTAGGATTAGAAAAATTGCATCAGAAGGTAAAATGAAAGGAATAGTTTCTGTCACATTTGATAATGAATTTGTAGTTCATGATATCAAAGTTATAGAAGGACAAATGGGTTTATTTATTGCTATGCCTAGTAGAAAAACACCAGATGGAGAATTTAAGGATATAGCTCACCCAATAAATACAGAAGCAAGAGAAAAAATACAAACTGCAATTTTAGAAGCTTATGAAAAAGCAGTCTCAGAAGAAGTTGTAGAAGGCTAGGATTTTAACAAAAGGAAGTTTTAATAACTTCCTTTTGTTTTGTCATAAAGTATTTCTATAGCCAAATATTAAATGTACTAATGGGTTGAAATAAGAGTAGCTTTCCAATATAATTAAATTGATATGAATATTTAACCGATTATTGTAAGTAAATAATCGTGTTAATATAAATTTATAAATGAGGTGTGGTATATAATGTATAAATGTGCACTGGTTTTAGCAGCGGGTCAAGGTAAAAGAATAAAATCTGATTTACCTAAAGTATTGCATAAAGTATGTGGTAAAGAAATGCTAAAACATGTTATAGATTCGATAAGAAAATCAGGAATTGATGATATAGATGTAATTATAGGGAAAGGTGCTGAGCTTGTTAAAGAGAGAACATTAGATAGAAATGTTAGTTATTCAATGCAAGCTGAACAATTAGGAACTGGTCATGCTGTTAAGTGTGCTGAAGAGTTCTTAAAGGATAAGAAAGGAGTAGTCGCAATTTTTACTGGTGATACTCCTTTAATAAAGCAATCAACAATTGAAAGGCTATTTAATGAACATATAGAAGCAAAAAATTCAGCAACTATATTAACAGCAATAGTTAATGATCCTACAGGTTATGGAAGAATAGTAAGAACGAATGACGGCGTATCAAAAATTGTAGAGCATAAAGATTGCACTGAAGAAGAACTTAAGATAAATGAGATGAATTCAGGAATATATTGTTTTGATATTGAGCTACTTGTAGATGCATTAAACAAGATAACAAATAATAATGGACAAGGTGAGTATTATCTTACAGATGCTATAGGAATATTAAAATCTCAAGGTAAAAAAATAGGTGCAGTCGTAACTGAATATGAAGAAACTATAGGAGTAAATTCAAGAGTTCAGTTAGCAGAAGCAGAAGAAATACTTAAGAATAGAATAAATCTTATGCATATGGAAAATGGAGTTACTCTAATTGATCCTAGAACAACATATATAGGGATTGATGTTGAAATAGGCAAAGATACAATAATATATCCTAATAATATTTTAGAGGGAAATACAAAGATAGGTAATAACTGCTTAATTTATCAAAATTCAAGAATTGTTGATAGTAATATTGGTAATGAGGTAGATGTTCAAGCTTCAGTTATATTAAATAGTAATATTGGTGATAATACTACTGTTGGTCCGTTTGCGTATATAAGACCAGAAACGACAATTGGTAAGCATGCAAGAATAGGAGATTTTGTAGAAATAAAGAAATCTACTATTGGAGATGGAACTAAAGTCTCTCACTTAACTTATATAGGAGATGCAGAAGTGGGATCGGAATGTAATTTCGGATGTGGTACAGTAGTTGTAAATTATGATGGTAAGAATAAACATAAGACTATTATAGGAGATCATAGCTTTATAGGCTGTAATACCAATTTGGTATCACCTGTCACAATTCACGATAATACTTATATTGCGGCAGGATCGACCATTACATCTGAAGTAAAAGAAGGTGATCTTGCAGTTGCAAGAGCTAAGCAAAGAAATATCAGTGGATGGGTAGATAAAAAGGGATTAAAAAAATAATTTTTTAATAATAAATCAGCCAAAATTTTAAGGAGGTCTTCTCAATTATGATAACTCATGGAAGAAATATAAAAGTATTTACTGGAAATTCGCACTCACAGTTAGCTCAAGATATAGCAGAGATTTTAGGAGTTCCAGTAGGAAACTCTAAGGTTTCAACTTTTAGCGATGGTGAAATATCTGTTGATATTAATGAAACTGTTAGAGGGAATGATGTGTTCATAGTTCAATCTACATCTTCACCTGTTAATAACAATCTAATGGAATTGCTAATTATGATTGATGCATTTAAAAGGGCATCAGCGGGTAGAATTACAGCGGTTATTCCGTATTATGGATATGCTAGGCAGGATAGGAAAGTTAAATCAAGAGATCCTATAACCGCAAAACTGGTTGCAGATTTATTGACTGCAGCGGGAGCAAACAGGGTCTTAACTATGGATTTACATGCATCTCAGATTCAAGGATACTTTAATATTCCAGTAGATCATTTACTTGGAGCACCAATACTTGCTGAGCATTATATATCAAAAGGATTAGTAGATCAAGATGATGTTGTTGTAGTTTCACCAGATTTAGGAAGTGTAACGAGGGCAAGAAAATTTGCGGATAATTTACATGCTCCAATAGCAATCATAGATAAGAGAAGGCCAAAGGCAAATGTTTCAGAAATAATGAATATTATTGGTGATATTGAAGGAAAAAGATGTATATTAATTGATGATATGATAGATACAGCAGGAACTATTGCAAATGCAGCGAATGCACTTAAGGATTTAGGGGCTAAGAATGTATATGCTTGCTGTACACATGGAGTATTGTCTGGCCCTGCAATGGACAGGATAAATACTTCAGCAATTGAAGAATTAGTACTATTAAATACAATTCCGTTAAAAGAAGGTAACGATAATAGCAAAATTAGATCTATATCAGTAGCCCCTTTATTTGCAGAAGCAATAAAGAGAATTTATGATGATCAACCAATAAGTAAGTTATTTGAATGTCAACAATAAATAATAATTTAAAGAGTTTTTAAATAAATAAGATATTGAAAGGAATGTATATTTACTCTAAGTAATTAGGGTGAATATATATTCTATTTTTTATAGTTAAATAAATTTATTTTATTAAGTCAATATTAAGATTGTAAACGAGAAAAGTTTTATGATTTAATTAAAATAGGATCTATTAAATAATTATTATACTTATATATTTTTAGAATATTTATTATAATTAAAGGATAATTTTGTTTTCTATAATAAATAGTATATTTATGTTATATTAGGATATGAATGCTTATGTAATAGTAATAAATTAAGGAGGAAAGAAGAGTGGATGGAGTTACAACCAAGGTTCTGATTGTGGATGACGATGAAAACATTAGTGAAGTTATAGACATGTATTTAAAAAGCTCTGGATATAATACAAAGATAGCCTTGAATGGTAAAGAGGCTCAAGAATTTTATTTAGAATATAATCCAGATATTGTCTTGCTTGATGTTATGATACCGTATATAGATGGAATTGATATTCTAAAATGGATACGAAAACAGAAGGAAACTCCAGTTATAATGATTACAGCAAAGGGGGACACCTTTGATAAGGTTTTAGCACTGGAAATTGGTGCAGATGATTATATAGTAAAACCTTTTGAACCTAAAGAGTTGTTAGCCAGAGTAAAAGCTGTATTAAGGAGATATTCTTCAGAGAATATTAAAAATGAAGTAATAAAATTAAGTGATTTATCAATAGATTCAACTTCGTATAAAGTTATATATAATGAAGAAGAAATAAAAATGCCACCAAAGGAATTTGAACTATTATATTATTTGGCTAATAATAAAAATAAAGTTTTTACGAGAGAGCAATTACTTTGTGAAGTATGGGGATATGATTATCCAGGAGATTCTAGAACTGTAGATGTTCATATAAAAAGATTAAGAGAAAAATTAAGTAGTGGAGAACAGTGGGAAATCCAAACAGTATGGGGTGTTGGTTATAAATTTGAGGTAAATTAAATGAAAAAGAGTGGAAGCTTACTTCAAAAACTTATAATAACATTTATAGTTATTTTGACTATTGTTTTAGTTTCATTAGCTTGGTTATTATCTATATGGTTTAGAATAACATATTTTACTGAAAAGAAGGTGCAGTTTCAGAAAGATGGAGAGTATATATCCGAATCTATAAAAACATACAATTCTAACAAAAATTCATTGGAATATGATAAATTACAGGCTATAGTGGATATGTCAAGTGTTGGAGCAAATGCTGATATTACTGTTTCTGATAAGTTTGATAATATATATATATACTCCAAAACTTCAAGTACTAAGGAGATAGACAATAAACCAGAGAATCTAGATAATAGTAAATATTCTTTATTGGATGGAAAGCCAGTAGAGTATATTGGAGATCGTTACACCTATATATATCCGATATTAGAAGATGATGAGTTTCAAGGATATATTGTCATGACAGCTCCTTTATCAACAATAGGTAAACAGTTGCATAGAATATATCTTATTGTATGGATATCGGCATTAGGAGCAATGGTATTTGCATCTGTAGTTTTATCATTAGTTTCAAAGAAAATATTGATTAATCCTTTAGCTGAAATAAACAAGGCAGCCAAAAGGTTTGCTAATGGAGAAGTTAATAAAAGAGTTCATATAGAATCGTGTGATGAGATTGGTGAGTTGGCAAGTTCATTTAATATAATGGCGGAGTCTTTAGAAAAGGTTGAGAATAATAGAAGAGATTTTATATCAAATGTTTCTCATGAGTTGAGATCACCAATAACTTCTATAAAGGGATTTATTGCTGGAATAATAGATGGAGTAATTCCAAGGGATAAAGAAGGATATTATTTAGACATAGTATACAGTGAGATAAAAAGACTTACAAGATTAATTAATGATTTACTAGATTTATCAGCCATTGAATCAGGTAAATTAAAATTCAATATAAGAAAGAACGATATAAATGAGTTAATTAGATTATGTGTTATAAATAATGAACAAAAGATAAGAGAAAAGCAAATAATGTTAAAAATAGATTTGAAAGACCAGAATTGTTATGTAAAAGCTGATGAAGACAAGACAATGCAAGTCATAACTAATTTATTAGATAATGCAATAAAATACTGCGGAAATAATGGAATTATAAGAATTAGTACATATTCCAAGGGGTCTAAAGTATTTGTTGAGATATATAATAATGGACCTAAAATTGCAGATGAAGAAATAAGGCATATATGGAATAGATTTTATAAATCAGATAAATCTAGAACAAACAAAGTTAGTACTGGACTCGGATTGCCAATAGTAAGAATGATAATTATGCAACAAGGTGAGGAAGTATGGGTCAAGAATCATCCTAATATAGGAGTCACATTTACATTTTCTCTTACAAAATATAAAAATAATAAGATTAGATAAGAGCGCTAAGGAGGACACAAGTATGTTTTTAATAGTAGGTCTTGGAAACCCAGGGAATGAGTATGAGAATACAAGACATAATATTGGTTTTAAAGTTATTGATAATATTGCAAAAGAGTATAATATTGAAATAAACAGGCAAAAATTTAAAGGTATGTATGGAGAAGGTTTTATAAATGGAAAAAAGGTTATGCTTTTAAAGCCAACTACTTACATGAACTTAAGTGGTGAAAGTGTAAGAGAAGTAGTTGATTTTTATAACCTTAACAACGATGAGATACTAGTTATATATGATGATATCAGCCTAGAAGTTGGAAAATTAAGAATAAGAGAAAAAGGAAGTGCTGGAGGGCATAATGGAATAAAGAGCATTATAGCACATTTAAATAGTGAAATTTTCTCAAGGATAAAAGTAGGGGTAGGACAACCTAATGGAGATTTAGTAAAGCATGTATTAGGTAAATTTACAAAAGAAGAAACTGCTATTTTAAGTGAAAGTATAGAAGCGTCCACAAAGGCGGTGGCGGAAATAATTAAAAATGATGTTAAGACAGCTATGAATCAGTTCAATGGGTTCAAGGCGAGTACAACAGTTTAAGGAAGGTGCATGGGATGAGATTAAAAGGGTTATTGGAGCCCTTGGAAAGTAGTTTAGAATTTCAAGACATAATACAAGGGATTGAAAGTAAAAGATACCCTATTGGTATATATGGTGCATCTGAATCAGGTCGAGGATACATTATAAGTGGAATATTTGAAAATACTAACAGATCAATTGTGATTGTAACTCAAAGCGATATGGAGGCAAAAAATCTTTATGAAGATTTGATATTTTATACTAGTGAGGTATATTATTTTCCAGTAAAGGAAATGGTTTTCTATAATATTGATGCCATCTCTGGAGATTTGAGATGGGCAAGATTAAAAGTAATAAATGAAATATTAAATAATAAGAAAAAAATAATAGTGACATCAATAGAAGCTTTTGCTGCAAAATATACTCCTCATAATTTGTTTTTGGAATACAGCATGAAATTTAAAGAAGGCGATGAAGTTAATCTTGCCGATATATCAAAGAAATTAATTCAATCAGGTTATGAAAGAGTGGAAATGGTTGAGGGCAAAGGACAATTTTCACTTAGAGGAGGCATATTAGACGTATTTCCAACAGGTTCAACTTATCCATATAGAGTTGAACTTTTTGGCGATGAAATAGAATCAATAAGAACCTTTAATACAGAATCTCAACGAAGTATTGAGAAAGTTAAAAAGATAGATATTTTCCCAGCAAAAGAAGTAATAGTTTCAGAAGAGATGTTAGAGGTTGGAAGAAATAAGCTTAAGGAAGAGTTTAATAAAATTGCGGAAAGTGATAAAGATAGTGAAAGAGTAGAAAAACTAAGAAAAATATTAAATAAAAACTTAGAACTACTAGAAGAGACTTCGTCTTTTGAAACAATAGATAGTTATCTTCCGTACTTTACCAAAGAAACAGAAAGTCTTTTTGATTATTTTAAGAATTATTTCTTTATAGTAGATAATGTTCAAAGATGTAATGGAAAATTAGAATCAACTTATTTAGAGTTTGAAGAAAATTTCACAGCTTTTTCTCAAAGAGGAGATATATTTCCCGGGCAAGGAAATTTATTAATAAATAAAGAAGAAGTATTAGAATCATTTGAAGATGAAAAGATTGCTTTTATCGAAGCATTGACAAAAGTTTCTGGCTGGCTAAAGCCACTATCAATAGTAAATGTAGCTCAAACAACATTAAATAACTATCAAGGTCAGCTAGATTTATTAATTGACGAAATATTAGGTAAAAAGAATTTAGGATATAAGACACTAATTTTATCAGGAACTCGAGCTAGAGGGGAACGTTTAGTTGGAACATTAAGAGATAGAGGTATAGAAAGTGTCTATAAGGATACTGTTGATAAAATTGAATATGGTGAAGTTGTAATAACTTTTGGTAATCAGTTGAGAGGATTTGAATATCCCCAATATAAAGTATGTATAATATCAGATAAAGAAGTATTTGGTGCGGCAAAGAGAAAATTAAAAAGTAGTAAAGCAAAGAAAAAGGGAATTTCTAAAATCAAGAGCTTTGCGGAATTAAAGCCGGGAGATTACGTAGTACATGCAAATCATGGTATCGGAGTATACAAGGGAATTAAACAAATAGATGTTGGAGGCCATAAAAGAGATTATTTAGATATTGTTTATGATAAAGGCGATAAATTATATGTTCCAGTAGATCAATTAGATTTAATTCAAAAGTATATTGGAAGTGAAGGAAAGTCACCTAAAGTTAATAAACTTGGAAGCGCTGAATGGCAAAAAGCAAAAGCAAAGGCAAGAAAATCAATAAATGAAATAGCTGAAGATCTAGTTAAGCTTTACGCAATGAGAAGTACTGTAAAAGGACATAAGTTTTCCAAGGATACTGAATGGCAAAAACAATTTGAAGATGAGTTTCCGTTTGAAGAAACTCCAGACCAATTAACATCACTAGAAGAAATAAAGATAGATATGGAATCTGATAAACCTATGGATAGACTTTTATGTGGAGATGTTGGATATGGTAAAACAGAAGTTGCTATAAGGGCTGCATTTAAAGCAGTAATGGATGGAAAACAAGTTGCTCTTTTAGTTCCAACTACCATTTTAGCAGAGCAACATTATAAAAATATAAAAAATAGATTTTCGGATTTTCCGATAAAGATAAACATGGTCAGCAGGTTTAGGACGGCGAAACAGCAAAAAGAAATACTTCAGAAGGTGAAGGAAGGTAATTTAGATATTTTAATAGGTACTCATAGATTGGTATCTAAAGACATTCAATTTAAAGATCTGGGCTTATTAATAGTAGACGAGGAGCAAAGGTTTGGAGTTAAGCAAAAAGAAAAGATTAAGGGAATTAAGAAAAATGTTGATGTTTTAACTCTAAGTGCAACTCCAATTCCTAGAACCCTGCATATGTCGCTAAGTGGAGTTAGAGATATTTCAGTCATAGAAACACCACCAGAAGAAAGATACCCTGTCCAAACATATGTTGTTGAACAAAATGATCAGCTTATAAGAGACGCAATTCTTAGGGAAATAGGTAGAGGCGGTCAAGTTTACTTCGTATACAATAGAGTGGAAGATATCGAAAGGATGGCTAAGTATGTTCAATCGTTAGTTCCAGAGAGTAAGGTCGGAATTGCTCATGGTCAAATGGCAGAAAGACAACTTGAGAAGGAAATGTTTGACTTTATGTCAGAAGAGTATAACGTATTAGTCTGCACTACTATAATAGAAACTGGAATGGATATTCAAAATGTAAATACTATAATAATATATGATGCAGATAAGATGGGACTTTCTCAGTTATATCAGCTTAGAGGTAGAGTTGGAAGATCAAATAGAATTGCATATGCGTATTTGCTATATACTAAGGATAAAGTATTAACAGAAGTTGCTGAAAAAAGGCTTAAAGCATTAAAGGATTTCACTGAATTGGGCTCTGGTTTTAAAATAGCTATGAGAGATTTGGAAATTAGAGGTGCAGGTAATATGATGGGATCTTCTCAACATGGACATATGGCCTCTATAGGATATGATCTGTATTGCAGAATGCTTGAAGATACTGTTAAACTTCTTAAAGGTGAAATTCAAAAAGAACCTATAGAAACAACCTTAGATATAAAAGTAGATGCCTTTATATCAGAAAATTATATAGAAGATGAAATTCAAAAAATTGAAGTTTATAAGAAAATTGCTGCAATTGAGGGATTAGACGATTATAGTGATATCAAAGAAGAACTAGAAGATAGATACTCTAAGATACCAGAACCTGTGTATAATTTAATGGATATTGCTTATATAAAGAGTAGAGCTAAATCTATATTCATTGAAGAGATAAAAGAAACTCCAAAAGAATTATTGTTCAAGTTTTCACAAGGTGAAAGTGAATATAAAAATATATTTAAAATATTGATGGAAAAATATAAGAATAGCGTAGTATTAAAGTTTGGTTCAAACCCTTATTTCGCATTTAAATTAAAATATATTAAGAAGGAAAATAAATTGGAGTTTCTGAAGGAAGTTTTCGATGACATAATATTGTAACAAATCTATGATATAAAAGAAAAGTAGAAGAAATAAAATAGTGTAAAAAATTTGAATTATAAAAGCAATATTGATATACTAATGTTATGAATTTTTACAGTAAGAAACCTAAAAGAATAATATTGTCCGACAAAAATTAATTTAGCTTTTCAAATTTCGTTTTATAATTCTAGAAAGTTTTGTTTAAGTAGAATTTGAAAAGTGATTTTAGCTTGTCTAAATTATATATATTTATGTGGAAAGTTATTTTTAGTGGGTTTAAATCTAGAATAAGCGAGGGGAAAACTTTGAAAAAATTAAAAAAATTTGTTGCAGCTTTAGCTATGGTGACAATTGCGGTATCAGCTATGGGTTGCAAAATGATTGAGAAAACACCAGAAGCGATACAGAAAACAGTTCTTGCAACAGTTGGAAATGAAAAAATAACAAAAGGTGATTTAGATAAAGAAATGGAAAAGTATACTGCACAACTAAAACAGCAGTATGGAGATAATTATGAAAGTAATGCTCAAGTTAAAGATCAGTTACAACAAGCAAAAAAACAGGAATTAGATAGCTTAGTAACTCAAAAAGTAGTATTACAAAAGGCTACTGAGTTAAATCTTAAGCCATCTGATGATGATATAAATAAGCAAGTTGATGATCAGATAGCTCAAATTAAATCCCAATATTCAGAAGAAGGACAATTTGAAAGTGTTCTAGAGCAAAATGGATTGACTGAAGATCAGCTAAAAGATGTTGTAAAAAATAATGTTATAATGCAGGCTGTTCAACAAGATATAGTGAAAGATATAGAAGTTACTGATGACGATGTTCAAACATATTATAATGAAAATAAGGATTCAAAATATACACAAGGAGCTGGAGCGAATGCATCACATATTCTAATAGCTGAAAAGGCTAGTGATGGATCAATAGATTATGATGCATCATTAACAAAAGCTAACGCTATAAAAGCAAAATTAGATTCTGGAGCTGATTTTGCGAAATTAGCTAAGGAAAACTCAACAGATTCAGGAACTAAAGATAATGGTGGTAGTTTAGGATTTGTAGCATATAACTCAACACAATTAGTTGCTGAATTTATGGATGGGTTTAAGAATTTGAAAGAAGGGGAAATTTCAGCGCCAGTAAAGAGTCAGTTCGGATATCATATAATTAAGGCTACTGGATTAAAAGACTCACAAGTAACTCCTTTTGAACAAGTTAAAGATCAAATAAAATCATCATTATTACAACAAAAGCAACAAGATGCTTTAAGTTCTAAGATTACAGAATGGAAAACAGACCTAAAAGTAAAAACTTATGAAGATAAATTATAATACTAAAATATAATTAGGTAGCTATTAATAATTTAGCTGTTAATAATGAAAGTTAGGACTACTTTGAAATATCTCTGATTATTCAAAGTAGTCCTATTTTTGTTTCTACTATATGTATTACATTGAAATAACAGCATTTATATTAACAAAAAAATAATTAATATAAAATTTGTCTATAAGTGTATAAAATTTCTAGAAATTCAAATAATAATAGTGCAACCAATTAATAGAGTTCAAAGGAGGTTATATAACCAATGAAGGCAACAGGAATTGTTAGAAGAATTGATGATTTAGGAAGAGTAGTAATACCAAAGGAAATAAGGAGAACCTTAAGAATAAGAGAAGGGGATCCTTTAGAAATTTTTACCGATAGAGATGGTGGAGTAATTTTAAAAAAATATTCACCGATTGAAGAACTTACTAACTTTTCAAAGGAATATTGTGAAAGCTTGCAACAAGTTATAGGTCATGTAGTACTAATAGCTGATAAAGATGCATTTGTTTCAGTAAGTGGTGCACCAAAAAAAGACTACATAGAAAGAAAAGTAAGCAGTGAGCTAGAAAAGATAATGGACGGAAGAAAAACTGTATTATTAAATAAAGCTGATAACGCAGTAATACCATTACATAATGATGACGATGAAACAGAGTATACTAGTCAAGTTATATCACCAATCATAGCTGAGGGTGATGAAATAGGAGCTGTAATTATTCTTTCAAAAGAAGATGGAGAGCTTGGTGAAGTTGAAACAAAGCTAGTTGAGACAGCAGCAGCATTCTTAGGTAAACAAATGGAGCAATAATACTTATAAATAACCACATTATGAAAATAAAAGGAATAATACCTCCAAACTTACAATAATAATTAATTAGTAACATGTAAGGTTGGAGGTGTTTTATGAAAAAACAATCCCTAATAAGAGGGAGCATAATTCTTGGAGTTGCAGGAATATTAACAAGATTTTTAGGTCTATTCTTTAGATGGCCACTAATAATGTTAATTGGAGATGAGGGAATTGGATATTATCAAATGTCATACCCGCTATATATGTTTTTTATAGCTATGGCTTCTGGAGTTCCAGTTGCAATTTCTAAGATGATATCAGAAAAGAATGCAACAAATGATATATATGGAAGCTTTGAAGTAATGAAAGAATCTGCTATTTTAATGACAATAATAGGGACAGGCACAACTTTAGCATTATTCTTTTTTGCAAAACCAATAGTATTATTTTTGAAGTGGGATCCAAAAGCGTATTATTCATTAATCGGAATATCATTTGCACCAATTGTAATATCATTTGTAACTATATTTAGAGGATTCTTTCAAGGGCTGCAAAATATGACTCCGTCAGCTATATCACAGATAATAGAGCAGATTGGTAGAGTCATATTCGGTGTTGGACTTGCTGTATTTTTACTACCTAGAGGCATAGAGTACTCAGCAGGTGGTGCAGCATTTGGAGCAACTGCGGGAGCTGTTCTTGGAGGAGCTTATTTATACTCGAATTATAAAAGAGTAAAGAAACGTTATGCCATTAAAAAAATAAAAAGCAATCCAGAAATATTAAATACTATATTAAAGATTGCAATACCAATATCATTAGGTACTACAGTATCAAGTATTATGAATTTAATAGATTCCATTTTAGTACCACAAAAACTATTAGATGCGGGCTTCACAAATGTTCAATCAACTGTATTATATGCGCAACTAACAGGAAAAGCGTCTGTAATTGTAAATATTCCATTAACTCTTTCTATGGCTATTTGTACATCTCTAATTCCTATCATAGCTGAGAATTTTATACTTAAGAAACAGAAAGAACTAAAAGGCAAAATAGATGCATCTATGAAAATGGCATCAGTAATTGCTATTCCGTGTACTTTTGGATTATTCTTTTTAGCTGAACCAGTAATGAAGTTTATATTTCCGGGTAGGTTTGAAGGAATAGAGATATTAAAATATTTATCATTAACAATTCCTTTTATAATAATTACTCAAACAACAACAGCAATACTACAAGGAACAGGGCATTATATAAAACCTGTTATTAACCTCTTGATTGGGTGTTTGATTAAAATTGTATTAACGTGGGTATTAGTTCCTATGCAAATGTTTAACATATATGGTGCTGTTTTGGCGAGCTTTGGAGCTTATTTAACAGTAAGTATTTTAAATATAGTGATGATGAAATTTACACTAAGAGTAAGGCTTAATTTATACGAAATATTAATAAAACCTTGCTATGCATCCAGTATTATGATGTTAATTGTATTAATAAGTTATAATATTTTATATAAGAATACAATTAGTAATGGAATATCTTGCTTGACATCTATATTTTTGGGTATGATAGTATATATTATAATGATAATTGTATTCAAGGTATTTAATGTTGAAGAAATAAGAGATAGATTTAAAAGAAAGTAAAAAGGAGAGAAATTCTAATGATTAAGATAGTGGGATTAGGACCAGGAAGTAAGGATGCATTGACAATAGGAACAATAAATGAACTCGAAGCAAGCAAGCATATATTTCTAAGAACAGAAAAGCATCCAACAGTAGATTACCTGAAGGAAAAAAATATTGTATTTGATACTTATGATAATATTTATGATAGCATAGATAATTTTGATGAAGTATACTTAAATATCGCAAAAGACATAATTAATAAACATAAGAATATGACTGATTTAATTTATGCAGTTCCAGGTCATCCATTGGTTGCAGAAAAATCAGTATTTAACTTAATAGAACTATGTAAAGAAAATGGAATAGAATATAAAGTTATACCAGCAGTAAGTTTTATCGATGCAATGATTGAAAGCCTTAAGATTGATCCTATAGAGGGGTTAAAGGTTATAGACTCTTTTGACATAAGTAACCAAATTTTAGACAAAAGAATAGGAACAATTGTTACTCAGGTATACAATCAATTGATAGCATCAGAAGTTAAATTAAGATTGCTAGAATGCTATAATGATGAAACAGAGATTTATTATGTAAGAGCAGCCGGAATAGAAGGTCAGGAAAGCATAAGAAAGATACCGTTATTTGAACTGGATATGCAGGAGGACATAGATTATTTAACATCTATTTATATACCAAAGGATTTAAAAAACAAAAAAGACTTTAATGACTTTTTAGATATAATAGAAGTTTTGAGAGGTGAAGATGGATGTCCGTGGGATAGAGAACAAACTCATAAGTCTCTTAAGAAGGCTTTAATAGAAGAAAGCTATGAGGTAATAGACGCAATAGATCAAGATGATGATAATTCGTTAATCGAAGAATTAGGAGATGTACTTCTTCAAGTTGTTTTTCATGCATCTATTGGAAAAGAAGACGGATATTTCGATATAGGAGATGTGATAGAAGGAATTTGTAATAAAATGATAAGTAGGCATCCTCATGTATTTAAAGATGCTGATGGATTGAATTCCTCAGAAGATGTACTAATGAAGTGGGATGAGTTAAAGAAGAAAGAAAAGGGATATAATAGTGTTGGAGATGAAATGAAAGGAATAACAAAGGGACTACCTGCACTTTTAAGAGCACATAAGATTCAAGAAAAAGCAAGTAAGGTTGGATTTGACTTTGAAAATATAGATTTTGCTGTAAGTAAGGTAAAAGAAGAGTTAAAAGAAGTAATTGATGTATATAATACAGAAAATGTGGAGAAAATAGAAGAAGAAGTCGGAGATTTAATATTTTCATGTGTAAATATTGCAAGGTTTCTGAAAGTAGACGAAGAAATAGCATTAAATTATACTATAGACAAGTTTATGAAAAGATTTCAGTATATTGAAAGAGCAGCTAAAGATAAGAATATTGAATTAACAAGTATGACTTTAGATGAAATGAATGAACTATGGGAAATTTCAAAAAACTTAGGTTAATAGGTAATTTAAATAAAGGAATTTTCTAGTTTATGAAGAATAATAATTTTATAAAGAACTACTTTGTAACGATTTATTGGATTATTTAGTTATATATAGGAAAAGAAAGCGTTTTTCTATAGACGGGTAGCTGAAGAGGTTATATAATAAAGAAGTGCAATTTAGTACATAAAGAAAACAGTTAGAAAATATGTAACTGGATTTTAAGGAGGATGTTATTGTGAATAAAGCAGAATTAATTACTAGTATGGCGGAAAAAAGTAAATTAACAAAAAAAGATGCAGAATTAGCATTAAAAGCTTTAATTGAAAGTGTTGAGGAAGCACTAGAAAAAGGAGAAAAGGTTCAATTAGTTGGATTTGGAACTTTTGAAACTAGAGAAAGAGCAGCTAGAGAAGGAAGAAATCCTAGAACTAAAGAAGTTATAAACATTCCTGCAACAACAGTTCCAGTATTTAAAGCAGGTAAGGAATTCAAAGATAAAGTTAACAAGTAATAAAATACAAGTTAGACAGAGTAAATATGAACCCGAGTTTTCTCGGGTTCTTTTGAATGGAGGAGAAATTGTGAGGCTAGATAAATATTTAAAGGTATCGCGTATTATAAAAAGAAGAACTGTAGCGAAAGAAATATGTGAGAGTGGCCGTATATTAATAAACGGGAAAATAGCAAAGCCTTCTACAAAAATAAAAGAAGGGGATATAATTGAAATAACGTTTGCTAATAAAGTATTAAAAGCAGAAATTGCTAGTGTAGTAGAACATGTGAGAAAAGAAGAAGCAAAAGAAATGTATATTATCCTTGAGGGTGAAGAAGATAAAGAGTAGAAACTATATAGTTTATCTACTCTTTATCTATATATGGGTATTGAACAAAAAAGATTTATGTTAAGTGAAATTATCATAAATAATAACACTTAACAGCTTTTAAGAAATAAATTCCACTATACTTAACTTATTAAAGGTTCTAAATTCTAAAATGCAAAATACAAACATATATTGTATAAGAAAAATAAATGGAGGAATTTTTAATGGAGAAAAGAGTGGAAAATAAAGTAGAAGATAATAAATCAAGTTTATCTCTAGAGAATAGAAAAAAATTAACTTTAAGTGGTGTTATAGAGGTTATAAGTTTTGATGAGCAAAAAATAGATTTAACAACTAATCTAGGAAATTTAACTATCAAGGGAGAAGAGTTAAAAATGAACAAGTTGGATGTGCAAAATGGTGATGTTATAATTGCTGGAAGCATTGCATCTATGGTATATAACGGAAAGATATCTAAGAAAAGCAATGAAAGCATAATAAGCAGATTGTTTAAGTAGGAATATAGTATGCCTTTAGGATTGAATATGCAGATTAATCTTGTTATATGCAGCTTAATTGGAGGTGTTATAACGGGAATATTGTTTGATATATATAGAGGAATAAGAGGATTAAACTCTATAAAGATATTAACAATAATAGAAGATATGCTATTTTGTGTACTTATTGCTTTGATTGTTTTTACCTTTTTATTATATACTAATTATGCATTTTTAACTCCCTATGTATATATTTTCATAATTATGGCCATTATATTATACTTCAAATTTATTAGTAAGTATTTTTATAACAGCGAGATGCTGATTGCAAAATTATCTTATAAATTGATTAGAATTTTATTAAAAAATTTATTGTATCCATTAAAAATAATTGCATATAAAATTACAGATAAAAGGAAATGATAAAAAATTACTTGAATAATACTAATATAGTGTTTACAATAGACTTAAGAGAATTTGCAAAATAGAGGTTCTTATAGATGAAAACGAAGTTAATATTAAAGCGGACAATAATTACTGGATTTATCATTTTCTTTGCCTTTAGTTATATTAGGCAAAGTATAACAATGAATAGAATTCAAAAGGAAATTGACAGTAAGCAAGTTCAGTTAAATGAAATTAATCAAAAAAACGAAAGACTTCAAGATGAAGTTGATAAAATTAATTCAAATTCATCGGATTATCTTGAAAAATTAGCAAGGGAAAGACTTGGGATGATTAAGCCTGGTGAAAAAGTTGTTAATGGAGAGATAACAAATCAAAATTAAATTTCAATTTATAGAAAAACTTATAAAACTCTGGTAATATTATAGTAGCTAAATAATTAAATTTGTATTCTAAATTAAAGAGCATCTGCACAGCAGATTTGTTCTTATAAATTTATATATTTTTAAATTTAAGGAGGAGTCTTTTAAACATGACCTTAATGGCAGGAAACATAGTAGAGGGCACAGTGATAAACATCACAAACTTTGGAGCTTTTATTGAAGTTGAAGGCAAAACTGGATTAGTTCATATTTCAGAAGTGGCAGATTCTTACGTAAAAGATATTAGAGAACATCTTAGTGAGCAAGATAAAGTGAAAGTGAAAGTTATCTCAATTGATGATAATGGTAAAATCAGTCTTTCAATAAAGCAAGCAAATGTTCAAAGAAAATCGGTTAAACCAGCAGAGATTGATTGGAAGGCACCTGATAAGAAGAAAACTACTAATTCAGGAAATTTCGAAGATATTATGTCTAAGTTTCTAAAAGATAGCGAAGAAAGAATGCAAGATGTAAAGAAACATCAAGAATTTAAAAGTAAAGGTGGAAAAAAAGGCTGTTAAAAATTTTTGAAATCTTTATTAGGAAAATAAATATAAAATTTGCTTGATAAATTTCAAATGTAGAATAGATTTGTAGAGAAATTTTTATATTTGTTTACAGTTTATTCTGCATTATTAAGATTATAAATGGATATTTATAGTGCTTAAAACTTGTGATTTACTGATTATTGCAATTAAAATTTTAAATATATAAGATTAATAAAAAAATATTGTTGACACTAAAAAGAATATGTATTATAATTAGCTTTGTCGTTGGCACTTAGTTTATAAGATATGCCGAAGTGGCGGAACTGGCAGACGCACAGGACTTAAAATCCTGCGGTGGTTAAACACCGTACCGGTTCGAT
>NZ_JAKGTE010000016.1:0-13989 GCF_022324665.1 Clostridium sp. YIM B02500 | reverse complement strand
ATAATATCGCGGGGTGGAGCAGTTGGTAGCTCGTCGGGCTCATAACCCGAAGGTCGTAGGTTCAAGTCCTGCCTCCGCAACCATAAGACTTAAGCAATAGCTCAGGTCTTTTTTTGTTTGGAAAATATTTATTATATGAAGTATAAGATAAAGGTATAATATTCTGAATAAATTCCTAGCCATTGAGAAGAAAACTTTAGCATCGATTTATAATGCTAAGAATGAGATATTTAAAGTTTACTTTTCTAACATGGTGTTTAAATTAGTTATAGATAGAAGTTTAATATGAATGTAGATGACTACACTTATGTTAGGCTTTTTTTAGTACTTAATATTTTGAGTACTGTAAGTTAACTTGTCATAAGATTGATTACTGAATACGAATTTTGGTCACTTAAGCCAAGAAAATCCGAGAATAATCGTAAAAAATATTATTTTAAGGAGTAATTAAAAAGTGTATTCACGATTTATAATTTTATGAAAAATATTTTATATATAAATTTCTAATAAAATAAGATTAACGACAAATTAATTATAACGTTCTAATTTTAATAATTAGCCAGATATCTTGATTTACCTTGACTAAGTATGATATTAGATCAAAATGTAATAAAGAAAATAATCTATTAAATCATTAGATATTAGAGAAATATAGATGAAGTTGTCCTACGAAAACTTTATACGATAAACACCTTATGACATTTATCGTAAGGTTATGATGCTATAATCAAGTTACATTATTTGGAAATGAGGCGAGCTAATGTGCAGTATGGATTAGGGTTGGATAAGTATGAAGGAATAACTAGAGTAGAAAACTTAAGAAAAAAGTTATGGATGAAAACATCTATAGTGAAGTTAGGGATTATTCTAATGTCAGGAATCTTGCTCGGTAGAGTAAATTTATTATTAAATCAATCAGATAGTCTTGGTATAGCGCCAATAGGAATTGCGTATTTGATAGCTGTAGTTACAAAAGAGAATAGGAGAAATAGTTTAACTGTGGCGATAGGAATCGCTATAGGATATCTAACAATAAGTAGTTTACTGACAGACGGTTATGTATATTTAGTATCTGTAGCTTTAGTTACAATTTACTATGTGTTTATAGCATCAGCTAAAAATAGAAAAAAAGAATTAGTGGGTTTTGTAATAATTCTAAGTAGTTTTTTTTGTTATGGTTTACTAGTTAATAAATATGAACTTGGCGTAAATATAACTTTATGTTTAATACAGACATTAATTGTATTGCCCATATATTATGTTATAAAGTATGCGTTAAATTCTTTGGAAGAGATTAATACTAATTACTTCTTTTCTTCGGAGGAAATAGTAAGTGTTGGAATATTTTTGTGTTTATTAGTTGCAGGAATAGGTAATATAAATATTAGTAATTACTCTATAAGAAATATATGCGCACTTACATTAGTTTTGACAATTGCGTATGTAGGTGGCGCAACATATGGAACTATGATTGGAGTTTCTATGGGTATAATGCTTGGAGTTGCTTCAAATGACATGATGTATAGTGTAGCCTTTTTTGGAGTTGGAGGCTTAATTGTTGGCATATTTAAAGATACGGGGAAAATATTTTCAATACTATCAGGTATAATAATTTATACTGCATTAGCTTTGTACTCTAATGCAGTAACATTGAAGTTGGGAGTTGAGGTTCTTACTAGTTCTGTTTTATTTTTGTGTGTTCCAAAACCTGTATTTACAAGTATTGAAATTGAGATAAATCCATATAGAAAGAAAGCATCTTTAGGCGAAATTCAATTGAATGCAATAAAGGAGGAATTTACTTTTAAATTAAAAGAACTTACAAGTGTACTTACAAATGTATCAAGATGCTTATTAACTAACAATGATAATGAAAATTTATTGATTAAATCGAAAGGGAGTGCATTGGTAGAAAACTTGGCAGATAGAAGTTGTTCAAGCTGCGAAAATAGACCTTTATGTTGGGAAAGAGAGTTTCATCAAACATTTAACTCTTTTCAAATGTTAATTCAAAGTAAAGAGGAGGGCAAATTAGCAATTCCTATGGATTTGCAAAAAAGATGTATTAAGAATTTTACACTTTTAAAAAATGCAGAAGGGATTGTAACTAATTATAATGTAAATGAATCAATAAAGGAAAGGTTAGCAGAAGGAAGAAATATATTATCATCCCATATAACTAACATATCGTGTACTTTAGATAATCTTCTTAATGATTTTAAAAAGGAGGTTAGAATAGATACTGATTTAGAAAGATTGACGAAACGTATACTGAATAAAAACTCCATATATTACAATGATATTTTTTGCTATATAGATAAAAGCGGTAGGGTTAAGATTAGATTAAGTGTAAATAATTGCGAAGGAGCTGATTATTATGGAAAAAACATAGTTTCTCTATTGAGCAGTGCTATGAGAATGAAATTATGTATTGGGGATGATGGTTGTAAAATAAATCCACAGACAAATGAATGTATTATAACGATAGAAGAAAAACCAAAGTATTATATGGTGTCTTATGGTGCAATGGAACCAAAAGGTGGAGAAACTCAAATAGGTGATAGTTATAGTTTTGGAAGGACAAGAAATGGAACGTATATGACAATTCTAAGTGATGGGATGGGGTCTGGACCAGAGGCTAAGGAAGAAAGCAAAGCAACTGTTGATTTGGTAGAAAAGCTTATTGAAGCAGGGTTCGATGAAGATATAACGGTCAACACAGTTAATTCTATAATGGGAATGAGATTTTCGGAAGATGAAAAATATGCAACTTTAGATTTAAATAGAATTGACTTATATAATGGTAATGCAATATTTGTAAAGATAGGCGCAGCACCTAGCTTTATAAAAAGAGGCCGTGATGTAATATCTATTAATTCTAAGAATTTACCTTTTGGACTTGTAGATGAAGTGGACGTGGAAGTTATAAGAGAAGTGCTACGACCTGGTGATATTTTAATTAATGTTAGCGATGGTATTTTAGATATAGATAAATCAAACTCTGGAAAATCAACTTGGATTGAAGACTATTTAAAGACAATTAATTCAGATCCTAGAGAACTGTCAGAAAAGGTGCTAGAAAGAGCGAAAAAATTAAGTAATGGAACAATTAAAGATGATATGACAGTAGTAGTTTCAAAAGTTTATTTAGATAGCTAAGATTATCATGCAATAAGTTATTAAAATATTATAAATAGCTGTTTCAAAAATTTAAATCGTAAGTTAAATTTGAAACAGCTATTTATATTTGTTTCATATTTAAGTAAATAAATAAGATTGTTTTTAAGAATAATGTTATATTTATATAGAATGAGTTTTGAACTGTTAAATTGAAGCAATAATGTTTACATTTAGAACATATATACGTAAAATATAAGAAGCGGAATTGTATATGACATAATAATAAATAAGTAGGAGTGTTATTTTTGTATAGAAAAGTACTGTCTTATATAAAAGACAATAACCTTATTAAACCCAATGATAAAATTTTGATTGCTCTTTCTGGAGGACCAGATTCTATATGTCTTTTGAATGTTTTATTTGAGCTAAGAGAAAAATTAAATATAAGTATAGCTGCTGCACACTTAAATCATCTTTTAAGAGGCGAAGATGCATTTGAAGATGAGAGATATGTCATTAATACATGCAATGATATGGGAATAAAATGTTTTGTCAAACGTGTAGATATTAATGCTTATTCTAAGGAAAGTAAGTTGTCTTCGGAAATGGCTGGGAGGAATGCTAGATATGATTTTTTTGATGAAATCTTAGAAAAAGAAGGCTTTAATAAGATTGCTACTGCGCATAATGCAAATGATCAGGCGGAGACAGTCTTATTTAGGCTTATGAGAGGAACAGGCCTTGAAGGGTTGGGAGGAATTAGGGCTTCTAGAGATGATAAAATAATAAGACCTATTTTATGCTTGAGTAGAGAAGAAGTAGAAAACTACGTAAAACTAAAGAACTTAAATCCAAGAATCGATAAAACTAACTTTGAAAAAATTTATAATAGAAATAAAATAAGATTAGATATATTGCCATATATGAAAGAAAATTTTAATGAAGATATAGTACAGACTTTGAATAGGATGTCTACATTATTGCAAAAAGATAATGAATTCCTTGAAAAATTATCCGCTGGTTTATACAATAAATATTGTATGGAATGTAATGATTATTTTATAATAAAAAAGGAAATATTTAAAGAGGAAGAACCTTTGGTTAATAGAGTATTAAGGCATGCGTTAACAAGGTATTCAAAGTCTAATTACGATTTTGAAGTTAAGCATATATATGAAATATCTTGTTTGGCTCAAAAATACTCTGGAAAGTTAGTGCATCTTCCAAATGGAGTTTGTGCTGAAAATGTTTATGGAGATATATACATAAAAACAAAGACAAAAAAATCAGATATAAATAGTAAAAAAGAAGAAATAATTTTAGGTAAAGATAACATATATATAAATACAGTTGAGTTTCATAAGTATGTTATTCAATTTTCTATAATTAATGGTTATAATGAAAATTCTATAAACTTAAAGCAAGGAGATTTCGTTAAGTATTTTGATTTTGATAAAATTAATAATAATATTTCAATACGAAATAGAAAGAATGGAGATAAAATTATTCCACTAGGAATGAGTGGTAGCAAAAAATTAAAAGATATTTTTATTGATATGAAGATTCCTAAGAATGAAAGAGAATGCATCCCTATTTTATGCTTTGATGAAAGGATTGCATGGGTTATTGGAATTAGAATCTCAGAAGAATATAAACTTACAAGTAAAAGTACGAATATATTAAAAGTAGTCGTTCAAAGAAAGGAATATTAAATATGAAACAAGATATACAAGAGATACTATACTCAGAAGAAATTTTAAGTAAGAGAATTAAAGAACTTGCAAGTGAAATAAGTACAGATTATAGAGGAAAAGATTTACTTATAGTTGGTATTTTAAAAGGATCAGTAATATTTGCTGCCGAGCTAATAAAAAACATATCTATTAAATGTGAAATAGATTTTATGGCAGTTTCAAGCTATGGAAGTTCTACAGAAACATCTGGTGTCGTAAGAATATTAAAAGACTTAGATAATAGTATAGAAGGAAAAGATATTTTAGTGGTTGAGGATATCGTTGATACAGGAGTAACATTAACATATTTACTTAAATATTTAAAAGCGAGAAAAGCAAATAGTATAGAAATAGTTGCATTACTAAATAAGCAAGCGAGGCGTAAATCTGATTTAGATGTTAAATATATTGGATTTGAGGTTCCTGATGGATTCATAGTAGGTTATGGAATAGATTATGCTGAAAAATACAGAAATTTACCTTTTATAGGGATATTAAAGCCTGAAGTATATGAAAAATAGAAAGTTCAAATTTAATTGTAATAAAAATATTCCTATGGTAAAATTTTAAATATGATGAGAGAGGGGGGCCTTGAATGAAAAAATATTCAAGTGCGGCTGTATGGATTGTATGCTCAGTTATGCTGATTTTAGCAGCAGTTACTATGTGGCAAACAGGAAAAGGTTCTAATGAGATAACTTATAGTTCATTTATACAAAAGTGGAATTCAAATGAAATAGAAAGTATCTTAGTCAAGGAAGACAGCATGACTATAGAAGGAAAAACTACTGATAATAAAAGTTTTGTTACTATTGCTCCGGGTGAACTTGTTAGTTCGCTTATAGTAAATCAGCCTAAATTAGATGTTAAAGTCGTTTTTGAGAAACCATCTAATAATGCAACATGGATAGCAACATTACTTCCATTTATATTAATGGCAGTATTTATATTTATATTCCTATTTATATTTACTCAACAATCCCAAAGCGGAAGTGGTGGAAGAGGGGTTATGAATTTTGGTAAAAGCAAAGCTAAAATGGTAACTCCAGATACACAAACAGTTACATTTGAAGATATAGCAGGTGCGGATGAAGAGAAAGCTGAGCTTGAAGAAATTGTTGAATTTTTAAAATTGCCATCAAAGTATATACAGATAGGCGCAAGAATTCCTAAAGGGGTTTTATTAGTTGGGCCTCCTGGGACTGGAAAAACATTACTTGCAAAAGCGATAGCGGGAGAGGCAGGCGTGCCATTCTTTAGTATATCAGGATCAGATTTTGTTGAAATGTTTGTTGGTGTTGGTGCATCGAGAGTTAGAAGCTTATTTGAAGAAGCAAAGAAAAATTCACCTTGTATAGTATTTATAGATGAAATTGATGCAGTTGGAAGACAGAGAGGTGCAGGCTTAGGTGGAGGACATGACGAAAGAGAACAGACATTAAATCAACTTCTTGTTGAAATGGATGGATTCGGTGCTAATGAAGGTATCATAATGATAGCTGCAACAAATAGGCCTGATATATTAGATCCAGCGTTATTAAGACCAGGAAGATTTGATAGGCAAATAATTGTTGGAGCTCCAGATGTAAAAGGTAGAGAGGAAATTCTTAAAGTTCATACAAGAAAGAAACCACTAAATGATGATGTGAAGTTAGATGTCCTTGCTAGAAGAACTCCAGGGTTTTCGGGAGCAGATTTAGAAAACTTAACAAATGAAGCGGCATTACTTGCTGTTAGAAAAGACAAAAAACAAATTTCTATGTCTGAGATGGAAGAAGCAATAACAAAAGTAATTGCAGGTCCTGAGAAAAAGAGTAGGGTAATAACTGAACATGATAGGAAATTAACGGCTTATCATGAAGCAGGTCATGCGGTTGTTATGAGATTGCTTCCACACTGTGATCCGGTTCACGAAATAAGTGTAATTCCAAGAGGTAGAGCTGGTGGATATACTATGCATCTTCCAAAGGAGGATACTTCTTATACATCTAAGTCTAAATTAAAAGATGAGATGGTTGGACTCCTAGGTGGAAGAGTTGCTGAAAGATTGATTATGGGAGATATAAGTACTGGTGCAAAAAATGATATAGATAGAGCAAGTCATATAGCTAGAAGTATGGTTATGGATTATGGTATGAGCGAAGAAATTGGAACTATATCATTTAGTACTTCAGGGCATGATGAAGTTTTCCTTGGAAGAGACTTAGGTAAGGGGAGAAACTTTAGCGAAGAGATAGGTTCTAAAATAGATAAAGAAATAAAGAAATTTATAGATGAGGCTTATGATAGAGCTAATAAGCTTCTAAAAGAAAATATAAACAAATTACATGCTGTTGCAAAAGCTTTAATTGAAAAAGAAAAACTTGATGCAGAAGAATTCGAAGATATTTTTGTAAATAATTAATACAAAGGCTATTTCAAGCACAAAATGGGTTTGAAATAGCCATTTAATTTTTTATATGTAGAATCATAGAATATTCATATTAATACGAATATTAGGAGTTCATTTATACTTATTATTCGAAAAAACTTTTATTATGTATAGTGAAATGATATAATAAATTATATTAAGTATGATTTTGGGTTTATATTTAGGAGGGATTTCAAATGAAAAGTGATATTCAGATTGCTCAAGAGGCAAAGATGGAGCCGATAAAAAATGTGGCTGAAAAATTGGGACTTTGCGAAGATGATATAGAGTACTATGGAAAATATAAGTGTAAAATATCTTTAGATGTATATGATAAGGTTAAAAATAATAATAACGGAAAGTTAGTTTTGGTAACAGCTATAAATCCAACTCCTGCAGGAGAAGGAAAGTCAACAGTTACAGTAGGGCTTGGTCAGGCTTTAAACAGGATTGGGAAGAAAGCCGTTATAGCATTAAGGGAGCCATCATTAGGACCGGTCTTCGGGATTAAGGGTGGAGCAGCTGGGGGAGGATATGCTCAAGTTGTTCCTATGGAAGATATTAATCTTCATTTTACTGGAGATATGCATGCTATTACATCTGCTAATAATTTGTTATCAGCAGCAATAGATAATCATATTCACCAAGGTAATGTTTTAAGAATTGATTCTAGAAGAATTGTATTTAAAAGAGTAATGGATATGAATGATAGAGCGTTAAGACATATCATTGTTGGGATGGGTGGAAAGGTTAATGGATTTGTTAGAGAAGATGGATTCAATATAACTGTTGCATCTGAAATAATGGCTATATTATGTTTAGCAAGTGATCTAGAAGATTTGAAAGAAAGAATGGGTAATATAGTAATTGCATATAATTTAGATGGAAATCCTGTTTATGCTAAGGAATTAGAAATACAAGGAGCTATGGCGTTACTAATGAAAGACGCGATTAAGCCTAACTTGGTTCAAACATTAGAAAATACTCCTGCATTAATACATGGAGGACCATTTGCTAATATTGCTCATGGATGTAATTCTATAATGGCAACTAAGCTTGCTTTAAAGTTGGGAGATGTTGTCATAACAGAAGCTGGATTTGGAGCAGATTTAGGTGCAGAGAAGTTCTTTGATATTAAATGTAGATATGGTAATTTAGAACCTGAATGTGTTGTAGTTGTTGCGACTATAAGAGCATTAAAGCATCATGGCGGAGTAGCTAAGACTGAATTAAATATCCCAAATGTTGAAGCACTAAAAGATGGAATTGCTAATTTGGAAAAACAGATAGAGAATATAAAGAAGTTTAAAATCACACCTGTTGTTGCAATAAATAAATTTGTTACAGATAGCTCGGAAGAAGTGGAATTCATTAAAGATTTTTGCGATAGAATTGGGGTTAAAGTAGCATTGTGTGATGTGTGGGCTAAAGGTGGTGAAGGTGGAATTGACCTTGCCAATATAGTGTTAGATGCACTAGAGAATAGTGAATCAAATTTTGAGCCTATATATGATAAGGAAAAATCTATTAGAGAGAAAATATTTACAATTGCTAGTAAAATTTATGGAGCAGATAAAGTTAATTATACTCCAGCAGCAAAAAAACAAATTGACGAATTAGAAAAGTTTAAGTTAGATAAACTTCCTATATGTATGGCAAAAACGCAATATTCACTATCAGATAATCCTAGTCTTTTAGCTAGACCTACAGGATTTGATATTACAGTTAAAGAAGTGAGAGTATCAAATGGAGCTGGATTTATAGTGGTTCAGACAGGTGACATAATGACTATGCCTGGCCTTCCAAAGGTACCAGCAGCAAATAAGATGGATGTATTAAAAAGTGGGGAAATAATAGGATTATTCTAATGAATGCATATATGTGTATTTAAGGTGAAAACAGAAGCTAGAAAATGGTGGTATTAATCTAAAATCACATTTAAACTCTTGACAAATTAAATATAATTGTTAAAATTATATTGTTATTTTTTAGTCAATTTCAAAATTAAGGCAGCTCTTCGGGCTGCTTTTAATTTAACTATATTAAGGTGGTGCTTTCTATGATTTTACTTGTTGATGCAGGTAATACTAACATTGTTTTGGGAGTACATAATGGAGAAAGGTATATAGCTAGTTGGCGTATTTCAAGTGAAGGAAATAAAACTTCAGATGAGTATGGTATACAAGTTATGCAACTATTTAACTTAAGTGACATTGATCCTAAAAATATTACTGGAGTTATAGTTTCTTCTGTTGTTCCTAATATAATGCATTCTTTAGAAAATATGTTAAGAAAATGTTTTTGTCACGAACCTATAATAGTTGGACCAGGAGTGAAAACTGGAATAAATATTAAATATGATAACCCAAGAGAAGTTGGAGCAGATAGAATAGTAAATGCTGTTGCTGCATATGAAATTTACAAGAGACCAGTTATAATAATAGACTTTGGAACAGCTACAACTTTTTGTGCAGTAAGAGCAAATGGAGATTATCTTGGAGGATGCATATGTCCTGGAATTAGAATTTCGGCAGATGCTTTATTTGAAAGAGCAGCTAAGCTTCCTAGAGTAGAATTAGAAGTACCAAAAAATATGATTTGCAAAAATACTGTATCAAGTATGCAATCTGGTATTATATTTGGTTATATTGGGCAAGTTGAATATATAGTGAAAAAAATGAAACAAGAAATGAAAAATTCTAAGTATAAGGAAGAACCTTTTGTATTAGCAACAGGTGGATTAGCAAATTTAATAGCTAAAGAGACTGATGTTATTGATAAGGTTGATTCGGATTTAACACTAGAAGGATTAAAAATATTATATGAAAAAAACAAAGAAATAGAGATTTCCCAAAGATAAATTATATGGAAATTGAGATTTATACAAGATGTAAGGAGTATATTCTACAATGAAGATAGGGAATTTAACCTTTGAAAACAATATATTTCTAGCACCTATGGCAGGAGTAACTGACATATCATTTAGAGGATTATGTAAGGAAATGGGATGCGGTTTGGTTTACACCGAAATGGTTAGTGCTAAAGCATTATATTATGGAAGCGAGAATACACAAACCTTACTTAGAATAGCAGATGAAGAAAAACCAGTTGCGGCCCAGATATTTGGTAGAGAGCCAGATGTGATGGCTAGAATTTGTGAGGAATATTTAAATAACAGGGAAGATATTTGTATAATTGATATTAATATGGGATGCCCAGCTCCCAAAATAGTTAAAAATGGAGAGGGATCTGCATTAATGAAAGAACCGGAACTTGCATACGATATCGTTAGAACTATAAAAAAAGTTTCAACCAAACCTGTTACTGTCAAGTTTAGAAAAGGATTTGATGAAGATAATATTAATGCAGTAGAATTTGCAAAAGGGATGGAACAAGCTGGAGCAGATGCTATTGCTGTTCATGGACGAACACGAAAACAAATGTATCAAGGGAAAGCAGATTGGGACATAATAAAGAGAGTTAAGGATAGTGTTTCAATTCCTGTAATAGGAAATGGAGATGTATTTTCTCCAGAAGATGCTGTCAGAATGAAAAGAACTACAAATTGTGATGGAATAATGATTGCAAGAGGAAGTCAAGGAAATCCATGGATATTTAGACAGATAAATAATTTGCTTAATGGAGAAGTAATTCAAGAAGTTTCAGATAATGAAAAAATTGAAATGTGTATTAGGCATTACGAATTAGCAATAAAATATGATGGGGAATTTAAAGCGATAAGAGAAATGAGAAAACACGCATCATGGTATATTAAAGGACTTCCAAGATGCACAGAACTTAAAAATAAGATTAATACTATAAATGATAGTGAAAAAGTTATTGAAGCTTTAAGAAAATATCAAGATGAATTATAGTTTTGTAAGTATAACTAGAATTATTTAATTGTTTCAAGCATATTATTAATATTTAGAAAAATGTAATTTGGTTTAATAATAAATCTAGTATAAATATGAGTATTAATTTTTGTGTAAAAATTATAATTTATGTTTTACTAATTTACTTTTATATTAATATTTAAACTAGGTTTATTTAATGGTTGATTCACAGCAATCATAGCTATGAGTAAAGTTGTTCCGAATTAGTTGCTAACTAATGGAGCGAATTGCTTCAAATTAGGATTTATTGACATATGAAATATGCTGATTTATAATAAGTTAAATGATTTTCAGATTGAAATATTTTTCAAATTATTATAAATTTATAGGTGCTCTCTGTTAACGATATAATAAGAGATTGCTTAAAAAGATTTATTTAATAGATAATTTATCAAAATAAAGATTATAATCAATAACTAAAATAAATAATATAGAAGGTTTTAAAGGGGAGTTAAAGTATATGAGCCAATCAAAACAATATGTTATGACTTATGAAGGTGTTAAGAAATTAGAAAGTGAATTAGAATATCTAAAAACAGTAAAAAGAAAAGAAATAACTGAAAAGATAAAAATTGCTTTAGGATACGGAGATTTAAGTGAAAATTCTGAGTATGATGAAGCTAAAAACGACCAAGCATTTACAGAAGGAAGAATAATTCAATTAGAAAATATGCTTAAAAATGCAGTGGTTGTAGATGAATCAGAGATTCCAAGTGATATTGTTTCAGTTGGATCAAAGGTAAAAGTTAAAGATTATGAATTTGATGAAGAAGTAGAGTATTCAATAGTAGGTTCGGCAGAAGCGGATCCTATGAATTTTAAAATATCAAACGAATCACCGGTTGGAAATGCACTAGTTGGTAAAAAAGTTGGTGATGTAGTAGAGGTAACAGTTCCAGACGGAGTTAATAAATTCGAAATACTAGGAATAAGTAGAAGTTAATTGGAGGTACAGCAATGTCAACAGAAGAAATGAGCATGCAAGAGTTAGAGTCTCAGTATAATGAACAGGAAGGATTGAGAAGAGCTAAACTAGCAGAGCTACAAGGTGCTGGAAAGGATCCTTTTGATGTTTATAAAGTCAGCAGAACTCATACATCAGAGGAAGTTAAGGCAAATTATGATGCACTAGAAGGTAAGGAAGTAACCGTTGCAGGAAGACTAATGTCTAAAAGAGGGCAGGGAAAAGTTGTTTTCTCAGATATACATGATAAGGATGGTAAGATACAACTATTCTTAAAGATTGATAAGGTTGGGGAAGAAAATTTAAAGCAATATAAAACTTTTGATTTAGGTGATTGGATTGCAGCAACTGGAGAAGTATTTACAACTAAAACAGGTGAAGTATCAGTAAATGTAAATACTTTTGAGTTGACTTGTAAATCTTTAAAGCCACTTCCAGAAAAATGGCATGGGTTAAAAGATCCAGATTTAAGATATAGACAAAGAGAAGTTGATATAATTACAAATACAGAAGTTAAGGATACTTTTATTAAAAGAAGTAAAATCATTTCAGCTATAAGAGAATTCCTAGATGCTAAAAGCTTTATAGAAGTAGAAACTCCAATTCTTGGAGCAATAGCTGGTGGAGCAGCAGCAAAACCTTTCATTACTCATCACAATACTTTAGATATGGATATGTATTTAAGAATAGCTACAGAGTTATATCTTAAGAGATTAATAGTTGCTGGTTTTGAAAAGGTATATGAAATAGGAAGAAATTTTAGAAATGAAGGTATGTCAGTAAGACATAATCCTGAATTTACAGCTATAGAATTATACGAAGCATATTCTGATTATAATGACATGATGGAAATTACAGAAAATATGGTTGCATATATTTGTGAAAAAGTAAATGGAACTACTAAGGTTGCTTATCAAGGTACAGAAATAGACTTTAAGCCACCATGGAGAAGAATCACTATGGTTGATGCTGTAAAAGAATATGCTGGGGTAGATTTCAATGAAATAAAATCTGACGATGAAGCTCAAACTATAGCAAAGGAAAAACACTTAGAATTTGCCAAACCATTAAATACAGTAACAAAAGGTGAAGTTTTAAATGCTTTATATGAAGAGTTTGGTGAAGCAAATATGATTCAACCTACATTTGTTACGGATTATCCAGTTGAAATTTCACCTCTTACAAAGAAAAAGAGAGGAAATCCTGAATTTACTGAAAGATTTGAAGGATTTGTATTTGGTAGAGAACTTTGTAATGCATACTCAGAATTAAACGATCCTATAGTTCAAAGACAAAGATTCGAACAACAAGCTAAAGAGAGAGAACTTGGAGATGACGAGGCATATATGCTAGATGAACAATTTATGAGTGCTCTTGAAACAGGTATGCCACCAACAGGTGGAATGGGAATGGGAATAGATAGACTTATAATGTTCTTAACTGATTCAGCTTCAATCAGAGATGTTATATTATTCCCTACAATGAGACCACAGAAATAATTTGATGCAGTTAAAGTAAATAGATTATATTTATTTCTATAAAAAGGTTCTATATGTATAAAAAGCATATATGAATCTTTTTTTTGTTGAGTAAAAAATGAAATATAGAAACATAATTTGAAATCTGGAATTCTATAATAAGTCCAGAAATATTTTATTAGCTGCATAAGTATTTATAGGAATTATTATTCTCTTCGGATGATAAGAAAGAAAAGCTATAAGTATTTCTGAAAACTGCAAAAGCAAATAAAATATGAAAAAGGCTTGCATAATTAGAAAAAACTGATATAATAAATTAAGTAATGACGTTCCGCGATAGCTCAATGGTGGAGCACTCGGCTGTTAACCGATAGGTTGGAGGTTCGAG
>NZ_JAKGTE010000015.1:0-123400 GCF_022324665.1 Clostridium sp. YIM B02500 | reverse complement strand
TAATTCCGTTTCTATATGAGTTAATTCATATGGCGTACTAATAATCTCACCATATGGTTTTAATATACATATTATACTTTTTCCTTTTGATATGTCTATTCCAATGCTAATCATCATTTGCTTCCTCCAACTTAATTTATTGTAATTGAATTCCATCTGCACTTATTACAATTCATTTTGGTTAGTTACACGAAAGCCATAAGGTTTCAACCTGCTTAATCGAATCTCTATAATAAGGGATGGCTGACAGTTTTTGCGACGGATGTAGGAATCCAAAAAGAGATCCGCCAGACCAATTACTCCCTTAATTATAAATAAAAATAAGTGCAAATGTATAACCATTTATTTATGGTTTACACTTACACTTATACAGTACCAAAAAGATAGCACCTCATCTTGAAAATGCTATCTTTTTTTCTTTAAATACTATAATTTTAAAGAGATCTACTTATATATAATTACTTATATCTTAAATTTGTTCACCACTTCATTTAACTTTTCTGCTAGCAGAGCCTGCTGCTCCGCAGCTTTCGCTAGCTGCTCTATCTCAATTGTTGTTTCGCTTACACTATCTTTTATTGTTTCAGCGTTTTCAGATGATTTCTGTGCAATTTCAGCTGTATTTTGTACTGCATTAGTTATTTCATGAATTGTTGCTGTAAGTTCCTCTGACATAGAAGCTATTTCCTCTGACATATTTGCTACAAATTCTGCATCATCATAATATTGATTCCCCATATTCTTCATATCCTCAAATTTAGAATTTACATCTTCTTTTATAAAATCTAATACTTCTACGTTATTATCAGAAAGATTTCTAAACGCAGCTTGTACTTTTACTATTGTATCTTTTATAATAGTAACAGCCTGAGATGCCTCTTCCGCTAACTTCCTAACTTCTTCTGCTACTACCGCAAAACCTTTTCCATGATCTCCTGCTCTTGCTGCTTCAATTGCGGCATTAAGAGCAAGTAAGTTTGTTTGCTCTGATATATCAGCTATAGTATCTGCCATCGCTTTTATATCTTCTACAACTTTCCCAGATTCAATTGCTTTAAACCCTTTTTCTCTCTTTTCTTCATATAATCTTCCCGCTTCCTCTAATGACACTTTACCTTTACCTTGTACTTCTGTAGCTCTTTCTTTGGATTTACTTGCATTATTGCTTCCTTCCATTGCTTTACCTGATAGTAAATTAATATTAGAATCCACTTCCTGAATGGATGCGCTTATTTCTTCCGATGATGCACTTGTTTCTTGTATATCATTTGATATATTTCTAATTGATGCGTCTATACTCTCTATAGTCGTTGTTAATTCCTCTACAGTAGCAGAAAGTTCCTGGCTAGAAGCATTCATATCCTGTGATCTTTCCATTATCTCCTTTACTAAAATACTAATATCATTTTTCATTAAAAATATTGAATTAGCTAGATCTCCAATTTCATCTTTTCGTTTTAAAAGCAGTTCAGGAACTGATACTGTAAAATCTCTCTTAGCTAAAACTCTAATGCACTCTACTGATAATTTCAATGGGTTAGCAATTGTTTTAGATATAATAACTGATAAAGTAGCTGCTATCACTACTGACAAAAAACCTAGTATTATAAAAATCTTTCTAGAATAACTAAAACTATTGTTATTTTGAACATTTATTTCTTGTGCTTTATCAGCATTATATATCGCCAAAGTCTTTAAGTTTTTTTGAAATTCATCTACTTTCCCTGTTATTGATTTATATTTTTCTAAAGCCTCTTCTTGCTTCCCATCCATGGCTAACTTTATAATTTCATCTCTTGCTGCTCTATATTCTTTAAGATCATTCTCAACTAAAGGTATAATTTCTAATTCGAATTGATCAACCTCATTCCCTTTATAAGCCTGCCAGTTATTATCATATGCCTTTACTCTATCTTTAATATCATTTAATTTCTTATTTTGTTCTTCAGTATCTTTTACATTCAAAATAATATTATATGTATCTGCCTCTATTGCCCTTGATTGGTTTCTATTATCATTTAACCACTGTACAGGAAGCAATCTATCTTTATACATAGATGTTACATTATAATTTGATTGTAAATTATAATAATATCCAATTCCCCCCATAAAAATAATCAGTAAAATCATTATCCCCGAAAATAAGAAAATTTTCTGTTTAACTTTTAAATTATTAATCATATTTAGTCCCCCTTTAAGCATTAAAAACTAATTTAATCGTTTAATCTTTAGCTGTTTAATATTTAATCTATTAAAATATAATAATAGACCAATTGAAACTATCAAGTTTGAACCGGTCTTTTGTAATGTTAACTGCAAACTACTATAATATTTACTAAAAACAGTTAATCACACTCTTTTATTTATTACACCAAATTACATTATGTGACTTTCATTCATCTCATAGCAATTGTTATTTTCTTAATATTAAAGTAATTTTATCATTTAAATAAAAAAATAACAATAAATATTATAATTTCCCCATAATTTTTTCATAATAAAAAAGCCCTCAAAAGAGAGCTTTTTATTATGAAAATCAAAAACATTGATTTATACAATTATATTATTTTATTCTTATGTTATTAAATTTATACATCTAAGTACTATAGTTCAACCTTTGTCCCATAATATGTGCATTCAAATAATTTTTCCATTGTAGCATCATCTATTTCTCTAGGATTTGATCCTGTACATGCATCTAACACTGCATTATGAGCAATAAATGAAAGATTTGCCTTAAAATCATCCTCTGTAACCCCATATTCTTTCATTGAATGAGGAATATTTAAATCACTATTCATTTTATTAATCATTCCAATTAATGAATCAGTTAATTCTGAATCTGTATTTCCTTCTAATTTTAATGCTCTAGCAATATCAGCATATCTATCTTCGCATTTAGTTCTATTATATTGTATTACATATGGTAAGAATATAGCATTCGCACATCCATGAGGAATATGGAATACAGCACCAACCTTATGAGCCATTGAATGAACTATTCCAAGTAATGCATTAGAAAATGCCATTCCTGCTAAACATTGAGCTTCATGCATTAAGTTTCTAGCTTCCTTGTCTCCTTCAAAAGACTTGAGTAAATTTTCTTGTACCATTTGCAATGCTTTAATTGCTAAAGGATCAGAAAAGTTTGATCTAAGCGATGCGGTATATGCTTCTATAGCATGAGTTAGTGCATCCATTCCAGTATGAGCTGTTAATGTTTTTGGCATGGTTTGAGCTAATACTGGATCAACTATTGCTATATCTGGAGTTATGTTAAAGTCAGCTAAAGGATATTTAATCTTTTCTGTGTAATTTGTTATAACTGAGAATGCTGTAACTTCTGTAGCTGTACCACTTGTTGATGGAATAGCTACAAATTTAGCTTTTTGTCTAAGCTCTGGTAAACCAAATGGAACAACTGCTTGTTCAAAAGTAAATTCTGGATATTCATAGAATATCCACATAGCTTTTGCAGCATCTATTGGTGATCCTCCCCCCATAGCAACTATCCAATCAGGCTCGAAGTTTCTCATTGCTTCGGCACCCTTCATTACTGTTTCTACTGATGGATCTGGTTCTACTCCTTCAAATAGCTCTACTTCCATTCCTGCTTCTGTTAAATAATCTTCAACTTGTTTAAGAAAACCAAATCTTTTCATTGATCCTCCACCAACAACTACAAAAGCTTTTTTGCCTTTTAAAGTTTTAAGTACTTCAAGCGCCCCTTCTCCATGATATAAGTCCCTAGGTAAAGTAAAACGTGCCATAAATTTATACCTCCTAAAATTCATCTGTCATATTTATTTGCTTTTAACCACATTAATTATGTAAAGCAATATTTATGCCAAATGTTATTATTTTATCAATTTATTATATAGGTTTATGTAATATTCTGGTATAATTTATCGCATAATTTTTATTTCATACTAATACAAATAAGGATATATTTGCCTGTAAATACAAGGTTCTAATTCATCAATCTACGTGAATTTTTCAAAATATATTAGTAGACTTATTTCTCCATTTATTGAAATTTTATAATCTAATTATTAACAATGTAGTTTTTCTAACACAAATTTACTGTATCAAAAAAATACAATTTGTAAATAAAATGTTCAATTTTATTACACTGTATATTTTTAGGACATATATTCCATTCAATTTTTTATGTTTACATATTGTTCATTTTTGATTCATGATAGTTTATCTATTTAATTGCTTGTAGACACTAAAAATAATCCTTTACTTAAATGTTACATTTATATTTACTATCTCACATTTACTCCCAATCCTTATAGGCGGTCCCCACGTTCTTGTGCCACATGAAACTATTATTTGAAATTTATCCATTTTTAGATATCCATAATCAATTTTAAATACTCTTTTCGTTATTAAATTAAAAGGAAAAAACTGTCCTTTATGTGTGTGACCAGATAATTGTAAATCAATTCCTTCACTCACAGGTTCATTTAAATTATTGGGCTGATGATCAAGCACTATTATAGGTAATTCTCCACTAATTTCATTTACAGTTTCTGATAGTTTTTTTCTTCTTATCCCGCTTATTCTTTCATAAGAGATATCTTCACGCCCTATAACATAAAAACTATCATCAATTTTTACATAACTATCTCGTAATATATTAACTCCTACTTTTTTGAAATTATTTATTCTATTTGATGAATCACCTTTATGATCATAGTCATGATTCCCCAAACATGCATAAATCCCATATTTACTTTTTATTTTTTTAAAATTACTTTGCATCTTAGAAAAATCATAATTTATCATATCTCTATTAGAATCAATTATATCTCCTGCAATTAAAATAATATCTGGTTGTATAGAATTAATTTTATCTATTAGTTTATCTATTCTTTTATCCATTAAATTACCAAGATGAATATCTGATAAAAGCGCTATTTGCAATTTACTTATCTTTCCTGCCTTTCTAGGTAAATCTATATTATATGGTGTAATTGTTGCATTTTTAGCATTTATCGTTCCGTATAGAATTATAATCATTACAGTAAAAAGAATTATCAAAGCAATATAAAATAAAATATTTGCATTAAGTTTAATATTAATAGGTACAAACTGTAAAATATTGCCTAAAATAAAAAAGCACTCAATTATACCAATAAATATTGCAAAGTATACTATAAAAACAAGCCAATACGATGCTATCAAGTAAATTCCATCCTGGAGAAACTTAGGTATATGGCGATTCCATATAACTCCAACTAAGCTTATTATAAATATAATAAAAAAGAAGCTAAAGTACATTTCACTATTAAAAAAAGGAATCATACTACATAAATTTTTCCAAAACCATATGCTAATGTAATAATTTATTCCAGAATATAAAATCAATATAATACTTATCATCATGTATATCATTCTTTTTTACTCCTTATGAATCATCGTAAAATACATTTACGATAATTTTATAAACTTCATTGGTAAAATAAATCTTATCTATTTATTTAGAATAATTATTTTATGTTTAACATTTAGTATATTTGGGGGTCTTTTATAGACTTACATTTTTTTATTAATTCGCATAACTTCCGTAATTTAATCTAAATGAGTTGTATCATTTAAACTAACTAACATTGGCATTAAATCATCATTGAAAGTTATTTTATTAATACAAGTATTGCCAAGTGCTACTTTATGATACATTGTCATATCCCAGTCAAATATTCCTATAAGTCCAGCTTTTATTATTCCTCCATGAGCAACAATTACTATCTTCTCACCTTTATGTTTAGATACTATTTCTAGAATACACTTCTTAGCTCTACCTACCGCATTACGTATACTAGAATCTCCACCGCAAATATAACTTTCTTTTTTATCAGTTCTCCAAGCTTTAAAAACATCAGGATATTTTTCACTAATTTGCTTAACAGTTAATCCTTCCCATTCACCAAAATTAATTTCTCTTATCTCAGGTTCTATTATAACTTCTTTATCCGTAATTGATGCTAATATATTTGCTGTTTTAAAAGCTCTACTTAACGGACTAGCATATATCCAATCAAATTCTCCATTAAGCCTATTTTTTAATATTTGCGCTTGCTTTATTCCTTCCTCTGATAACTCTATATCTGTACACCCTTGAAATTTTCCTAAAGCATTCCATTCTGTTTCGCCATGTCTAATAAGTAATAATGTAGTTTTCATAATTTACCTCTTTCCTAACTTCATATTAAATAGATATCCTATCGAATAAATCTCTACTATAATTTTGTATATCTAATAAACTACTAATATTATATTTTTCCTTAATACTATCAAAATACTCTTGGATCAAACTTTTTTCAATCACAGTATTAAATTTACCATATTTGATACTCTTTCCATTAATAGAATTAGTTCTTGTTAATATCCAAGGAGCTTCGCTTTTAGTCATCTCCTTTAATATTTTTCCACTATAACAACCATAAAATTTTATTATACTTTCTACAATATTCCGTTCAAAATTCTCCAACCTTAACTTATCATTAGCCATTATATCTTTATTAATTTTTTCATATCCAAATTGTTCATATCTTTCATATAAACTTGGATAAAACGGACCATCCTTCCAAGCTTCGCAATCTTCTTCAAACATAAAATTACCAGTAAAGACATAATGAAATGCTTGTGCATAATATAGAAGTTTTTGGATTGATAAAGCTGTGAAATCTTCACATCTTATCAACAAATATTTTATTACTGCGTCGATTTTTTCTTCTGTCTCATCTTGATCTAAAATATATCTAATAGCTTGTCTACTTTTATTGTAATCTACTGGATTTATTCTTTCCTTATTATTTTGCAATATGATAGAATAATAACTGGTATTTTCATATACTTTTCTTAGTAAATCACTATTGGAGACTCCAATCATATCCCCATCTAAATATCGTTCTATAGTCTTACTATTCCATCCTAATATTATTGAAAGTGCTTCTGAATTAATTGAATACTTTATTTTAACTTTTTCTATTTCATCCGTACTAATAATATTATAATTCCTTCTATATTCTTTATATAAGTTCATCAAATTATACTCACATATGTCTGACACAAAAATCTCATTACCACAAACGTTACAAACAGCTTCTTTAGCCTTGTAGCTTACCTCTTCTTCTTTTAGTATAGATGTTCTTCTTACTTTATATACTTGATATTCTCTTTCGCTAAAACAATATTCACAAAATGCTGATTTCTTCATGAGTTTATCCCTCCTTTTAGAAATGAAGACAATTCTTTTTATCTAAAAAGATATGTAATAGGCTTGTTTCTTTTATGTAGAGAGACTAATACTCTACTACTATTCACTTCATTACATATTACATTAAATTTCAAATAAATATCTACTATTTCTCTCTTATCCTCAACATTATACAATTCTTTTTGTAAACAAAATACGTAAAGATCATTTTGCTCAACTCCATTTTTTACATTTTGGAGGCCATAACAAAAATCTTTGTAGTCTATACCGCATAGTATACTTATTCTCTTCTTTTCATTTATATTGTATTCTTCTATAAATTGAATATTTTCCGCCTTATTTTCTTCTAAAGATATAGTATACATATCTTCACGAACACAATCTTTAATAATTTCAACTAAATTCCTAATTTGTTCCTTACTATAATCCTTTAGCAGCAATCTTCTTCACCACCTTACTACTTCTAATAATCTAACAAAAGGTTATCATTTTATAGAATTGGTGTCAATCATAGCCAAGATTTCCTTCTAATTAACTATTAATGCTGTTACAAGGTAAATTCTTTAGACTAATCATAAAACATTCATTATGTAACAGCATTAACATGTAATCTGTAATTTTATTTATCCTTCTTGTGGTGCATATTCTGTTTGAATTGATTCTCCTTTTTCTTCAGATACTAAATCATCAGTATATACAACTATTATTTCTTGTATAGATTCATCACTTGTTTTATATACTTTACTTCTTATTTTACTTGAATATTTCCCATTTACTCCATCATTATATATGCTCTTTATCGCATCTACTATTTTAGAGTTATTTCCTTTTATTTTATTCACATCATATCCTTCCATTGAACTCCATATTGCTATCTGAGTAGCGAAATACGCTTCGTTTTCATTGTCTAAATTTAATTCAGCTACAGATCTATTTGGATATCCGGCAGCAATAATATTACGAACTGATTCACTTAGATTACTATTTGACGAAAAATTTTGCCCAGATGGATATTTTTCATTTATCTCTAAGCAATATGCAACATTGTTGCTTCCAGCAACTCTTATTCTTCTCGCTGTAAGATCATAGCCATCGTACTCAACTGTATATAATGGTTCCTTATCGGTAGTTATTTTCACAGTATTAGCATCAGCGCCAACGAAGGCCAAACTCATAAGTACGTTAAAAATAATAAAATAACTTAATACTTTTATGTATTTTTTTAATTTCATTTGTATTCCTCCTATACATTTATCTTCATACATAGTTTCTCTTTTAATACTCTTATATATTCATAAATTAACTATAAAAATATAAATAGTTAAATATATCTACTTTCTTTAATTTTATACTTCTTTTCTTTAAAATAAAAAAATGCCATTAGTATTTTCATTAATACTAACAGCATTCTTATAATTAATTTCCTTGTTTATAAACTTTTATCTTATTCCGCTTCGTTCATTATACCTAATTTATCAAATATCATAAAACTTATACTTAACACCATAGCAACTACTGTTGCTAGTCCCATTCCTTTAAGTTCAATAGTCCCTAAAGTTAATTTTATGCCGCTTAATCCTACTATAAATACTACCGAAGTTAATATTAAATTTCTTGATTTAGAAAAATCAACTTTTTCTTCAATAAAAGTTCTTAATCCTGAAGTTGCAATAGTTCCAAATAATAAGAAGCTTATTCCTCCAATAACAGGCGTTGGAATTGTGCTGATAAGTGCTGACATTTTCCCAGAAAACCCTAGCAAAATTGATACTAAGCCGGCCCCACATATTACATATACACTATACACTTTAGTTAGAGCTAAAACTCCTATATTTTCACCATAAGTTGTTGTTGGTACAGAACCAAACATTCCCGAAATTATAGTTGATAGCCCGTCTCCAAGTAAAGATCTATGAAGTCCAGGATCTTTTGATAAATCTCTTCCAACAATGCTGCTAGTAACTTTTAAATGACCAACATGCTCTGCAATCACTACGAATGTTGCAGGTAGTATAGTTAAAATTGCATTTAAATTGAAATGTGCAACCTTTATATTAGGTAAAACAAAATAATTTGCATTATTTATAGTACTAAAATCTACTAATCCCATAAAGAATGCTGTTATGTATCCAACTACTACCCCTATTAATATAGGTATAACTTTCAAGAATCCTTTTAATAAGATATTACATAAAATCACTGTAGCTAAAGTAACCATCGAAACAATTACCCATGTTATGTTTAAAGTTGGAGAATTACTTAATCCAACCGGAAAACCTGCTTGATCTGCTGCATTACTGGCTAATTCTAAACCTATAATTGTTATTATTGATCCCATAGCAGCTGGTGGAAATAATTTATTTATCCATCCCATGCCTGTATATCCAACAATAATCGCTATTATTGAAAATGATATACCTACAAATACAAAACCGCCTTGTATAGTCTGAAAATCATATCCTTGACTATATAAAAGTAATACTGGTGATATAAAGGCAAAACTTGATCCTAAATAAGCTGGAATACTTTTTTTAGTAATAAAGGCATAAAGTAATGTACCAATACCATTAAAAAATAGCACTGTTGTTGGATCAATTTTAAAAATAAGTGGTACTAATACTGAAGCTCCAAACATTGCAAACAAATGTTGGATACTTAATGGAATTGCTCTCTTTAAAGAAACTTTCTCTTTTACATCTATAAAATTTTTTTCGCTTTTTAATGATTTATTATTCATCATATGTTCCCCCTTCTTAGCTTCTCTGAACTAAATTAAAAGTATGCTTTTACAAAAATATCATATATTCATGAGTTTTGTCAACAATTCTGTGCAATTTTTTTAAATATTATTGTTGAAATTTTAATATTAGTTTTTTTATTGTTGTCATAATATTGCCACAATATATATTTATACTATTACTTGAAACAAGATAAAACATTATTTTACTCCTATTAAAAATACTATGACCAATATAAGAATAGTTCATTTCACCCTAGTGAACTATTCTTTTTTGTTATGTGAAATATTTTTTATGCTGCACTAATTATACTTTAATAACACTATATCTATTCTAATTATTTAGATTAGTTTCATATTCCTTCCCATAAAACACCTTTATCAAGCTTACATTGTGTTATAAATTCTATTGCTGCCACACTATGTTCAAGATCACCGTATAATTTTTGTTTATCTAGGCCTGATATATTATTATTACTTATTAGCAACATCTTGTAGTTTTCTACTATTATTGTTATTGCGCTTTTTAATGCTTCTTTTTGTTGATCCTTTGTTAGCTTTTCATCTTTTACTTCTCCCATACCCTCACCCCTTTTCTATAACTAAAAATATTCTATAAATTATATAAAATCCCTTTTTCAAATCTGCAGTATTTATGTTATTCTGTATAAGATTTTTATTTATAAAACTGTGTTATCGATATTTTCTAATATAAAACAATTTTTTCATAAACTTAAAATTCAATAAGAATTAATTTATATACTAGCCTTGTCATAATCCTGTAACAATCTTAAGTTATAATATCAATATAAACAATTTTCATTATTTTTTCACCTCAAAAAAATATCGTCAACCAATTTTAAGATAGCTTATATTTCTAAATAAGCTATCCTTTTCATTGATTTTTCTTAATAATTTACCAAATTCAAATGATTAGATTTTTTATCTTGTAGTATAATTCGATTCCATCATACCTTCAGTAAACAGTACTATTTAGAACTTTCTATTAAGAATCCTCCTAGATCTCTATCCAATTCTCTAATATGCTTTCTCCACCAACTGGACATCTTTTGTTGTACATTTATAACAAACAATGCTGAGACACCAGCTTTTTCAAAAACTTTTCTTAATTCTCTAAGCTCCTCTTTGAATTCTTCATGTTGCTTATGTTGGATATCGTATTTAGGATAATTGCTCTTTCTTTGCATCTCTTCTTCATCATTAAAATGCTTAATAACGTACTCTTCTAGAAAGCTTAAAGTCTCTATAACCTCATCTTTTCCTTTTCCCTCTCTCATCGCACTTACTAACTTATTAATTCTATCAAACAATTCTTTGTGTTGATGATCTATTTTATCAATACCCACTGACCATTTCTTATCCCAATTAAATTCCATAAAAAACCACCCTTCATTAATGCATAAATTATTCTTAAGTTGATTCTCTTTTTTATAATACCTCCATAATATAATTTTAGTTAAATTGACTCGATATACTTATCAAGATCGAATCTCTTTTACCTAATCATATATTTCTACATTCTTATACAAATACCTTCTTTCTGTAATCTTTATTTTAACTTTTATTTCCACATTTTTCAGCATTAAAAGCATCATTTTCTCTTTTTTATACATGATGTATTGTAAATTTATAACATTACACAAACTTTTGTGTCGTTAATAATTTACTATCGTAATATATTTCTTGATAGAAATATACTTATTCACTTTTTATTAACGCTTGTATACCATAGAATTATATTTTCACATACTATAATCTACTTTTGAAATATCATGACCTTCTTGTTAATTAATTTATTTTTTTACATAAAAAAAAGACCAAAGAATAATTATATCTCCTTAGTCTAAAATATCATATCTATTTATATACTATTATTCCAGTTATATAACCCAATATTCCCGAAATAGTTATCGCTAATATTTTTAATACTGGAATATTAATTTTTATTTCCATACACTTTAATCCTCTGTCTTTCTATATCTTAAATTCTAACACTTTAATTATAACATGTCCGCTTTAAATTTTCCACTTAAAAAGGATGGTTAATTTATGTTGCTTTCCTCTATAATCTTTTGTTTTTATTTTTGGCATAAAAATAACCTCCTATTAGTTAGATTGTTACACCCAACTAATAAAAGGTATTAGTCTTACATAAATTTAGAGTGTTAATTGATATGAAAAACTATTAGTTGCTATTAAAATATAGATGAAAGATATTTTCCATTACCTTCAACGTAGCTTTTCACATTACTTCAAGCCAATTAGCTAACTTTATTTTTAAGTCTTAATTTATCAGCTATTATAGCTATAAATTCACTATTTGTTGGCTTACCTTTATCATTATGCACTGTATATCCAAATAACCTGTTAATAGCCTCAATTTGACCTCTTCCCCATGCTACTTCTATTGCATGTCTTATTGCTCTTTCAACTCTTGAAGCTGTTGTATTGTACTTTTTAGCAATTGAAGGATATAACTCTTTAGTTACTGCTGATAATAATTCCATATCGTTAACAACCATTGTTATAGCTTCTCTCAAATACATGTAACCTTTAATATGAGCTGGCACTCCAACTTCATGTATTATATTAGTTATTTCCGTTTCTAAATCAATAGGCGCCTTTGTTTTATTTTCACTTGGAGTAGATATCATTGATGATGCATACGAATTTCTCATATTTGTTTCTTGAACTGCTGCAGAGCTATTAAACATTTCTCTGATTCTCTTTGTAAATACTTCCATGTCAAAAGGTTTTACAGTATAATAATCTGCACCAAGAGTTATTGCCTGTTGAGTAATCTTATCTTGGCCTACTGCTGATAATATTATTATTCTTGGAACCTTTTCCAATTGCATTGTATTTAATTTTTCTAAAACACCTAATCCATCTAAATGTGGCATAATTATATCAAGAATAACTAAATCAGGCTTTCTTTCTACTATTAACTCCAAAGCCTCTCTACCATCTTTTGCAATTCCTGTGACAACTATATCTTTTTGATTAAGTAGATAATCATTTAATATACTGCAAAATTCTTTGTTATCATCAGCAATTAGTACAGATATTTTTGAATCTTCCATATTTTTTCTCTCCTTTTGTCCATTCTTTTATTATGTTTGTATTTTAATATATTATTTAACCCCTATAACCATATCTTATTAAATAGTTCCATCATTGTACAATATAACACAATATATTACTTCTACAAATTATTGTAAGATCCTTGACATTAATAGGGTATGTACGTCTAGATTTGCAATAGTAATTTTTCTATTAATATATTCCCTTTTACATAAATATCTCTTAAGTCCGATTAATATTACTTTATCATCTTCCACTATTTGTAAATTATACACTTTTTTTCTCAGAAAGTAAATAGGTTCTGACAAAATACTTTTAAAGTATTTTTTTAAGTAAAAATGTAACTATATATTTCCTAAATTCTCAATTATTAAGCGAATACATATTTATTATATAATTATATTTCTTTTTCTACAATCTATATCGAAATTATATATTAATAATTATTTTAAAATTATGTACTTTTATATAATATAACACCATAAATTAATACTATATTTCCCTATGTTTATTTTATATTCCATAAATTCAAATAATTTTATATTAAACTCAAAACAAAAGCAAATATAGGTAGCGATTTTTAAATACGCTACCCATCATTTGTTTTTATTTTATTATTCCTGCTTCTTGAAGCATCCACTCTATATAAATACCATATCCGGTATCAGGTTTATTTATTAGTACATGAGTGACCGCTCCAACTATTTTATCGTTTTGAATTATAGGACTTCCACTCATTCCCTGAACAATTCCACCTGTTTTTTGTAATAGCCTTGGATCAGTAATTTTTATTACCATGCTTTTCGATCCTGGAATAGATTGATTTAAAGTCTTTTCAATCTCAATGTCGAATTCTTGTGGACCACTCTCATCTACTGTTGTAATTATTTTAGCTTTTCCTACAGATATCTCATCCCTAAACCCAACTTTAAGAGGTTTAATTTTATTATTTAATACTTGAGTATTTTTGATTTCACCGAAAATTCCACTTTGCGTATTTTTTTCAATGTTTCCAGTTGGTGTCTCTTCGTTTAAAAAAATTCCTTTTAATTCACCTGGTGATCCTTTTTCTCCTTTTCTAACACTTATTATAGATGACTCTAATAAGTCTCCTTTCTTTACTAGAAATGGTTCATTTGTGTCTGCATCTGTTATCGGATGTCCTAATGCTCCGAACTTTTTAGTAGTTGGATCAAAAAAAGTCATTGTTCCCACTCCTGCAGTTGAGTCTCTTATCCATAATCCTATTTTATAATCTTTATTATTTTCTTTTTTTAGATGTATTGTTTTTGTGAGATTCTCACCATTTCTTAAAATATCAACCTTTATACTTTCATTATCACATTCTTTAATTATTTTTAATAAATCCATGGAATTCTCCATATTTTCACCATTTACTCTTAGTATTACATCACCAATTTCAAGCCCAGCAGCCTTACCAGGACTTTCTTCTTTCTTATTATTGATTTCAATTTCAGAATATCCAACAATAATCACGCCTTCACTATTCACTCTAACTCCGACTGGATTTCCGCCTGGACATATCTCTAAATCTTTAATTTTTTGTACTTCGACAGCTTTCAGAGGAATCATTCCCAAAAATTTTATCTCATACTCATTATCGTTATTACCAATCTTACTTATGGTGTTTCCTATGGGTGCAATTGATTGTACTGTCTTTTCATCTCTTGTATAAATCTTACTTGGTAATTTCCTTATGCTCATCGTGGTAAATAAAATTAGAATAAGGATTGGAGTCATAATTAAACTAGTAGCACATAAAATTTTTCTCTTCATATTTCTCTCCTCCTTTACTTACTAAATTTAATTTTCCCACTGCACTCAAGTCTTATCCTATAAGAACTTTGTTATTGTAGTCAAAAAATTTAGCTTATACTAAATTTTAAAAGTATATAACTTTATTTCTTTTACTTTATATATAAATTTCCAAAATTATAAAAATAAAAAAATAAAACCATGCAATTACATGGTTTTATTTTTACCAATTTTATTTTCTATATGTATTTATTTTTGAATTTCTAGCTTTTTTAGTTCACTTAATTTTATCATTTCCTTAACATTATTTAATGTAGCTTCTGTTACATCGTCTCCTGCTAACATTTTACTTATCTCAAGTTCTTTTTCTTCCTTTTTTAAAACCTTTATCTTTGTAAATGTTTTGTTATCTTTAACTTTTTTCATAACAAAGTAATGATGATCAGATAATACAGCAATCTGCGGCAAATGAGTTATGCATAAAACTTGATGCGTATCTGATAATTGATACATCTTTTCTCCAACTCTTTGTGCAACTGCTCCACTTATTCCTGTATCTATTTCGTCAAAAATTAATGTTGGTATTTCATCCTTCTCAGCAAAAACACATTTTAAAGCTAACATTATTCTTGACAGTTCTCCACCTGATAATACTTTTTCAAGCGGCATAAGTGGTTCTCCTGGATTTGTAGATATTAAAAAACTAACATCATCAAATCCCTTTTCATTAAACTCTTCTTGACGAACTATACTTATTTCCATTCTTGATTTTTCAAGACCAACAAACGTAAGTTCTCTTAATATTTTTTCTTCTAAGAATTTACTTTTTCTTACTCTTAGTTCATGAAGAATTAACGCTTCTTTTTCCATTTTAGATAGAATTTCTTTCTCTTTTTCCTTAAGACTTTCTATTATTTGTTCAGAATTTAATATTTCATTATATTCTTTTTTTATTTTTTCATAATAATCTAAGATCTCTGGAATTGTTGGCGCATATTTCTTCTTGTAAGTATTTATTTCATAAATTCTAGCATTTACTTTCTCCAACGCATCTTGATCAAAAACAATCTCTTCTGCCATGTCACGGATCTCACGACTAGCTTCTTCTAAAGTATAAAATGCTTCTTCAATTAATTGCTTATTCTTCTTAATCTTTTCAAAATGATTTTCTACATTAGATAGTTCGTGCATTATCTTTGATATGGAATCAATCACATTTAACTCTTCGTTTCCACTAAGTATTCCATATGAGATAGATAAACTATTATTAATTTTTTCAGCATTTGCTAAAATATTATATTCTTCTTTTAAAGTTTCTTCTTCATCCTTTTTTAATTTAGCTTTCTCAATATCTTCAATTTGAAATTTAAGATAGTCTAGCAATTTTTCTCTATCTTGATTGCCACAAATCCTATTAATTTCTTCTCTTATTTTTATTAAATCTGCCCTTAAATCGCTAAATCTACCTATAGGATGTATCATCTCATCTCCTATAAATCCATCTAAATATGATATATGAGTATTTCTTTGTAGAAGTTCTTGATTAGCATGTTGTCCATGAATATCTAAAAGTTTTGCTCTAATTTTTCTAAGTTGTGAAGTAATTAAGCTTTTCCCATTTACCTTTATCAAGTTTTTCCCACTCGCATGACTTTCTCTCGAAATTATTAAGACATCTTCATACTCAATATCTAATTCTTCCAATACCTCAGAAACTTTTGATTTTTCTAATGAAAATAATGCCTCTACATATGTTCTATCTTCACCAGTTCTTATTAAATTTTTCGAGAACTTTCCACCAAGAACAAAGTCGATTGCATCTATCATGATGGACTTTCCTGCTCCAGTTTCTCCTGAAAGTATATTAAACCCTTCACTAAAATTTATCGTCATGTCTTCTATCAATGCAAAATTTTTGATATTTAATTGAATTAGCATTTCATCCCACCCTTAATATTTATGATGACATTCTTTTTCTTATTTTATCAACCAAATCTTCAGCACTTTCCAAACTTCTAACTAAAATGAAAATAGTATTATCTCCTGCTACTGTTCCTGCAATATCCGCACTTTCCAAATTATCAATAGCTTCAGCTGTAATTGGTGCCGACCCTGTTATAGTTTTTATTACAACCATTTTATCTACATTTTCTACTGAAAGCACTGTATTAGCTAAAATATTGCTTAATCTATCAATGATATTTTTTTGTTCTCCTGTAGACACAGCATATTTAGATTTACCATTAGCCGATTGCATTTTTATTAACTTTAAATTCTTTATATCTCTAGATACAGTCGCTTGTGTGACATCAAATCCTTCTTTTTTTAATGCATCTGCCAACTCTTCTTGTGTCTCTATTTCTCTTGAGCCTATGATTTCTAATATTTTAGTATGCCTTTTTGATTTCAAAGTTTCTCACCATCACATTCTTTAGAATTATTCAAAATCTTACTTCTCAAGACTTTAAAATAATCATAATCATCAAATACAAGTAATTTTACACTTTTTTTATTTTTACTTACCTTTACCGAAGTTTCATGATTAATTTTAATAGCCTTTTGACCATCTACAGTCAAATAAATTTTTTCTTCTTCATGGTCCGCATATATATCTATAACACTGTCTCCTTTTAATACGATAGTTTGCATACTTTTAGTATGAGGACATATAGGAGTTATTGTTATAAGTTCTAAATCCGGATATATAAATGGTCCTCCTGCTGAAAATGAGTATGCTGTAGATCCAGTAGGTGTTGCTATAATAAGTCCATCACCTTTGAATGTAGAATATATCTTTCCATCTACAAATATCGTAAATTTCACCATTCTTGAAAGAGTTCCTCTAGCCAGTACCACATCATTTAAAGCCTTAAGTTCTTCTTTATTTTCATCTGATTCAACTTTACAATTTAACATCATTCTGTCAACAAATTTATATTTCCCGTCTTTCAATTTTTCAAGAGCAATATCAATATCTGATATATCTACACTTGACAAAAATCCTAAATTGCCTATATTAATCCCTAAGATAGGTGAATTAAAACTATCGTTTAAAGATCTAGCTATTCCAAGGAGTGTACCATCTCCACCCAATACGATAAGCAAATCAATATCTGCTAAATTCTGCTCTTCTATATCGAATGAATTAAAAACTTCAATATTTTTCAAGTTAAACTTTTCCTTAAACTTTTTTACAACCATATTCAATATTCTATTATCTACATCTTTTGATGGATTAATTGCAATCCCAATATTATTCATAGCCCCTCCAAGGAAGTTAAATTTCTATGTGTGAATTTTCAACAACTTCATCTATATCATCTTTTCCAAAATCACTCTTTTTATTTTTATCCTTTGTAAAATACACTAAATATTCTCTATTTCCTTCTGGCCCTTTAATAGGAGAAAAACTCACACCTAAAACATTTAAGTTTTGCTGTAATAAAAAGTCTACAATATCATGCACTACTTCTTTATGTGTGCTTATCTCTCTTACAACGCCTTTTTTTCCTACTTTCTCGCGTCCAGCTTCAAATTGAGGCTTTATAAGTGCAACAACTTCTCCATCATCTTTTAGCAAATTTATTGTCGCAGGCATTATTTTTTTTAGTGATATAAAAGATACATCTATAGATGCAAAGTCTAAAGGTTCTCCTATATCTTCTAGAGTAACATATCTTATATTTGTTCTTTCCATACAAACTATTCTTTCGTCAGTTCTAAGTTTCCATGCAAACTGTCCATACCCAACATCTACAGAAAACACTTTAGAAGCACCGTTTTGAAGCATGCAATCAGTGAACCCGCCTGTGGATGCCCCTATATCCATACACACTTTATTCTCTAATGATATGCTATAAGTTTTCATTGCTTTTTCTAATTTAAGTCCACCTCTGCTAACATACTTAAGTGTTTCTCCTCGATATTCAATATTAGCATTAGAACTTACTTTCTCACCAGCCTTATCTACTTTCTGGCCATCAACATAAACTTTACCTTCCATTATACAAGCTTTTGCTTTTTCTCTAGAATTAATTATGCCCTTTTCTACTAAAAGTAAATCAAGTCTTTCTTTTTTTTCCGCCATTTGTTTCTCCTTTTAATCATAAAGCTTCATAACAATCTTGCTTATATTCTCGTAATCTAATTTATATGTTTTGTACAAGATTTCTACATTTCCCTGAGGAATAAATTCATCATCATATCCAAGTGATCTAATAGTTCCTTTATAATCTATTTCACTTAAATAATCTTTTACAGCTGAACCTAATCCGCCTTTTATAATGTTATCCTCTATTGTTAAAATATTATATCCTTCTTTTTTTATATTTTCTAGTAATTTTTTATCAATTGGCTTAACAAATGTTGCATTAATAACCATTGGATTTAATCCTTTCTCATATAGGAATTCTTTTGCAATCATTGCATGTTGAACCATCCTGCCAGTTGCAATAATACAAACCTTAGAACCTCTATTTACTATTTCCCATTGTCCTTCTACTACCTCTTTAATTGGTGAAAGAGTATCAATTATGTTTCCACCCTTTGGATATCTTATTGCAACTGGCGCATTTTTGTTAATTGCCCATTTTAATAAAACATCAACTTCTTCTAGACATTTTGGTACAACTATATGTATATTAGGGATCATAGATAAATAGGATAAATCATTAATACCTTGATGAGTTTCACCGTCTTCTCCAACTATTCCCGCTCTATCTATCGCAAATACTACTGGAAGATTTTGAATACAAACATCATGCAATACCTGGTCAAACGCCCTTTGTAGAAATGTTGAATAAACTGCGAAAACAGGTTTTAAACCATTACTCGCCATCCCAGCAGCAAGAGTAACTGCATGTTCTTCTGCTATTCCAACATCAAAGAATCTATCTCTAAATTTCTGTGAAAAACACTTAAGTCCTGTACCTTCTGGCATAGCTGCTGTAATTGCAACTATTTTTTCATCTTGAGCTCCAAGATTTACTAGTGCCTTTCCAAATGCCTTTGAATAGCTATTCTTTGGTGATGCATTTGATTCACCGCTTTCTAAATTAAATGCTCCTACCGCATGGTACTTACTTGGACTTTCTTCTGCTAGCGCATAACCTTTTCCTTTTTGAGTTAAAATATGTATTATTACTGGTTCGTTTATTTCTTTTGCTTTTATAAACACCTCTGTCATTGCATCGATATCATGCCCATCAATTGGTCCAATATATTTTACCCCCATGTTTTCAAAAAACATAGATGGAACTATTAATTGCTTTATGCTATCTTTAACTTTAGATATTTTTCCCGCTATATTTTTACCTAGATTTGAGTTATCTAAAGATGCATGAATATCAGTCTTTAACTTATTGTATACTGGAGCTATTCTAAGTTTATTTAAATATCGTGATAATCCTCCGACATTTGTTGAAATTGACATCTGGTTATCATTTAATATAATTATTAATTTTGTTTTTCTAAACCCAACATCATTTAGAGCCTCGATTGCCATTCCACCTGTTAGCGCACCATCACCTATAACAGAGATAACATTATATTTTTCTTTCTTTAAATCTCTTGCCCTTGCAATTCCAAGAGCTGCTGATATTGAAGTACTACTATGGCCTGTGTCAAAATAATCATATTTACTTTCATTTCTCTTAGGAAATCCACTTATTCCATCATATTTCCTAAGCTTTTTAAATCCTTCTTTTCTTCCAGTCAAAATTTTGTAAATATAACTCTGATGCCCTACATCCCATACTATTTTATCTTTATCAAAACTAAAGGCTTTAAATAAACTTAATGTTAATTCAACAACCCCTAAATTAGATGCTAAATGGCCACCAGTTTTAGATACACTATCTATTAAAAATTTTCTAATCTCACTACTTAAAACTTTATAATCTTCTTCATTAAGCTTTTTTAAATCTTCTGGAAAATTTAATTTATCCAGTAAGTTCATAACAATCATTCCCTCTATTAATTTTCTCTATTTAAAAGAGTATATGTAAGTTCAACTAAGCAATCTGAATTAACACTCAAACTTTTAAGAATAGATATGCATTCTTTAGTTAAAGTTTCGCATAGTTCTTTACACTTATCTAATCCAAAAACCGATATAAAATTTGTTTTATTATGTTCTTGATCTGCATGTATATTTTTACCTAATACATTACTATCTCCAATAACATCTAATATATCATCTTTTATTTGAAAAACAAGCCCTAGCTTTTCACCATATTCCCTTAATAATCTCAAATCATCTTCAGGCGCTTCAGCTAAAATTGCTCCTGAAACTATTGCTGCTCTGATAAGTGCACCTGTTTTTTTAGCATGCATATATTCTAACTCATCTTGCGATATCTTCTTTCCTTCTGAAATAATATCTACTACTTGACCTCCTATCATACCTTCTGCGCCTGCCGCAACTGCTATCTCATGTGCTGCTCTTAAAGCATTGTTTTCACTTTTTATCGCATAATCCATCATTATTATCATAGCTTCATTTAATAAAGCATCTCCTGCAAGAACTGCTATATTTTCCTGAAATTTAATATGATTTGTTGGTTTTCCTCTTCTTAAATCGTCATTATCCATACAAGGAAGGTCATCGTGAATTAATGAATATGTATGAATCATTTCCATAGCAGCCGCCATTGGTATAACTTTCCTATAATCTTCTTTGTATATATAATAAGTTAGCGAAAGCAATATTGGTCGTATTCTTTTTCCGCCTATATTCAAACTATAGCTACATGAATCATATATAATTCTATTAAAACTTCCTTTTTCACTGAAGTAATTTTCCAAATATTCATTAATATCTTTTTTTAAATTATTTATCTCCATAATCTTCACTAAACTCCAATTCTTTATCATCTTTAATTATAGAAATTTTAGCTTCATAGGAATCTAAAATCTTATAAATCTTATTTACAAGTTTAACACCTTCTTCATAAGATTTCATAGATTCCTCAAGATTCAAGTCATCTGTTTCTAAATTGCTTAATATATCTTGAAGTTTAGTTAACATTTCTTCATAACTTTCTTTTTTAGCCATATCTCAAACTCCTCATTTTGATGGTATGAATTTTCCTTCTATATTACCATCTTTAAGAATAACTTCTATATTTTTATCTTCATTTAGCTGTTCTTTCGATGTAATAATATTGTTTTCATTATCTTTTATTATAGCATATCCTTTTGAAATTACCTTAATTGGATTATGAGCAAAAAGCAAATTATTTAAATTTTCTACTTTGTTCTTTTCTCCTTTAATTTTCGTTCTCATTGCAAAATTCAACCTATCTTGTAATCTATCCACTTCTAAATATGAATTAGATATTTTAGCCATCGGAGAATGAACCTTTAAAATTCTTTGAGCTCCTGATAAATTATTTCTACAAGTATCTAATCTATCACTTATATACTTATCTAAATTCTTTGAAATATCTAGTAATCTATCTTTTATATTATCACTAAGCGGAACAGCAATCTCGGCTCCTTGAGAAGGTGTTGCTGCCCTGACATCTGCTACAAAATCACAAATCGTAAAATCTATCTCATGCCCTACTGCTGAAATTATGGGTATTTTAGAGTTGAAAATCGCCTTAGCCAACTCCTCTTCATTAAAATTCCATAATTCCTCTATGGAACCTCCGCCTCTGCCTACTATAATTATATCTACTGATTTCTTTCTATTAAAATAACTAATTCCAGAAATGATATCCTTGTAGGCACCTGCACCTTGTACTTTTGCCGGATATAGGACTACATCCACAAGACTGCTTCTTCTAGTTGAAACATTTATAATATCTCTTATTGCCGCTCCTGTTGGCGATGTAACTATTCCTATTCTCTGAGGATACTTTGGTAATTCCTTTTTATATGCTTCATCAAAATATCCTTCTTTAGATAGTTTTTCTTTAAGTTTCTCAAATTTAATGAATAAATCTCCTAATCCTTCTTTTCTTATCTCATCACAATAAAGTTGGAAGCTTCCAGTGGCAGGATATATTGATGCCCTACCTTTAATAATAACTTCCATTCCTTCTTCTAATGGAAAATCTAATAATACTGCATTACTTTTAAACATAACGCAATTTATCCTGCCACTACTATCTTTAAGCGTAAAGTAAATATGCCCACTACTATGATACTTCAAATTAGAAATCTCCCCTTTTACAGAGAGATTACTTAAGATAAAGTCATTGTCTAACATTCTTTTTATATAATTTGTGACCTCTGAAACAGTTAAAGTCTTAATATTCATTTTCCTGTAAAGCCTCACATGCATTTTTTATTAATAAAGTAGTTGTTAACGAGCCAACCCCACCTGGAACTGGAGTTAAATATCTACATTTATCTATTACCTTATCAAAATCTACATCTCCAGTTATTTTACCCTCAAAAGATGATGTTCCAACATCTATTACAATCGCATTTTCATTTACGTATGTTTCATCAATGAATTTTGGTCTTCCTATAGCTACTACTAAAATATCTGCATTCTTGCAAACTTCTCTGAGATTCTTAGTTTTTGAATGACAAATTGTAACTGTTGCATTTTCATTCAATAAAAGCTGAGCTACTGGCTTTCCAACTATGTTGCTTCTTCCAAGGACTACAACATTCTTCCCTACAATATCTATGTTTAGACTTTTAATTAAGGTAATTACTGAATTAGGTGTACAAGGTAAAAATTTTGGCTCTCCCATATATAGTTTTCCTTGACTCTCAAATGTAAGACAATCAATATCCTTATTAGGAGATATTTGCTTGATAATTTTCTTTTCATCAAAATTATTCGGAAGTGGCAACTGTAGAATAATTCCATGAATATTATTATCTTCATTTAATTTATGTATTTCTGCTATAACATCTTCGTCATTGCAAGTTTCTGGTAAAGTTAATTTTAGAAACTCAACTCCAAGAGAATTAGCTACTTTCTCTTGACTGCCCATATAATAAATAGATCCACCATCATTTCCAACTAATATTGATGCAATTTTAGGAACTTGAAGATTTTTTTCTTTTCTATTATTAACAAAATTTTTTATTTCTTCTTTCACTTTTAATGCAACTTCTTTACCATTAATAATTTGCCCCATTTTATCATTCTACCTACTTTCACTTTGTAATCCTATTTTATATAATTTTAAGTATCTTTATTGCAAATATTCTAAACATAATTAAATTATAAATCATGTATATTTAAAATGTATTAGTATATAAAAATCAGTCCTGCTTAATCTTATCTAGTACTCCGTTTATAAACGATACACTTTTTTCATCTGAATATCTTCTTGTAATTTCTAAAGCTTCGTTGATTGCAACACCTCTTGGTACTTCCCTATCATATAATAATTCGTATGTTGCAATTCTTAAAATGCTTAAATTAACTTTAGATATTCTTTCAATTTTCCAGTTATGTAAATTCTCTTGTATAACTTTGTCAATTGCTTCTTTATTATTGTTTACACCAATTAACACTTGTTTTACATATGTTAAGTCAATCTCTTTTATATCCCCTTCATAATTCTCTACAAATGCTTCCATTGCATCTTCCATTGTATCTTTGCTCAAAGTCATTCCAAATAGTAACTCCATAGCCTTTTCCCTTGATAATTTTCTGTTCATATATTCCTCCTAAATATGTATCATAGTTAATTATGTACATTTATCATTATACACACTTTTGCTTTCTTTTAAACCTTGGTTAATTTCAGCATAGAAACACCCTCTGAAAGCTTCAGAGGGTGAAAATCAAACTAGTTAGATTCACTTTCTTCCTTTTTTGATATATAAATATTCTGAACATAGATATTAACGGCTTCAACATATAGTCCCGTCATAGCTTCCACGGTTTTCTTAACATTATCTTGCACCTGAGGCACAACTTCCATTATTTTTTTACCATATTCAACTGATACGTTCATATCTATAATTGCTTTATCTTCTTCTAGAGTAACTTTACTTGCTTTAGCGGTGTTCTTTTTACCTTTAAATATGTTTGTTAAGTTGTTTGCAACACCCATTTGAGCATCTAATATTCCATCAATCTCCTGAGCAGCAATTCCTGCAATAACGCTTACTACCTCATCAGAAATTTTAACTACTCCGATATTTTCTTCTCTAACTAAATCTTCCATGTTACTTTAACCTCCTAGGTTTTGTGATAACAAAACATGATAATCTTGTGTTCATTATATCAAATATAATTTAACATTACAAATATATTATGGTTTTTATACTATTTTTGTACTTGTATTATTACGTCTTTAATTTTTGATATCTCTTGAACTATTTCTTGTATATCCACAGTTTCACTTTCTTGAAGTTCATTAGGTGATTTAACAATTACTGTTGCTTTATCTGATTGTAACATACATAAAGCATCCTCATAGCCTTTATTTTTGATACTTAATTCTATTCTTCCTTCACTATCTTTTGTCATTGTTTTTTGTGTTAACTCTTTTGTTGCTTGATCCTTTTGCTCCTTTGATGTATTTGCATCTGAAATTATTGAATTTAAAGTTTGTATTGTAGTTGAATCCTGCTGATCTCTTTCGCTTCGCGCATCATAAAAATAATTTTGTTGACTTAAAGCCTGTGTATCTTGTTCAGTTTTTGATTGATCAGTAGATAAAACCTGGCTTAAATCTGTTGGATCATTTAGCCCTCCGTTATTAAGTTTTGCTGCTAGCATTCCTACACATAATATTAATGCTAATAATGTAAATATAATCCCACATTGTTTCTTTGTCATAATATTCTTCCTCCCATTCTTTTTCTATAAAATTATATGCTACTTCTTCATGCTATATACATTAACCTTATCTAAACTTAAGTTATATAGTTTTGACACAGCTTGTTCTATTCCATATTTTATCTTGCTATTGTCAGCACCTTCTGCAAGTATTATTATCCCAGTAATTTTAGGCTTATATGTTTTCAAAATAAATGGTTCATTATTTCCATCAGATGTTGTCATTACAGTTTTTGACGCATCTGTGTCTTGATTTGTAACTCTTTTTCCACCCTCGGTATCATTTTCCTCTGTAGTTGACTTTTGATTATTCTTATCATACGCTGGGACTTTTTCTCCCCCATTTTCAAAAGACATCATTACCTCAACATCACCAACTCCATTCATTTTCTTTAATATGTTTTTTAAATCATTTTTTTGTTTTTCTTCATAATTTTTTTCATCTGATTCATTATTTATTTTAGTATCATCTACATTTTCTGCATTTGTTTTAGCTGCGGTAGATGATAGTTTATTGCTGCTAAAATTATTGTTGCCAGATGAAAATACATTCATAGCAATAAGTATAAATGCAAGTATTATACAAACTGCTATAAGACTTTTCATCTTTTTCTGCTCTAGTATTTTGCTAAATTCTTTTTTAAATTTATCTTTATCCATATATATACCTCCTACTCCTCTAATCCATATACTTCTATTTTCTCCTTTGGAATGTTTAATTCATTGCTTGCAAAATCAGCTATTTCACTATATTCCGCATTTTTTCCTTCGTTATTTTCATCTGCACCTTTGCTTATTACTATTTTTTTTATTTTATTTATTTTATTACTACTTACACCTATCCTAAGTTTCTTTACATTTATAGCTACTTTACTAAAATCCACATCACAATCAACTTCGCTCTTAAAGTTCATCTCTTTGAAATTATTTTTTAAAATGTTATCACAATTTTTATTAAAGTTGGCTACAAATGCTTTTTTTCTCTCATCATCTGTATTACTTTTGCTTAATGTATTTATACTGTCAAAATTAGCTGTATCTCTATCTTTTGAAAATGCTTGTTCATAATTATTAATGACATCTGTAAAGTTTTTTTCTCCACCTTCTACAATTTGCAAGATTGGATTTAATATAATCGTTATTAATATTAATCCCAATACAAATTTTATATATTTCTTCATCTTACTAGGAGCAATCATCTCTACAGCGCTCATAAATATAAGAACAGTCACAAGGGTAATTACAAATTTTTTTAAAGCTTCCATAAACATAGTATTTTATCCTCCAACTATAAACCTACCAGTGGATGCCATGATGCCTATTAATATAAAAAACATAAAGCTTACAGTTAATACACATGATATTATAAGCATCATGGAACTTCCCGCTGCCTCCAATGACTTCGTTATTCTCGAATCGCTTATTGGTTCTATTAATGCTGCTGATAATTTATATATAAACTCTATAAGAACCAACTTAATAAGGGGATGTAAGAGAATTAAGATAATTACAACTAACCCTATTGAACTTATAGCGTTTTTTATTATAAGTGAATATCCAGCAACAGAAGTAATCGCATCCGAAAAGGCTTTTCCAACAATAGGAATAAAGTTGTCTACAGCGAATTTTGCCGTCTTTAGTGTTACTGCATCAATCGTAGTTGATGTAATTCCTCTAATCGTTAATAATCCTATAAAAATTGTTACTATGATTCCCTGAAACCATATAATGATCTGCTTAAACAACTTACACAAATTATTTATTTTATGCTCTGCTGATATGTTATTCGCAAATTCTAATACAAATCCCATTAATATCATTGGAATTATCACATTGGAATAAACTTTAGGTATAAATACAACTGCACCAAGTACTATAGGATCTAATGTAGTAGCCGCTGCTATTCCTCCAGCAAGAGAAATCATAGTCACAAGAATAGGGAGAAGCGCACTCATAAAATCTGAAATATTATTTATTACATCTTTAGCAACTGAAATTGAAATTATAAAACTCTTTGATAGCACCATTATTATTAAGGCGTAGCATGCATAAAATGCTACTTGGGATATACTTTCACCTGAAAATGCATCTTGTAGATTTTTTAGTAGTGAACATATTATTACTATTGTAACTATTGATATTACTAAAGATAATACACTTTTCACTTCTTTAAATATTATGCTTAATGCTGCTTTTAGAAGTGTATCAATTGAAAGATTCCCTTTACCTTCTTTGATATAAGTTTCGACATATTCAACTGGATTTAAATTGTTCATGAGCTCAACATCTGTTTTCATTTTGCTTATATATTCATATAGCGAATTAATTTCTTCTTTCGCACTTCCCCCTAATTCATCTATGTTAACTTCATTTTCAGAAGATTGTTTACTTTTATTCTTATCATAAAAGTTTGTGTTATTACCTGTTTCAATATCAACTTTATTATTTACTTCTGCCGCATAAATAGTTCTCGATTCAATAAAAGAATCACCTGTCACAGCCGAAATAAATATGTTAATCATAAGGCTCATTAATACTATAAACGTAACTCTTTTTATCATCTTCATATATAAACACCTACATTATCTGCAATATAGAATTTAATACTGCCATAAGTATCGGAATTGCTAGTACTAAAATCATTATTTTACCTGATAAATCTATTTGAGTCGCAAGGCTATCGGCATTAGCATCCTTACATAATGCACTTGAAAATGATGCTATATATGCTATAGCCAAAATCTTTAGTACTATTCCAATATATACCATATCAATATTGGCTTTATCTGCAATTTCTTTTACAAAGTCTATCACTTGTCTAAGTGGCTCTATCATAATAAGAAGAATTAATGCACCCGCAGTTAGAACAAGGAATGTATTTAATTCATTTTTAGATTGCTTGAATAATAGCATAATAAATAATGTTATAAACGCTATGCCTACAATTTTTACTATTAACATAATCTGCATCCCTACATTACAAACATAGTTTTAACAGTACTAAATAAATCCCCTATGATCGAAACTATCATAAGCAGAATTATTACAACTCCTGCAATATTTGTTATAGCTGCAATCTCACCTTTTCCACTGCTAGTAAGAACCTTATCTAATACTACTAAAAGTATCCCAGCTCCTCCAATTTTAAAAAGTATAGTTATATCATGCATTTATCTTCCTCCAATCCTTATTTAGTATAATTATTTTAGCTATTATAAATTATTTATAATGACCTCATATCATAAATATGATTATCATTGCTCCCAAACATACTCCAAGATATCTATAAAGCTTTGTATTCTTCTTTGCATTTTCCTCTGCATCACTTAGATTTATTTTTATTCCTTCAATCGCCAATAAGAATATTTTTTCTTGTCCATAAACACCTGATTCTCCAAGAGACTTAAAAAAATCTGACATTATCTTTCTGTCATCACGTTCAAGATAAAATTCATTTTCCAACACTTCAAACTCCTCTAATGCTGCTTCATATACGCTTTCTACATTCCCTTTTAGTAATCTATTAACCACTAATTCAATAAAATTGCTCAGAGGCTTGCACACTTTATGTGATAAATTTCCTAAAGCTTCAGGCAAAGGAGTTGTTCCATAAACTATATCATTTTGGAGAATTGTTAAAGATTTCAATATCTCTTTAAGCTGCTCCTGCCTTTTCTTGAAAGTTTCTCCATATGCAAATCCTATATATGTGCTTATAATAAATATGCATACTATAAGAATTAATTTAAGCACATACTCTCACCTCCTTTTATGCTATACACATTTTCAACTGTTCCAATACCATTTCTATTACTTAATATTATTACTCTTTCCAAAATCTCATTATCTAATAAGTCACTAAGGACCCTTCTCTTATATAGATCTTCTATTGTAAAACCATGGATTGTTGTTATTATATTTACGCCAGAATTGAACGCCATAATAAGTGCTTCTACATCTCCCTTAGTACCTATTTCATCGCAAATTAGTACTTCCGGAGAAAGACTTCTAATTGCCATGATTAACCCTTCTCTTTTTAAACAGTTATCTAATACATCTGTTCTGATTCCTAAATCGCTTTGAGGAATTCCAAAATAGCAGGCTCCTATTTCACTTCGTTCATCTATCACCGCCACCTTCTTACCAGCAATCCCCAAAGATGGCATTCCACTTGATATATTTCTAGCTATGTCTCGTAAAATTGTTGTCTTTCCACATTTAGGTGGAGAAATTATTATAGTATTATAAACTTTATATGCTGATGTAATATATTTCATAACCTTATTTGAACATCCAATTACTTCTCTGCAAATTCTTATATTTACAGATGAAATATTTCGTATAGTCTTTACTTCACCCTTTTCCATTACACATTCACCAGCTATGCCGATCCTATGTCCACCTTTAATTGTTATAAATCCTTGCCTTATATCTTCTTCATAGGCATATAATGAATAATTGGAAACTTTTTGCATAATACTTTTCATATCTTCCTTTGTAGAAATATAATTAATAATACTTTCTCCATATTTTGAGTAAACTAAAATTGGTTTCCCAATTTTAATTCTAAGCTCATATACCTGTTCCTTATTAAGCCTATCCTTAAGTAAATTGCCTATTTTAGTTGGAAAAATTCCTACTATCTCTTCTTCACCAATCAAAACTCCACTGCCTCCTCCATCGTTCTCTTAATTAATTAATATTTAATATCTCCCCAAAATATTACTGAATTATAATAAAAATATGTAAATTAAAAAATGGCTATCTTAAATTTAACTTTAAGATAGCCATTTTATTTATATATTTAATAATTAATTATCCTTTTATATTCTTTTTACAATAAGGACATGGAATTTCTTCGTTATTGCTTAGGGTAGATTGTTCAATAAAAATTGGTTTATTACAATGAATACAGTTTATTTCCGTATATTCATCTTCGATATCATTTAATTCATCTATAGACATCTCTTCAAATAGTTCATCTTGAATATTTGATAAATCATCATCCATAAATCTAATATTTTCTTCCAATGTTTCTTGATTTACAGTCAACTCTTCTATTCTTTGATTCATAACTTCTAAAATAGAATATACATTATCAAAACATTCTTTATAATCCTTATTTTCTATTTTAGATAAATTCTTTTTTAAAGCTTCAATCTCTTTGCTAAGCTCTTCCATATCTTTTCACTTCCTTCTCTTTATTTGTAAAAATGTTGAGATTAAATATAAAATAAAGTTGCTAAGCTTCTCGCTTAGCAACTATATAGCTTAAACTCTTTCCATGTATTCGCCAGTTCTAGTGTCTACTCTTATAACATCACCTTCATTAACAAACATAGGAACATTAACTATCGCACCTGTTTCAAGTGTAGCTGGTTTCATTGCATTAGTAGCAGTGTTTCCTTTAACACCTGGTTCAGATTGTGTTATTAATAATTCAACAAAGTTTGGAGCTTCTACTGAGAATGCATCACCTTTAAAGAATTTTATTGTTGCAAACATATTTTCTTTTAAGAATCTTATTGCATCTTCAACTTTTTCATAGTTTAAAGGAATTTGCTCATATGTTTCTTGATCCATGAAGTAATATAATTCTCCATCTGAATAAAGATATTGCATTTCTTTTCTTTCAATTACTGCTTCTTGTAATTTTGTAGTTGGGTTGAATGTTGTATCTGTAACTCCACCTGAAATTACATTTCTAAGTTTAGTTCTTACGAATGCTGCTCCTTTACCTGGCTTAACATGTAAAAATTCTACTACTGTAAATACTTGTCCATCCAATTCAAACGTTGTTCCTTTTCTTATATCTCCTGCTGTTATCATTAAAGATCCCTCCAAATTTATAAAATAAGACATATAATAAATAACACCTCTAAGATGTTCTGTATTCTTTTTGTTACTAAATAAACAACATTACATCAAAGTAATATATTATTCAGTAAATATATTACTTTAGTATTATACAAAACAGACTATCATAATGACTTGTTATTTTTTTAATATGCCTAATTACCGCGTAACTTTTTCCAAATATTAAGCTAATATACTTAATCGTTGACATAACACTCATATTTTATCAAAAGACAATGATAATTGCAATCTTTCTGATTATTTTCCAGTAAAATTTTATAATTTTATAACCTTTTAAACACTTTCCTTAGTGCTTATATCTAATATAATAGAGGTTTCGTCCTTATTTTTATCTATAATATAGTTATTCACATCATAATTTTTTAATTTAGGCAACTCATTTAATAGATCATCTTTACTACCGGATATTTTTATTTTCACATACCATTTACCGTCTTTTTCATTAGCAGAAAGAATATTCTTTTCATTTAAGCAATCTAAATCTCTGTTAATTTGTTTTAAAGTTTTATGATCGTAAAATTTATTTTGATAATTGTATACTTTGATATTATTAGCTTTTTTTATATTATTTATACATAGTATTTGCGTAAAGGCTAATATTATCATTATGCTTAAAATTATATGCTTGAGTAGTCTATTCATATAAGCTTACTCCTAGTTTATATTTTTCATTATCATTTAAATTCATATCATGTATTTCTATAAAACCATTGGAACTTAACTCATCTATATCACTTAAATTATTTACTATTATATCCCCGCCATTATTAGTTATGTGTGCCTCTTCAATATTGTCTTTCATTAAATTTTTTACCCAAATGCTAATATCTTCAAACTTAATCTTACCTTCTTCTAGGTTACTATTTCTATTTAATTTAGAACTTTCTTTAGTTTCACTTATATTTTGAACTACAAACGGAAAAGCAATTAAGTTAATAATTAAAAATAATATTATTACTTTATTCTCCTTTCTAATTGTGTTCATTTCAGCCTTGTTAAAAAATCTTTCTGGAATGAAATCTTTGTTTTTCGTATATATTTTCATTTATAAATTCTCCTATATTCACTTTTTTAGCCTTAGATTTGTTATTGTCTGAAATAATATCAACCGTATTGTCATCAACGTATATTCCTTCGAGATCACCTTTCTTTAAAAGTTTCTCTTCAACAATATGTTTATTTTCAGAAACAAATCCATCATGATATAATCTATCCCTAAATGATACATAATAATAGCATGTATCATATTTTATTAGTGCTTTAAAATTTCTATTATTATCTCTAACTATTTTCATCAAAGCATCTTTTATTATAAATTGAATTGGCTTAATTTCTATATTTATTGCCTTCTCCACTACTTTTTCAACTCTCTTAGACCCCTTTATAGAGTATATTGAAATTACATTTCCCTTTTTCTCAAAATCATATAGTATATCTCCATTTTGAGGAAAATCATTTCTAATTTTTGAATCTACAAAGTTGCATAATTTATATCTTCTTACAGCATTCTCAAAATGGCTCACAAATAATTCTTCTTGAAGTATTACCACCTTTATATTTGAAGTTAATAAACTACTTAATTCTCTAAATTCATTAAAATCATATTTTTTTCCATCATATGTGCAATAATTTTTTTTAATAAATATTATTGATTTTCTCATTAAATACCTCTTTTATAAACTCTTAGTCTAAATGCTTTTATAATTATTCACATTATCATAGATGCTATTTGTTATAGTCATCAAAATTATATGTTGGAATTAAAATTATTTTTTCCCCCTTAAAACTGTAAATAATTGATCTTTTTCTTATTACATCATCTTCTTTGTAAGTTGTTAATAGAAGTTTATTATTATCTTTATTGTATTCGATTATATTATCATCTATTTTTTTATTAAAGTTTTCTGAAAACATATCTTCATTCAGTTTCTCACTATTTACTTTCTCTCTATTAATCTCTATCATAAACTTATTTAACACTTGCTCCTCATTTGAATTCAAATCATACCTATCTTTATCAAAATTGTATAAACAGCTTAGTTCATTGTTGTTTTTCATCATTTTAAACATAAAACACCCTAGAATGCTCATTAAGGATAATACTATCATAGTACTTATTAATACAGTTCCTTTTTTCTTCAAATGCACTTAATAAATTCCCTCCCATCTTTGTCATGTAGTATAAAATAAATTAATTTTCCTTTTCCCTTAATTTCAAGATTGTCTATATCTTCAAGCATAGTATTTATTGTTTGTGTAACATCATTTCTTGTATATTTTATAAAAATTTTTCCGTCATAAGATTTAATTATTTTATCCATGCTATTGAATTCATCATTCTTTAAAAATTTAATTTGGTTATTATTAACTGTTATCTGCTTAATTCCACCTTCACTTATAATATTATCTAAATCTATAAAAAAATTTTGATAGTTATTATACTTTATACTTAACTGAATTGATTCTAAATACGCTCTATACATGGATGTAAACAAACTTATTCCAGATGCCAAAATCATTGTTGTTAAAAAAATATACACTAATGATTCAATAATAGTAAATCCTCTCTTCTTTTTAAAAACATATCCAATTTTATACTTCATCCATCCACCAACTTTTAGTAAACTTTTTTTCCACATTCACTTCATTTTTTCCGACCTTAATATTAGCTACTATTTCTAAATTCAAGCCAATGTCATCCTCACTTATTTTGTTTAACTTAATGTCTTCACCATCTTCTAATTCATCTAGACTTTTATATGTTAATTCTCTACTAAAATCCCCATTATATTTAAATCCAATTTTATTTTCTAACATTTCATGCATTTCTTCATTTGATGTATTGTATTTTAATTCATTTTCCAAATTACTTATTGCCCTATCGACTTCTTCTTGTAAAATTCTTTCCCTTAGTATATTAGAATTTTCTATGCTCGTACTTATAATAAATGTAACAGTCAAAGTTAAAATCATTGCAGACGCTAATGTTTCAATTAATATACTGCCCTGCTTTTTCATATTGCTTCACCATTCTTTATACTAATCAAATCCACTCCAACGCCTATCGTTATATCCTGCTTTACACCGCAATTATCTATTATCTTTATTGTATTCCCCCTAGATATTTTCCCATCTGGCGTTACCAATATATTTATATCTCCACTAATGATTTTTATTTCTTTCGGAATACATACAGTCTTATCTATACTATCCCATCCATCTATAAATTTAATTTCATTTTTACTTGCATTTACAGTTATTTTTCCATAGTTATTCTTTTCTCTACAAACCGCTTTGCCATATGAAAGTAAATTTTGAATCTCATAAATATATTCCGAATTGTCCATATTTTTTGATACATTTCGAGCAAATTTACTTAATGATATTCCTACACTAAGTAAAATTGTTATTATAAAAACACTTACCATAGTTTCTATTAAAGTAAATCCATCGCTTCTCATTTTCTTATTCCACCCTGAAGATTATTAAACAACGGAAGGACAAATATCAGTAGAAATAGAGTTATGAAGCTTGCCATCATAATTATGAAAATCGGGTTTATCATTTTTAAATATTTTTGTATTTTCTCATTAAGTCTATATTCTAGAGTATTTGCTAATTCTTTAAAACCTTCTTCTATTGTTCCACCTTCCTCTCTAATCCTTACAATAGCTAACGCATATTTTGAAAAGACTCCACTTTTCTCCAACGACTCAGTTAGAGTTTCCCCGCTTATAATATTTGAATTTATTTCAGTAATTTTATTTCGTAAATAGATAAAACTCATACTATTTTCACAATATTTAAGAGCCTGTGAAATGTTTATTCCAGTACTTGTTATTATAGAAAAAAGTAATACCATTATATACTCAAAGAAAGATCTTACTATACTTATTTTCGTTAGCCTGTTTATGCTAATTTGATTAGATAAACACTTTGCTAAAATTATTAATATTACACTCCAAGAAAAAATTGCCACACTAGTAAATAGATGATTGTCCTTAAAAGTAATGCTCATATCATATATGACTTGGCAACCTTTTGGTAATTTAATATTCATAGATTTATAAATTTCAAAGAAATTCGGAATCACTTCATTTACCAAAAATATACTAAGTAATATCATTGAAATAAATACAAACACCGGATAAATACATGCATTTTGGATTTCTTTCTTAATAAATATCGATTTATCATAATAGATACTTAATCCCTTTAACACCTCATATAGTTTTCCCGTATTCTCGCCAATTGAAATAATTCCTATGAAGAATTCTGGATATAAGTCTTTAAACTCTGAAAATCCTTGCGACAAACTACTGCCTTGTTTTATTAACTCTAAAACTCCATATAAACTATCCTTATAGATCTTACTTGATAATATATCAGCCACTAAATCTAATGCTTCAGTTATTCTTATTCCATCTTTATAAATCTGTGCTAAACTTCCTGATATTAATGCCAGCTGTTTTTCATTTGTTTTATGCTTAATCTTCATCCCTTTTTTAAAGCTAAAATATGTTATATTTTTAAATCCTCTATAAGTTGAATTTTCCGAATCATTACTATTCATTCAATCTTTCCCCTTCTATAAATTCTATATAATCACTATTAGATATCTTTCCTTGAAGTAATAGTTCTTCCAAATCTTTCTTCATATTTTCATTTGATAGGTATTTGCTATCCTTATATAAATCCATCATCCTTTTTTCACTATTGTCCTGTAAGAAGTGAACCGAACTGATTATTTGTCTTCCTGCATACCCTGAATAATTACACATTTTACAGCCACATTTTTTATATAATATCTTTCCATTCACTGAATTTTCATCATCTATATTCTTACAATCATCACATAAAATCTTAACTAATCTTTGTGATATTATTCCAACTAGCGCATCACTCAATAGATATGGTTTGATCCCCATATTTTCTAATCTTATATAAACTTCCCTTGCTGATTTACAGTGAATAGTGCTATATTCGCTATTATGTGGATGTATATTATTATAGAAATAATCATTATCCGCATTAATAAACATGTATACACTAATTCTATAACTTTTTAAATTATATATTATAGAATTATTATGAATAAGATAGATTTTTAATTTAAATTATTAAGATCTGTTAAAGCTACATGCTATTTTTGATATAATTCTGAACATAATAAAAGAGGCTGTCGCATGACGGATTTTAATCCGCTATGTGACACCCCTTATACTTAATATTAGTTTTGAGCTACAACTTCTTCTTGATTGATAAAATTATTCCACACATTCCTTGATTCACCTTCTATGTCATTAATCACCAAGTTATGTTGCGCTATTTTACTTTCTAAATTTTCTAAGCTTGATAATAGACCTGGCGCAAACTTTTTCCATATCTTTTTTGCTAAATATAAAAATATACAACTATCATATATATTATTCAAATCATACATGATCTCAGCTGTCCAAAATAAAGCATATCCTCTATTGTAATTTGAGGTTAACGTCTCGTCACCTTCTAATAACTGCAGAGATTTTTTATAACATTTAATAGCTTTATTCTCATCTCCCATTTTTTGATAGCATCTTCCTATATTTCCATACTTGTCGCCACTCTCACTTCTTCCGTTGAAAATGGTTAGTGCCTTCTCATAGTTGCCTGTATCTCTCAATAACAACGCACGAGTATATTTTGTATCATGATGTTCCCATGGACTTTGGCAGTTTTGCACTATACTATCATATTCTTTAAGATATTGGAATGCCTTCTGGTAATCTTCAACTCTCCATAAGACAAATATCGAAACAGATAAATATAATGTATGTGGAAGTGTGTTATTGCTTACAAGGCCTTCATATCTTTGCAAATAGTTATACATTTCATCTTTATTTCCTAATAATGAGAGTACATCTATTAAATTTGTTAAAAAAAAGGCCTTATTCTGCACTATTGCAATTTCTTCTTTCTTCCAATCTATTTCATCCAGTATCCTTCTACCTAATGAAACTAATTCCAAATGATATCCGTCATTTTTTAATAAGTTATGAGCCTTACACATAAGTTCAAGTGCTTCCACGTAATTTCTAGAATTTAGACATGTATCAATCGAATCCACTAATTCTTTGCTGTAATTTTTTTCCACAAACTGAGCTTCAAATTTATTTCTATCATAGAATAACATATCTACTAGCTCTGGCTTTAAAAATAAGTATAGTATTTTACATACAAAAGGCTTTTGTCTATCAACTGAATAACTGCCATGTATGAATTCCCTAACTAATGGATGAACTTGATATAACATATCATTTCTATCTTGATGCCATTCTAATAATCCTAGGCTCCTAATTCTAACTATGGCTTTCTGTATATCTTTAAAGTTCGATTCATTATTCATTATAATCTTAATTTGATTTTCACTTAACGGTTTTGGTGATTCTACTAAATGTCTAACAATATTTTGGCACATCTTATTTATTTTACTATTTAATCCTGCCCAGATACTTTCAAAATATCCTTTAACTTTAGCGTTTTTTCCCAAACTATCCCCACTAAGTTGATCAAAACATTGCTTTAGACTAAGTGTATTAACTTGTATTTGACCAGCAATAAGCCCCAACCACCAAGGGTGCCCCTTTGTATAACTAATTATTTTTTTACAATATTCTATATCCTCGCTTGTTTCAACCTTTATATTTCTCTTTTTAAAAAATTGTATCCCATCATTTTCTATCAACCCATTTAGGTTTATAGGCAGAAAATTTGCTCTATTATCCGAAATAGGTATTCTGCAGGTCAGCATAACCAAACTATTGTGCTCTTTTTCAAGTGACATTTCTACTACTTGTGCTAATTCATTAACTATTTGCTGATTTATAATATCTACATATGCATCTATATTGTCAAATACAACTAAAATTTTATTCCTCTTTAAATAGCAATAAAATCTTTTAATTGTATCTTCTATTTTTTCATCCTTATATAAAGAGACTGATTCCTTGCCATTGGATAGAACTTCCATTAGCTCTACTAACTTTAGATGAATGGTTGCAGGTAATTCTCTGCAATCTACCCATAACCCCATATCGAACTTTCTATTTGGACCTTTGGCATATCTTCTTAAAAATTCAGCTGCTAAGGCTGATTTACCTTGACCTCCTACGCCTGATATTACTGCAACCGCAAATTGGTCATCCAATAACTTCTTAAATTCATTATCTCTTCCAATCCATCCAGCTGTTACTGGTACAGGATCTATTTCAATATCAACAGACGTTTCCTCCTGTATGTCCTTAAAACTAAAATTTTGTTTTATTGGTAATACATATTTTCCATCATCATCACAAGTTGAATAGAGTGTAGTGTCTGGATTGAACTTTCCGTTTTTATTAGAAATTCTACACCAACATTCAATTATATTTTCATCAACATTAAATTTATAAATAGAATATCTACATTTTTCTATTTTAGGTTGTCCACTTTCCCTATTTTCTTTTTCTGGATACCCTATGCCTGAAACTAGTTTTACCAATGTAGCATCAGGAGTGCTCTCCGTCCGTAGTTTAGCATCATGTATATGTCCATGTATAAGAACATCCGTACCTATTTTTCTTTTATTTGTTAAATAATCATCAGCTAATTCTTGTTCCTCTGTTTTAAGCCAATTTAATGGATGATGACTAAATGCTATGGTAAGGTCCTGCTTGTCATCTAAATTTAAATGATTCTTAATAGATTCAAGTTGCCAACGGCCAATTATCAAATTATTATAATCAGTACTTCCTACAGTAGTCCATGCTGTATTTAGCATTATACATCTTACTTTAATGTCACTTTTTACAAATTCCTTAACTCCAAAACCTTCTTCAGTATACTTAGTATCTGACATCATATCATTCGCAAAATTATTATATGCTTCAAATCCAATTTTAAAATGTGTCCAATACTTATCTTTAAAATCAATTTGACTTAAATCCTCCGCCTTAATATTATCTAGCATCATTTTTCTAATCTCATCTCTTGGTATATCATGATTACCTGGAACTATAACTAACTTTTCTTTTCCGATTCCTAAATCTTTCATTATATCAGATATAGCATTTTTCGCTATATCATATGCTTTAATATTTCCTCTGTTGACTACATCCCCTGTAATTGCCAATGCATCTATTTCTAAATTATTTTTAGCTACAACCTTTGCCAAATCTTCCTTTAAACCTTCTCTTACTAGTACAAGATTAGGATCTTCAGTACTATCTATATGTAAGTCAGATAAGTGTACTATACAAAATTCCTTCATAACTTATATATTCCCCCTATGACCATGCTTTAATCAGTATAGCGAAATCGCATTTACCTATAATATCTAATTCATATAATTATAACATAATAATCCTTACATTACCTAATATATTGATTTATTCATATTAAATTCTACATATTCATTCCATTTTAGTATTATTTTCACTTTGATTGTAAATAATATAAAAGAGGTGAATGCAATTATGGTTAATTTAATTGATACTATTAAGAATGAAATAAGCATTTATCAAGAAACCCAAGGTAATCGCAAGAAAAAGATAGATATTGAAAACCTTGAGCAAAAGATTTTTGAGATATTTGGATCTAGTGAAAATTATAACTCTCATGGTGGATATAGGAGCTTTTGCGAATGTATCAATACCCTTGAGATGTTAAATATAATATCACCACTTACTTCCTGCAAAAAAACTAATGGTAAAAAACCATTTCTAAAAAAATATTGGTGGATTGAACCTAAATATACTATAAATGAATGGAATTCAGAGACTATAGCTAAGTTATCAACTCAGTTAGATATTTCATTTTATATTCGTAATAAAAAATATCAGACTCTTGAAGAGCTTAAAAAATTAGAGTGTCTATATAAATATCTAAAAGATGCTACTTCAGATTATATTCTAGTTCGTGAAGAACGTTCCTTATTAATATTTAATGATATATCTGCCTATTTAAACAATGAACCTGAAAAGTTCTTATCTTCTAGCGATGGAAAATTTCTATTGAACAAACTCAATCTGTCATACAAGGATTTAAATTGCGAAGTTGTCAGGGAACCATTTGATTTTTGGATCAGCTATGACATTCCAATTAATCAGATGCATGAGGTTCTTATAATTGAAGGGCTTGCAACTTATCATACACTAAAAAACATATTAAAAAATAATCTTAATTGGAATCTTGGCCTAAAGCCAAACATTCTCATTTGGGGAGCTGGGCGTAAAATTGAGGGTACTATAGATTACCTGTATGATATTGTGCCTCACCCAGAGAAATTAAATATTCGTTATGCTGGCGATATAGATTCTGAAGGACTTGATATTTTTTATAATCTTAAGAAAAAGAATAAAAATTTGAATATTATCATTGCTGCAAATTTTTATGATTTTCTTACTTCACAAGGACTAGAATATTCAAAGTGTATTTCTACTAATCAAAGAAAGATTGATTCAATTCTAAGCGAGATTGAGTGTGAATTTTTTGAATATCCATATGCCTTCTCAATCATAAAATCTCTTTGGTTTAATAAAATGAGAATACCTCAAGAATTTATAAACTTTGAAACTTTAATAAAGAAAGGATTGCTAAATAATGCTTGATAAATCATTGGAATCTTCAATTGAAGATATCGGTAAAAGGCAGAAAAATTTGCTTCCAACTTGCCTATTAGGTACAGGTGCTGAATTTGGTAGTCTTCTTCCATATTGTAAATCTATTTGCTTTACACTTTTAGTTAAAGTATTCTATCAAGAATTGTATGATGATCTTTCTCGTAGCCGAGATGATCTTATTGTCTCCACTTTAAAGATATGTTCTGCTTTCCATTTACAATCAAGTATTTCTGAGTGTGAAAAGATTGTTGACAGTCTTTTTTGGAGTGGTAGCAGGAAATATACTTTTGCTTTTGAAGAACTATATTTTGATGATAAAACTGATAAATGGCAATCATATCAATTTCAATACTTTGAAATTGATAGAGATGTAAGTGACTTAGAATCTGGATTACAAATTTACAAGCTATCCCCTGAAGCTCAGGAAGTAGTATTAAAGACACATGAAATTCTTGAAGAAATGGATATATCAATACAGCAACTTGTAGCAGAACTACTTATTAAAAAAGGCAATCTTAAAAGTGCACTACGTATGATGGATGCTCTAGATTTCAGAGTAAGAAAATTAATCACTTCTGAATATGCACATAAAGAAGAATTAATTAGAAATCCAAAGCAGGCAATTATATATAATAAAACTCAATGGGGAAATCAGCTTTCTGAAGTAAAAGAACAGTTTAAAAATGAACTTGAAAGGTATGTTCAAATGAATCGCATTCTTATTAAGTTAGATTATATAGAAGAGCATCGCTCTCTTTACCTTCAATTGGAAAAAAGAATTTATAAAACCCGAAACCTTCATGATAAGCTGGCTAAAATTGTTATTGAAAACATACGATTAGAATTTCAAATATTAAACACAGAATTTAGTTGTATGTGGATGGTTTTAGGAAGTTCCTTCCGCAAAACTATTTGGGAAGAATCTATCCTCCCTTACGGATTTGATAGCCCTGATGATATGCTGAAAATGGTTGAATTGGTTCTCTCTCCCAAAAAGCCATTATTATTTCCGCTGGAATGGTGCCTGTCAGAGCATCACCTATCAACCCGTGACAGCGTATTTGCCGATAATGATAAGAAAATAACTAATAGCGAACTTAAGCCTATTACTTTGGATTGGGATAGAATTATAGAACTTTGGGAACCTGTTTTTTTAAAATTGCTATCTACAAATCATGTTTCTATCGAATGGCTTAAGAATTCAGATGAAGATGTTTTCGTTTCATGGATTAGAAATAGAGAAGCTCTCGATTTTTGGGTGTCTTTTAGTTCTATGGAAGAACCATTTATAATTACAAAAGAAACTTTAAACGATACTATAGATGATAGAATTATTTTAATCAGAAAACTCATTGAAAAAAATCAAGTTTTTCTTAAATTGCTAAATAAAGAAATCTCATCCTACATATTAAAGGATGATGACTTATTTATTCAAGGAAATATAAATATAAGTAAATATAATTTATATCTAAAGGATGTGGACTACAATGACACAAAATGAAATAGAAAAAATATCCGGAGATTTATTCTTCAAACTACTTGATAAGGGTTACCTACCTTGTGATGACTTTTTGGTAATTTCCTACATTGACTCTGATGAAGTACGGCATTACGTTAATTCCCTTGCTAATTCGGCAGGAGTTAAAATTACTAAGAAAGAAAAGTATCTTCATATGCTGTCTAATCCTTATGGTTCAGTCTTTGCTTCATCAATTACAGATCTAAAAAAGTATATAAAGACCTATGAATCTAAAATTGATCTCTACTTAATAGGTTTAATTTGCCTAATATTATTTTCTGAAGCGGATACAAGTATGTCCACTAAAATCAGTTGGGAAAATGAAGGTATAACATATCAACAATTAGAAGAATTGACTACTAAAATTCTAAATTATTGGAAAACAATAGATGATAAAAATGATGGTAAATTTTCTATTGAATGGTCTTTAGCCATAAAAGATTTGCACAATAAATGGAAATTACTTCATTATAATAAATCAATAAATGGGAAAGTGCGATATTCTAAAGATACAAAGTTTGGCGTAATAGATGCCGCAATGAAAATACTAGAGAAAGATAAAATGGTGTTTACTAGAAGGTTATCTCAAACATCTATTGTTACACCTACAGTTGTGTTCTATGAGCGACTACAAGCCCGCTTTGGAAATCTTGGTAAATATCAGGATAGATATGAATTAATGAAATCCTTAATAAATCAAGCGAAAAATACTAATGAGGTGGCTATATAAATGGAAGCAAGACTAGCAAAAGTTTGGATAGTAGGACTACAATATGATGGATGTAAAATAAAAACTGGAGATCAGAGGTATGACTATACTGTTCCCATTAATGATGGCTCTGGTATTCCAATGCATGCTCTATATACACTTAGAAATGGAGGAGGAAAAGGAGTATTTCTGCAATCTATATTTCAACCTCTTGATCCACTGGCCAGTTGGAAAGATCATAAAAATAAAGTTATACATTTTTTTCACAATTCATCAGGAAAACCCGTTGAATATACTCTACATATTATAGAAGAATGGCAAATTTCTGATACTAAGAAAATGATGATCGGTATCTCTATTTGCCCAAAGGCCAGCCATCATCAACACTTTGTAGAAAAAGAGCTCCTTATTGAACTTGATTATATTCTCTTCAGTAAAATATATACTGTAGACAGCAACTATGATATTTATCAACTACCACTCTGGGATGAAAGCACTCAAGAATCCCTACCACTAAACGAGTGGAAAAAATTTCTTTCCACTAATTCAGAAATCGAACTATATACCAGTAATCGAAAGAATGATTACATTCAGCTTCTTGAAGAGAATGGGTTAGACCAGCAGTCTATTTCCCTTATGAAAACCTTAAATATATGTGAAGGTAATATTTCTGGTTTCTTTAAAGGCTCCACTGATAACATTGGCTTATTTCATGACAAAATTATACCAACAATAAATAATAAAATAGAAGATATTGACCATGATAATGAGAATAATATCTCTAATATAACAACTTCATTTTTAGAGACATTAAAAGTTGCTAAAGAACTACCTATTCTCCTATCAACTATTAGAAGTATAGAAGAGTTAGATGAATTCACCTCCCCTCTAATCAATATGTATGAGTACACATATGAATTGCAAAAATCCGAAAAATACTTTAAGGATAAGGGTAAGGAAATTTACACTGCGCTGAATACTATACATCAGGAAAAACTTAATTATAAGTCTATAAAAATGGATGATTATAATAAACTTTCAAAAGATATAAATAGACTAGAATGGCGTAAGCAGAACTTAAGATATATTGAAGAATTAAAAAAAACAGACTCGTTGGATAAACAATATCATGATTTATCAGCAGAATTTGATTCCATAGAGCAACTGCTTGAAACTACAAAATCTGAATTGAGGACATCTAAAATAAATCTGCTTTTAAAAAAGGCCCATTTATGCTCAGGCAAAATACATGAGATTCAGTTTAATCTTGATCTTTTAGAAAAAAATTATGATCTCGATGAGCTAAAACAAAAATTAGCTGAAATAAAAATATATTTTCAAGATAACTGGGAATCTATCAAAGAAAATTGGAAAAGTAAAGTTACATTGAATTACCGTATGGATATATCTTATACTAATAATATTAATACAATTAATGATTCAATTAACACCGAGGATATATTAAATAGAGAAATTGACAACTCTATTAATAGATTAAACGAAAAAATTACTAATCATTTAAATAAGCAAGAAACTGTTATCAAACTCTTTGGTGAAAAGGCCAGGTCATTCCTAGATGATGTGATATTCGCTTATGAGTCACATTGTGCAACCTACAATGATGCTATAGCTGATAATAATGAAAAAATTAAACAAAGTCATGCGGACATTGAAAATATTCAAAATGATTTAGGATCTTTAGACAACAAGATAATTTCCAATCAAGAGTTTACTTTAATATTATCAGATAAATTGAAAAAAAATATTGAAAAAGAGAATGAGATTATCAGAAATGCAAGTTCACTTTTAAAAGAAAATATAGAAGATATCTATTCCCGTTCAGACTATGAAATTCTAAAAAATAAAATAACTTTACTAAAAGAAGAGCAAGAGGAAAAACTTAATAAGTATAATCGCAAACTTTTAGAATTAGAAATTGAGATGAATCTTATTGATGAAGGAAAATCTTCGAACATATATGTTGCTAATAAAGATCTTGTAAAATTAAAGAAACTATTGGACGAAAATCAAATACCTAATATGTATGGAACTTATTTTCTTAAACAATGCAACCACGAAGAACAGATTTTTAATTTAAAAAGAAATCCTGCTTTGCCATTTAGTGTTGTTATTCTTAAAGAGGAGTTTGAGAACGTTGATTTAAGTTTTTTAAGAGAAGAGTTGTTCTCTAGCATGATTATCCTTGTTGATGGACTCAAAGCCAGTAAACTAATTGGATACAATACCATAAATCCATCACTGCAGAAAATATCTGAGATTGATTATATTCCCATTGATAAAACATTCGAATTAATTACTGATGAATATGAGTTTAATAAAAGAAATACGAATATCAAAAAAAAATTTGATGATATACTTTTCGAAATTGATGAAAAGAAACAGTTGCTAGCTAAAATAGATAGCCTTTTAAGCAGTGTAGATATAATTTTCGCTAATAAATTATCCAGAGAATTAGAAAAAGAAATTGCGGATCTAAATCAGCTTATTCAAGACCTAATAATCAAAAGGCAAACATTGAACTGCAATCTAAAAGAAGCTAGACTCAATATCACTTCTTTTGGAAATGCTATCATAAAATTAAGTACTGAATTAAATATAAAACATGAGCAAGTAACATATCTACATCAATGGAAAGAAGAATGTGAAACCTATCTAAAATATAATCAAGAACTAGCTGATTTTAATACAAGATTAGAAAAAAGTACGAATAGGTTAGCTAAATTACAAAATGAATCAAAAATACTTAATGAACAGTATCAAAGTAATAAGAATGCTTTCTCTAAATGGTTAAGATTTGCAAAACAAGATTTTAATGATTTATTGAGCTTATTAGGTGATATAAGTTTTCCTACTCCCATTATTGTAAATGACTTTTCTGAGGATAATTATTTAAAATTGATATCCTTTGGAAATTCCATTGATAAGGTTCACTATGAAAAGTTAACAATATATAAGAATTTATTAATTGAAAAAAGTAACAGAAACTCAATAATTGGCAACTATATATCTAGTTTAAAATCTTTAAATAATGAACTAGCAAAATATCAGGAAAAGCTAGAAACTCTAAATTGCCTAAATTGGCATGATTCAGCAGAACCTATAGATGACTTACAGGTATTAGATAAAATTTCAAACGACCTCGATATTAAAGTTAGAAATCTTGAAAATAATATTTTTATCCTGAATACAAATATTTCTAATAATAACAAACAGCGTTCTGACGTTGGATTAAATGTTATAAAGATTAAAGATGAATTAACAGAAGATTATCCTGAATATGGCGCGGTTAAATTTGAAATAGCTGATATTGATGGTGAAAGAGAGAAAATTAGGATACTTAAGAAAGATACGATTAATGATCAAAAGACATTAAGGAAGAATATTGATTATTTAGATATAGAAATAAAGAAAATTTATGGACTTTTGGTAAATTTCAGTGCATTACACATCACTAGCTCCTCTAAAGATACCCTATTAACTAATGAAGAAAGAAACACCTTACTGCAGGACCCTTCCAAATACTATGAAGACTGGGTTATGCATTATGATAATGCAATGAAAAAACATGATGCTAAGAAATACGAATTAGTAGTTCAAATAAATCGTATTGAAAATTATATTAATTCAAATAATAGTCTACCGTTAAATTTTAAAGATGCTATAATAAATTTCTTGATTAGGTTAAAGGATTGGGATTATGAGCAGGCCATTAAGAGTATACAAAATTATAATAATTGGGCTAAGTATAATCTGGAACAGGAAAACGAACAAAAAAAGAAGGCTGATGAGGCAGTGAACTTCTGGGTGGAACGTGTCGCAAGAAGAGTCTTGGAAATATGTAATTGTATTGATGATCTAGAGAATAAAATGAAAATACGTAACTGGAGCGGTATAATATTTCCTTTGATAAAGATAGAAAAATATCATTCTTTCCCTCAGAAAATTGATGATTTTCGCTTCCAGGTAAAACAGTTTTGTCTTGATATGATTGAAAAGATTATAAAAAAGAACCCTGATGTAGATAACTTAACCGCTAAGCAACTGTCAAAAAGCATAAATATGTCAGTCATAGTTCTTCACATTCTTGGGGAATATCCAAAACTCAAAATTCATATTCCAACCATTGAAGGCCCTCTTCTTAGAGGAATTCCAGATGACAGCTACTACAAAGAGTGGGAAGTTATTAATAATGGTAGTTCTACTTCATCAACTAAGAGCGGCGGGCAAACTCTGATGGCACAGCTCATTATACTATCTATGCTTATGAGACAACGAGCAGATGATCACAGTTGGTTATTTCTAGTTTCTGATAATCCTTTCGGAACTATGTCAGCTCCAGAGTTAGTCGAAGCAGTTTTCAGCCTTTTAGAGCTTTTAAAAATCCAATGGTTAGTCGTTGCACCTCCTATTACAAATATTCATATAACTAGTAAATTTAATACAGTATATCAAATGGATGTTGCGCCAGATGAAGGTAAACTTGTAAAAGTTCTCGAAAAAAGAAACAGAAAATTTTTGCAACAAATTAATATCTTGAATCCTGAACAATACAAACTATAATATAAGTCTAAATCTATGAAATAGTTAGTTATATGTAAGTTGTTTTATTTGCATACAGAGATTTTGGTTTCATAAATCTTTGTATGCATCTTTCTGTAAATATTTCAAAACTTCCATTGCTTAGATCAAACTATTCTCTTATACTCTTATTTAGCATTCTTTATAAAAGGTTAAACAAAAAATTATGCTTTTCTATTTTAAAATCCCATATCCTCTATTTTTTTTATTTCGTTATCAATAAGTTCCTTTTTCTTATCATCAATATTAATTACACTACGGTTAATGATTTTGTCATTACTTTCATTATCAAAAATTTTTTGTAATCTATCTTCTTCATTATTAAACATATTTTTCAATTCATCATAAACATATCTATCTGATGATTTGGTCAAACTAATCACATCTATCAATGAATTATCAACTAATGAACTATTATAGAACATTGAAGCAAACCCTTGTTCAAATAGCTTTAAATCCAGTTGTGCTTTTTTTAATTTATTTTTTAATTTTGTATTTTCATTTTTTAATATTGAAATTTTTTTTCTATCTGATTCAAAACAATGTATTAATTTTTTTGTTAATAAACCTGAATTATTTCTATATTTATCCACTAAGACTATAATATCTTGTATTTCTAATTCAAAACTTTCTCCAGCAATAATAGGATTTATCTCACTCTTTAATTTATCTATTTGCTCTTTTCCGTAATAATCTTGGCCTTTATATGATCCAGCCCAAAAATCGTAACCATAGCTGTTAAATGCCTCTCCATTATTACGTTTATATTGTTCATTATTGCTGATATTCTGATTAAATTTATAAACTGAATTATAAGTAAGCTTACTTTTATCGCCATTTAATTCTTGCAATTTAAGATTTATTATTTCTTTTACCTCTTGATTATCTATTTTTCTTTTTCTTCTTGCCATATATATCCCTCCTTAGATACGTCTTCAAATTCACCATATCTTTCAAATAACGATTTCTTAAAAAGTATAACTTTATCTGCATCATTTCTAATGTTTAAAATACTTTGTTTTATTTTTTTATTACCATTCTGTTCAATTTCTAATATACCATTAACATTAATCACTTTAGCTTGTCTTAATAACCTTTCCAGAAATTTTTCCTCTTCCTTTATTGATTTTTCTAGCGGTGAAATGCAACTATTTTCAATATATTTTTTTATTTTTATGTAGCTCTCATTTGTTGGTTCACACCACCATTTTGAACAATATATACATGATAATACATCATCACATATATCATCATTGTTAAAATCCATCATACAATATCCAACTTTGTCCTCCGTAAGTCTATCGTCTTTAATCTCCCCTTGCGGTAAAATAGTTTTATTGAAAATAATATATTTCAGCTCTTTATCTGACTTACTATTATTTAACATATTGTTGCTAAAATAATTAACAATCTCATTGTCGATATAATATGATGTATGTCCAATATAATGATTTTGGGATAGTAGTGTTGTATGTCCCCCTAACATTGCTATCTCGATTGGGGAAATTCCTTGTAAAAGAAGTGAGCAAAAAGCAAGATGCCTTGTATCGCCTAATGATATTTTATCTTTAATACTAGTGTCAAAATACTTATCTCTTATTATCATTTGATAGAAATTATTTAAAATGCCTTCTAGCAAATTTGAACTAAATGAATCTTTTAACAAATTTGAATTTCGAGTAATTGCTAAGTTCTTATTACCACGCAATGATTTATAATACTCATTTCTAAAATATACACACGCCTTATATGATAATAGCGTATCTGAATCATTATCAAAATCTATAATCTGTAAGTACTCCAAGATTAAATCGTTTATTTGCTTACTAACCCTAATCTTTTTTAATAATGGAATTTTAGCATCATTCCTGTCTAGTCTTTTCGTTCTAGCAACTTTAATCCTATTTATTCTTAAATAATATTTACCGTCTTCTTCTACTAAACAATCCCTTTTTAACTGATTTGCAAATTCACTACTCCTTAATGGTAAAACATTTGTTATTTTCCACCATAATAAAATTGGCATAAAATAGTTTTTGAGATTTTTATTGTCTTCTTCTGAAAAGAATTTCTTCAAATAATAATCAAAAGCAATAATATCTTTGTTGCAGGGTAATACCCTACGATTATTATCTCTATTAGAACGTGTGCCATTCGTTAACCCTAAGACTATATAATGTTCGTCCCTAGCGGCCCTAATAACATCCAGAAAATCTAAGTATTGAAATAAATATCCTTGAATATTTTCTTTATTTTTAAAAAATGTATAAAATATATTACCTTTTTTATTATTTATCATATCTTTATTAAAATTATTGCTTAACAAAATAAATGAAATAATGGTTTTAAACTTTGCTTTTACCGTGTATAGTGCATCATCAGACATTAAACATTTAGTCAGAAAACACTTAAATAAAATCACATCATCATTTTCCATTAATTTAAACTTTATAAGATCATCTAATAATTTAAAATTAAAATTCAAATGCTGCCTCTGTATATCAGAAAAAAAAATCCATACATTTGATTCAAAAGTAGCTTCTGAATTATATGACATACTTTTTTCTCTTAACAAATTACTATTTAATAACCAGTCACTATATTTTTTTTTGTACTCATCAATTGGTATTATTTCCTCGTCAATTAAATTAACATCTATTAATCCTTTTACCTCCATATTAACCTCACACTAATTATATTTAAACTAAGTAATTCTTCTTAGATTTTTCCAATTTGAAATTGAAGCCATTGTCATAATAAACTCTTCTCTTTCAATATCTAAACAAGAGTAAACATATTCCTTACCAAATTTTTTTATTGCTTCAAGTAGTACTAACTTCTTTTTTTCAATACCTAACGCCAATTTAATTTTAAACGGTATATTATTGCTTGAGTGATAGTTTTCTATATCAGCTATAATGTTATCATATAGTAATGATATAGCATATATTGTTGGTATATGGTAGGGACATTCAAAACAACTTATTAAATCATTTCTTAAGCACCCTTCTAAACTAGATAAACACTGAATTTCTGATCCACATTTTGAAGGCATATTATTTGTAAATATGTTAATTAGATAGCTTTGGCATTCGTTTAAGCTACTTTGTGATATAAGATTTATAACTTTCTCTCTTTCCTTACGTATCTTATTCAAGAAACCTAAAGTAGAATTAATTTTTACTAAGCTGCCGAAAGTACTATTTAACCTAGAAACTTCACGTGTTATATCATCAAATGATAAATTTTTACCATTTATTTTTTGTATTAATAAGCTAGGTATAAATCCAAATTCTCCTCGTGCAAATAACTGTTCGCTAATATTGTCCAATTCTTCCAGATTTACATTTATATAATGTAACGTACTACTTTCGCTTATATGTGCTCTTAATTTTTGTGCATAAATAAGTCCTTTTTCACCACCTGATAAGTTTGCAATATAATATATATATGTCATAACACTTTTATTAAATTTTCTAGACCCAAATTTAAAATTATTTATTCTTAGTTGGCTAAAAAATTTATTTATATGTTGAGTATTTATACCATTATGCTTAGTTCCAAAGATCATTAAATTAATTTGTTCTGAAAAAACTATTTTTTTATGTACTAAACTTAATAACGATATGGCCGTTGCTAATGCCGGCGCTAAAATATCACTACAAAAAAAGGCTCCTTTTATTTGTGTTTTCGAAATAATAAATTCCCACTGTAAAATTCTCGATATAATTTTTCTTGCAATTGGTAAGTTAATAGTATTTCCTATAAACCATTCTACATCATTAATATTGTTTTCATTCAAAATATCATAAATATCTATCTTAGGGAAGTTATTCACATCTCCACTTCTCCAAGCATTATTTAAATGTAGCATAACGTATAACCAAGTCGACAGATATTTTGCTGTACTGTCTTTTTGTATCTCTTTTATAGCATTCTTTACATGTAAATTAACATCAATACAGTAATTATAAACCTGTGCATATTCATCAAAATCATAAGTTTCAGGTACATCTTTTTTGATGCTATTTTCATTATTATCTTTGGACTTTGGATGGGTTACCTCTGCTATTTTAAAACACCTATTATTTTCTCGCTTACATGATATTATATCCGTATTTATTAACTTTAAAAAATCATAAAGAACCAACTTCCTTGACTTACCAATATATCTGAATGCCAAATTGATTTCACTTGATGTAAGAGAATATATCTCCTTTTTCATATTTTTCTCTAATAGATTTATCAAATCAAATGTTGTTCTTATAAATAAATTAATTCTTGATGATAATACTGAACCTCCAGAAACAGTATTATTTAATAAGTTTTTAATATATTCCATCCAATTCTTTTCAGTATATACTGATTCTCTATCAAACCCATTCCATTTTAACGAGCTATATAGTCTATACTCAAAAGTTTCAAAATTAGTTATTCCAACAAAATCTCCATCTAACTTGTCAAATTCCATTCTATGTATAAATTTTTCAACTTCCTCTATACTTAATACCCCTTTTATTGCTGAAATTGATGCAACTCTATCTTTAGTCAACGTATATATAGGTGCATTGAAAATAGTTAATTTAGCATTTTTAATTTTCAAGTTATGATTATATTTAATAGATACATGCTTTAAATCAATATATATTTTATAAAACTCTTTTTGTAATTTGAGTATCTTATTAACATCTTCTACTTTATATAAATTCCAATTCAAATTCATTCTCAATTGTTCATCATATTTAATATTACTAAGAAAACCATTTTCTACAATTTTATGAAAAGTATCTACCCCTACATTCAATATATCCATTGCTTTTTTCATATTGATTACTGTACCTTTGTTTAAGCCTTCCTGCAAATATTTTTTTTGTTCATATCTTTCTTTAATATCTTCTTTTTTGATTACTGATACATTTTCACTTTTATTAATAGTATTTTTAAGTAATATTTTATATTTGTAAGGTATTTTTATATTTTTTATATCCTGATACTCATAAAATTTCAAATATTTATTTAACTGCTTTTTTGTATAGTGTTTACTAAAAAATTCTTTAGTTTCTCTAATTGCACACATTACGTCCACTAAACAATAATATACTTCATCATCTTCCTTTGTTACTGTTCTTACTCCCCATTCATTTATTATGTTTAGTGTATCAATGGGCTTACTACCTATCTCTAATTTATTACGAAAAGTAACTGCATCTATATACTCTAAATTATCAAAAATAATTTTTTTATGTTTAAAATTATGCTCTGTAGGAATAATCGCATTTACTTCCTTCTTTTTGTATACAAATCTTGAGAAATTCATTGATTTCTTAAATATTTTAGAATATTTACTTGGAACTCTAACTGGTGTTAATTTTTTCATTACATGTTTAGAGACTCTATTTAATGTATCTTCTCTAGTATAATGTTCATTATAAAATAATGTTGTTTCTTCTATTGCTCTATTTACATCTTGAATATTATAATATAACTGACTATTTCGTATCAAAATACGTCTAATTTTCCACATAAAACTAACATCACAACATATCTTGCTATCATTTTTAATTTCGAGAGTTTCACAAAATTCTTGTTTTGATATATACTTCTTTTTATCATCAAGATCTAAGTGTTGTTTCCTTATTATGTATTCCATTGTCATTCTCCTTTGTTGTATTTTACAGAAATATTACTAATCAATTCTAAATTATTCCGCACAACTTCTGAAACAGCTTTGGAATCTAGGTATTGGCTTGAAGATAGTTCTGATGAATCTCCTCTAAGTATCATTAACATCTTAGAACTAGATTGGCCAGTAGAATCATTTATCAGTCCCTTTTTTATAAGGTAATTAGTATAAATATGCCTACCAATATGTGTTCCCCAACTATAAACCCGCAACTCGTTAGCAATTATTGGTTTTTTAGTTTCAATAAAGCCAATAAATTCTTTCTTTAACTTATAAAATTCTTTAATATAGACTTCCCCGCTCATAGGTTCCCCTTTACTATCAATAAATAGAGCTCGATGATTATGATATTTTTTGTTCCCATTTAAAATTCTTTTATGTACTTCCCAAACTTCAAATAATCGAGAATTAAAGTTAAAGACAGGCTGATTAATCCTATTCTTTTTAACTTGGGATTTTAATGTGTTAATTCCCCTTGAGTAAAACAATTCATTTTGCCTATCTTCGATATCCAACAAAATTAAATCATTATGTTTGTCCACTTTAACAGAATCCATTACTAAATTTACAACTTCCCCCATTCTAAGCCCCCCCATTATTTGAAAATATATCCCCAATGCAATATTAATATAGTTTTCTTCTGCATATTCCAGAAACAACTTCCAAACATCATCGTTCATATCTTTTAATTGCTCGCATCTTTTCCGAGTTTTATCAGGATATCTTATATGATATTTTGCTTTATCAATAAATGGAGAAATAATTACTATCTGTCCTCTCTTAGTGTTAAATGCATTTGTCGAATTTTTCCTTAATCCCGATACAACCTTTTTTGATATCTTAGCTTCCTTAGAAGATATACCTTTTAAATAAATAAAATCATAAAATTTTAATAATATACTCTCTTTAATTTTTATTGTATTATATGAATTTCTTATTTCTGATTTATTTGATAAATAATTAATATACTTTGCTAAATGAATGTGTTTAATAGCAAAAAGCCCTTTTGATTTTAGTTCCTCAAAAACTTTATCCTCTCCAAGCTCTATTTGCAAATTAATATAATTAATAAATCCGCAAAGTATGCCTGCATTTTTTATTTTCGTATTATTTGAAGCATTTAAATAATAACATTTAATAAAATCTGTTAATGCACTAGGAATCCACACGTTACTATTGATATCTAGTTGTTTTATTATTATTATTTCATTCTTACGTACCGGAATTCTTTCATCTAAGTTCATTATTGGTATTTCCTTAGCTTTATAAACAATCATAATATATTTCTCCTAAAGTACTCAACTATTTTCTATACACTATCATATACTATAGAATTTGACAACTGTTGATTTTACTTGTTTTTTCGATTAAATATATAAATTCTATAATATAATCCACATATACTTTATGCCCAGTAATCGATGCTCTTACCGCCATGCTTGCAGTCTCTTCATCTCTTATCTCTCCAATCATAATCACATCTGGGTCCTGTCTTAATATACTTCTAAGGCCATTCGAAAAATCTATGTCCAATTTTTTATTTAGACTCATTTGGTTAATATTAGGCATAACTATTTCAACCGGATCTTCCAACGTCGTTATATTTAAAGCCTTGGAATCTATTTCTTTCAATATTGTGTAGATTGTAGTAGTTTTCCCAGAACCAGTTGCAACCTGTATAAAAGTGCAACATTTAAAAGTGTATTCGAGCTATTTATTGTTAATTATAGGGAATTTTTAGCTAATGCTATTTTTAATGACCTTGAAGATACTATCACAAACAGAATCCGTAAACTTAGATATCTTAGCGGACTTTCCCAGATTGAATTCGGTAAAAAGGTCAATAGAAAAGTAGTCACCGTTGGTCAATGGGAAAGAGGAATTTTTAATCCAAGTTTGCCATCAAAGAAGAAAATAATTAAAGCATTCAATCTTCCTAAAAATTATCTTGATTAAATTTCTTATATTATAATGTAGGAAAATTTATATTTAAACTTTTATGGTAATTTAATTTAGAAAAATAAAACAAAAAGGAGTATATTAAGATAATTTTTAATTATCCTGATATACTCCTTTTCATAAATTCTATTTTAGTATTGTATAGATATTTCACTTATTATTTTTGTTCATTAATTATTTTGTGAACAATACCAAGCGCAATATTCAATTCCTTAGCAATGCTCCTTATATTTGATCCTTGCTTTTTTAAATCCAATACTTTATTTCTTAATTCATCCGATACAGGTTTTCTTCCAACAATTTTTGACTTCTTTACTATATGAACTTTACTTTTCTGTTTTTCGCGAAAATATAAATTCTTATACTTTTCAAGTTCGGATTTTAATAATTCCATATTATCTAATAGAATATCATATTCCTTGGAGCTAATAGCATTTGTATCAGCTTTTATATCTTTTATTTCTTTATAAAGCCTAGCATTATCTTTGGTTAATAACTCTACTTTTTCTTTATATGAATTAACTCGTTCCTGTAATTCATTAGTAGTCTGATTTGCCATTAATATTCCTCCGTTCATAAATTAATTTATAAATATATTATATTAGAATCATGCTGAATATCTCCCCTTAAATTTCCAATTAATATTAATGATCACATTCTTATGAAGATAACACAAAGTCATATATGTTTAAAGAACATAATACTTAATATATCCGATAACAAGTAGATGTAGCGGATAAAATATATAAAACAGCCACTTAAGGTTATATCCTCCTAATTTTTTATTATAATGTGATAACAATGGAATTGGAATTAATAGTCCAAAGATACATATCTCTTCCCACCATGCTCCATCTACAATATTTAATATCATTAATCCTGGCATTAAAAGCAAAGGAAGCGCTACAATCAGATATCCTATCACTTGTTTCTTAAAATCACCATAAAAAATACCAAATACTAAAACCCATAAAACACAAGTTATTCCCCAGTCTCCAAGAGTTGATGCCCCTAAAAGAATTAGTAATATTATAGTTTTTAAAAATTTGTTCAATTTCTTTGAATTCCATACTATGAGCGATATAACTCCTATAAAAAGAGTATAAATAACACTAGTTGGAAATTTAATATATACATCATTCAAGCTATCAAATGCTATTGGTAGTTTTCCAGTACTAAAAAATTGATAAGGAATATGAGATATTATCGCAAAAATGAATAATCTAATAATATATTTTTTTATGCTTTTTGTTTTATGATATCCTTCTGAAAGTGTAAAGCACATAATAGGCATTGTAATTCTCCCTATTGTATGCATTACCTGACCCAAAATAGTACCATCAGAAACAAAAGCATAAGCAATATGATCTATAACCATGGCAACAATTGCGATAATCTTTAAATGATTGGAATCTATTCTTTTTACAGTAAGATAAGCCTTATCCATATTAATATTTTTCCTCATTTCTTTTATAAGTCTATTTTTTTATAATCAGCAATAAAAACATATTTGCTATTTAAGAAATATAATAACGTACTATTATTAATTTTAAGCATATAAAAGTATAAACTTTTTCTAAATATATCATCTTAGAAATCCTTAAATCGTTATTTATTGTCATGTAAAAAATATACTTACAAATATCAAACTAAGTAACACTTATCTCCTCTTTTGATGTGCTACTCCTTATTATACTTTGAGGACTCCTTGGGATAATGTGTGATTTCTTAGTATTGTATAAAAAAAATCGCAAATTCAATTTCTTTTGAATAATACGATTTTACAATTTGATATTTAATTTTATTGATTCATGATATAAGAAAATTGTTCATTACTTCAACTACACATCATGTTCATAATCTCATCAACAAATACAATTATTTTTTCTTTTTTACGCTTGAACCAATTGCTAATCCCAAGCACATACCAATACACATACCTGTACTAATATTTTTAAAAATCAACTGTCCTACGATAATCCCAAAACAAATCCCCATGCACATTCCTATTGCCAGATAATTATCTTCTTCTTTTCCTTCAGAACTTTCATTGTTTTCATCATCAATCTCTGTATTTTTATTTTCCTTATCCTTTTGATCCATAATTTCATTCTCCCAATATTTCTATTATATAAATGATCTTTATTTCAGAATAACTTACTATTACGAATCAATTATAGCATAAATTGTAAATATAGTATTATCCAATTTTAATCTGATTCTATCAGCATCTACTAACGTTAGTTTAAACAAATTTTATTGATTTTTAAGATATAAATACACTATTATAAATTCAAAATAAAAAAGATTTATTAGTTAGCAAATACTTCCCTAATAGCAAATTAATCAGTACTCTTTTTATTAGGTTCATATTTTAATATATCTGTAAGATCACACCCTACCACTTCACATATTTTATCAATATGATCTAAATTCACCCTATTATTTAATTCATGATAAAGTTCAGAAATAGTATTAGGCCTTATTTCAGTTTTTTTAGCCAAATAAGCTTGAGTCCATCTTTTTTCCCCTAATACTCTAGATAAACAAATTCTTATCATATGTGTCATCTCCTATACCAGGAATTATAAATTTATTTATTATAAAAACTTCTATATACTTATCCCAATAACGAATACTGATATAAAATATCAAATTACGTTATTGGGTTATTTCTAAGAAAACTCTAAATTTTCAATTTGATTTTAACATAATATATAATTTCTAATGATAATTTGTTATTAAATATCTTTTTACGTTAATTCATTATAAATCTTCTTATTGAATTAAATATTTTTAACTTAAGTTCATTATCTTCCTTAGCTTCTTCAAATACTATTCCTAAATTATTCTTATTATATAAATCACTGTAATTTAGTTTTAAATATTTCTCCACTGCACTTACTAAATTTATATCTAATTCTTTATCTTTTATTACCATAGCTATCATTCCTTTTATCACAACATTATTAGAAAAATAAACTTCACCATATTTTAAATAGTATCCACTTACATCCTTCTACCATACTTAAGTTCAATATTTTCTCGATTCCTTTAATTAAATCCACGCCTCATGCAAACATACGTTCTCATAAATATATTATATTGAACCTACGTTATCTTGTAAAGAAAATTTTCCTCTTATCTTTCCCATATAATAATTTATTTTCTTTAAATTCATATGTCTTTATCCAGAAAATATATTATTACATAATGCAAATTATCGAAATGAAATGATAGAAACTTAATGATTTTCCTATAATTATATTTGTATTTATTTTATAGAATATTACTAGATTAATATAAAAAATCAGCAGCCATAATAACTACTGATTTATAAATTTAATTATCTTTTTTATTAGTTTTTTTAGGAGCTATGTCATTAGCCTTATCAACTGGCTTAACATTGAATGTTATATTTGTTCCATCACTTGTTGCTATTACTGTTCCTTCTAAATCTGTTCTAAATACATTAACATTTTTAGCATTTAGTTTATCTAAAGTTTCTTCGTGTGGGTGTCCATAATCATTACCTTTTTCACAACTTATAACTGCGTATTTAGGGTTTACTTTATCTAAAAATGCTTGAGTTGTAGACGAATGACTTCCGTGATGCCCAACTTTTAAAACATCAGCCTGTATATCTAGTTGTTTTTGCAGTATCTCGCCCTCACTTACATCTTCAGCATCTCCCATAAATATGAATGAATTATTTCCATATTTCAATTTGCAGACTATAGAATAATTATTTAAATCTTCATACTTAGCACTATTAGGAGCTAAAAATGTTAGTGTTGCATCTCCTAGCGTAATTTGATCTCCTACTTTTGGCACATTCATTTTCAAGTTTTTGTTTTTTAAAGCATCTACCATATTCTCAAAGCTCTTAGTTGTTGTTGTTGCTTTAGGTGCATAAAAAGTTCCAACTTTTAAATTATTGATAACATCATCCATGCTGCCTATATGATCCTCATGTGGATGAGTTGCAATTGCATAATCTATTGTAGTGATTCCAATTGATTTAAGATAATCTAAAGCCTTTTTATCACTGGTTCCTGCGTCAATTAGAATGTTCTTTCCATCAACTTGAATTAATTCTGAATCTCCCTGACCAACATCTATATAATGTATCTTTAAATCTCCTAAAGTTTTTTGAGTTTCTGTTTTTGTTTCTGCAGTAGCTGCTGTTGTACTATTGGTATTATTGACTTGTGAGCTCTTACCACACGATATTAGAAACAATGAAAATAATACTGCTAGTAATAAGCTTATGACTTTTTTAGTTTTTGTCATTTTAATCCCCCTTTGCTTACTATTATTGTATATTCTTTCTATATTGTGTCAATAATTATTTATTGAAGAAATCATAATTATTCCATCTAATAAAAATAGAGGATAGTACTAAAAAACATTTAGTACTACCTCTATTTTTATATATATTACCCTTTATTATATTAATAACATTTTTCACAAGCTCTATATCCTGCCTTTTGAGCATCAGCTAAAGACATAGTAGTATAATATTTCATACCATGTGCATTTGGACTTGAATGATATATACCATTCTTTGATACATATACTGTTTGACTTTGGTCGTTACTAGTATTAGTATTGCTTGCTGTACTTCCACTACTACTGCTGCTATCCGAAGGAGGAGTTGTCCACGCTCCATCTCCACGTAAATAATAATCTCCAATATAACAATTTTTAGCCATGTAACCATTAGAATAGAAATAATACCAATTTCCATCTATGTATCTCCATCCAGTAGCCCATGAGTTTCCTTCAGTATACCACCATCCTGTAGAATTATTTTTCCATTCTGCATGTGCTGCTAATGGCGTTGCTGCTAATATTGTTATTAATGTAACAAAACTAGCTATCAATCTCTTAAAGTTTTTCATTAAAACATCCCCCTTAAATTTTATCTTTTCATAACCTTATTTCTACATTTTCTCCAAAATTCCTTTAATATACATATTGATAATATCAAGTAAATTATGGTGTTTTGTGAAAATTAATTAATATAAGTATTACTGATTGTAATATATATACTGTTTATAAAAAAATTATAAAGTAAGTTATCTCTTATGTTTAAGAATTAAATCTGCACTAAATGTTCCAATTAATGATATGCCTGTATAAACAAAACACCATATTAGAAAAGTTGTATTAAATAAAGCAAATGTAGCAATTAAATACCATATAAAAATAATGCTTAAAACAATTACTTTTTTCTTAATTAAAAGTTGTAAAATTAGAGATATAATAAATGTAAGTAGTGGAAAGATAATTAATATCATCCCAAATGGATTATCATTAATACTAAAATTAGACATAAACATTTCACCCCTTTAATACAAGTAATATTAATAAAACAACTACATGTCTCTCTTCTTGACCTTATTAATAAATTTGAGTTATACTAATTATGCAAAATGGACTGGTGGCAGCTACAGCTGCCGCTTTTTTAATTATTTTAAAATATTTTTATACATAAAAATAAAGCTAGGAAATTAATCCTAGCATATAGAATATTATTTAATTTTCATAAATGCATCTTCATATTTTTTAGCCTCATCTGGATTTAATTTTTTATCAAGTCTTAATAATGCTCCTGTATCATTTACGTAGTTATATTCAGCTACTAAAGGCATTTTCTTACCAATATTATCAATGTATTCTTTTCTATTAGTTGCGTCTTCCTTATTAGCAAATACCTCTATACTACCATTGGTAAAAGTTACTTTAGATGTATATTGATTTGGTCTACCCAACAACTGATTTTTATCATTTTCGGTAGTTGTGACTTCCATATTCTCAATAGTAACTCCAGCATCTTTTAGCTTATTTCCATATTCTTCAGCTGTATATTTCTTTGCTGAACTCCCACAACCTACTATAGTAAATAGTAATAAGCTGCATAATAAAATACTAAGTATTTTTTTCATTATTATTCCCCCTAAATGTTCTTCTAAATATAATTGTATATTATTTGGTAACTTTGTCAAATATAATAAGATTTAAATTATTAGCTGTATTATAAAAGAAAGTCATATTAGAATAAATTTGGTAGTAATTTTAGTGTTAGTATGTATTAATTTTAGTGGATATTTTTTAGTTATTTAGAAATAATATAAATGTCCAAATTTAAATATATAAAAATAGATAGCAGTTCTCCGTTTCCTCTGCTATCTATTTTTATATTTTTTCTTCTGAATTAAATATCTTTTAACTGAACAGTTCTTCAAAATCAAATAGCAACAAACAAAAAAATCTTGCCTGCTGCTATCTATATATATTATATTGAATGCTTACATTTATATACTACCATTATATTACATCCAAGTAAATAGCAACAATATATAGTCTGATTAATGGCTGGATATTAACTATTGCTCTATTTAATGTTACCATTCAACTTTTCCAGTATAATCAGTTTTTTAATTTATCCTCATTAATAATACCACTGCTTTTTTTGTTTTCTTATAATCAATGTATATAATCCTAATGTTATGCTAATAATATAACTGCTCCAATCTATGGATTTAAACATAAAAAGAGATAGCTTTACTGTCATACACCTGATTCTTTCGCTATCTCTATTTTTACGCAAAAAAATAAGGGTAATAAAGATTTCTCTTTACTACCCTACAAGACTTAATGCTTAAAAATAATCTATAATTATATTGGGAGTCTAACGCTATCTACTATCGCTGTTAGCTTTGTGTGTAATATTATACTATCATAGTTCCACAGATTATACAAGACTATTTTTATCTGATTTATAAGAATTATTATACTAAAACAAAAAGATAGACTAAGTATTTCTACCTAGTCTACCTTTACTAAACAGAGTATATGCAATTTAGTAATAATCATTATACCATATTACTTTATATCATAAAACCAGCTTCCCAAAGTTTCTTTTAGCTCTAGGCATTTGCTCATGGATATATTCTGAGTTTCAATCCACATCCCCTTCTCATTCCCTCTAAAATAACACCTAACTCCTGTAAAATATTGGAGTACATAGTCAGAATCAACACCTTCAAATTCATTATTTCCTTGATAACCATTAGGTAAATAATTTGTAACAACATATCCAGTAGTTTTATTTAATATTCCTTCATTAAATTCATTCATGTCACAATCAGTATTTATTCCACTTACTGATCCTGTTTCACTATATTGGTGACCTACCCTATTAGTAAAGAAATTAGAATTTAATTTCCATGGAGTATTGTTATAATTTGCTTCCCATAATGGATAATCTGCAATTCTATTATCTAAATTATCCATAAAACTAGTGTAAGTATAAATACCTATTTGCATATTAGACAACTCTTTGAATTTAGCAATGAATCTTAATATATAGTCCATTAGACCATCAAAATTAGTTTCTACATCTAGCATAGGAATTAGATCATTAGCTTTATCCTTAATAGCATTATAAAAACTATTTGCTTGAGTTTCTGGAGCACTGGTTCCAACTAAGAAATGATAGAATCCTGTTCTTAAACCTGCGTAATGTGCATTTGAATAATTAGTATCTAAATAACTATCTTTATATGTTGTTCCTTCTGTAGCTTTAATATAAACAGCTTCTACTCCTTCTGTTTTTACTTGGTTAAAATTTATATTTCCGTTATGATTACTTACATCTATACCTTTCATTTATATCTTCCTTTCTTATTTTAAATATAAAAATAAGAGTAACCCATAAAGGCTACTCTAGAATTAAGCTGTTACTTGTTGTGTGCTTACATCAGCAGGTTTTACTAATAACGCTTGTACTTTATCAAATTGTTCTGTTAATGCTGCTAATTCTGCTTTTAGATTAGTATTATCATCCTGCAACTGCTTAATTAAGGTAGAATTATCTACAACAGCAGTTTTTCCTTGATTTATCTCCCCTGCAATGCTTTGCCTGATTTCTGCTATATCACCTTGGCTTAGCTCTGGAAACTTAGTTAATAACAGTTTATCGAACAGCTCTGCTTTACTTGCAAGTTTTTCTTCTACAGTCTTTGAAATTCTGAAATGTTCATCTACTATATTCCAGACAGCCTTTCCCACAGTTATATAATTTTTATTCTTTAGGATCTGCTCTTCAACTCCACTTTTAATTAATTTGCTCTCTAATACCTTAATTATTAACTTTAATGCTGTTCTTATCATTTTACATACCTCCAATTATTTATTAAATATTCCTGTTTGAACTGCATAAAAAAAGAAGCTTATTAAAGCTCCTCCAATTGCAGTTATAAACCACTTCATCATACTTGTTAAGTTTTTAAGATTTTCACATAGATTCTTAAGTTCTGTCTTTAGTTCTCTTCCATCCTGTTCAAGTTTATCTAGTCTATCTCCATGGTTATTAAGCCTTTTATCATGCGTTTCTAGTTCATGTCTAATTAGTTCTTCATTCATGTTACACCTACCTTGTTTCAAATTTTATATAATAAAAGCACCTACATCTCTGTAAGTGCCTTTTAGTTCATTTATTATATTATAAACGATTCTAATATTAATTTTATCTTACTTCCAATCAATCATTTGCTTATAGAACGACAGTTGCAGGTATTTTTATTGTAACTGTTGCACCTGGAGCAATATCCCCAACATTAACTATGATATTTTTAGATGTTGAGCTTGGATCAACTGTACCTTGAGTTGTTGTTATTCCATTCACTACAAAATCAATATGATTAGGAGCAGGATCATTTACTACTACTGCTTTAGCTGTCTTTGTACCAGTATTAGTTACTACTATAGTATATGTAAAATTATCTCCTACCCATACGTCCTTTACATCTGCTGTTTTTATCACACTCAATGTAGTATCAGCTGCTCCATGAAATATAATTGTAACATCTCCACCAGCATTATTAGTGTTATCACCTTTTGCATGAGCAATATTAACTATCTTATCTGAATCTGTTGGATCTGGATCCGGATTTGTCGGCTCAGCAGTTTTTGTGGTTACAGTTACAGCACATGTTGCAGTTAAACCATCAGCAGTTGTAGCTGTTATTACCGCTTGCCCTTCTTTTAGAGCTGTAACTTTACCAATTGAATCAACTGTTGCTATTGAAGAATCACTTGATGCCCAACTTACTGTTGCTCCAGCTGGCGTAGTTGTTGCAACTAAGTTATCTGTTTCTCCTACTTGCAAGTTATCTACTGATTTATCTAGTGATATGCTTGAAGAGGTATTCTCATTATAAGATTTCAACTCTCCTACTGAATCTATGTCAATTGCATCAATTATAGCATAGGTACCTATATGGGTATTTATTGTTACAAAATGCTCTTTATTTTCTAAGCCTAGCTTTTCAAAAGCTAATATTGATGCTTCAGGCCCTGCTGCTGCATTGTAATTATATGTTTTTCCATCAATTATTACATTAGCCTTAGTATCACATATATTTGTAGGTCGGCCAATGATTCTTAGTTTTGTACCAGTAAAATTAAAACTCATCCAATTAGTACTTGGGTTAGTGTTAATTTGAGTATATGTTCTATTATAATATCTAGAATCATTTAAGTTTAGATCAACCCCCGAACCATGCTTTATTTTTGCATCTGAATCATCATATCTTTTCCATCCATATTCAGGTTGTAATAATTGTTGTCCAATAGTAGCAGCATTGGCAATATTTCCTTGTTGAATTACTCCAACACCTAAAACAGCTAATAACATAATAAACATTACACAAAAATTCTTAAAATAATTTTTCATTTATCATTTCTCCCTTATTAAATAATTTGAATAATAAATGAACGCGCGTTCTTTTCCTTATATTTATAGTAACTTCTATACCAATTTAATCCAAGTAAAATCGTAATACAAATTCTTTTATATATTCAAAATCAAGTAATTTTTTACAAATATAAATATAATCTTTCTAAAGGCAATACTTTTAAATATGCAATAAAAAAAATAAGTGCTAGCTTTAATCTTTTATAAGATTATTTGCTACACTTATAACGTACCAAAAACACCTTATTGGTGCTGATCTATTGCTTATATTCTTTTATTTACTACTTCCTATTTTCCTATGATGCAATACTTTCTGTAGTTGTATTTTCCATAGCTCCAATATCTACAAGGACTAATTTCACCTGTTCTTGTAGATTCAAAAGATTAGGAACATCCTTATATTCGTAAGTACCTCCTACTATTAATGTTACCCATACTTTTACGCATCCACTGTTTTTATTAAATTGCATTCTAAACACTCTCCTTAAAATTAAATTTATTGTACTAAGCATTAGTAGTTTCCATAGTTGCTACTATGCTTGTTAATTCTGCATTTGCTTGTGTTAAACTTGCTACCTGCTCTTGTAATTTCTCTATATCTGTTTTTGGTATATCATCAAGAACAGGTTCTTTAGTTTCAATATTTACTGACTTTATTATTTTCCCATCTGGAACTTCATAAGATAAATTTGTTAATATATTATCTTCTAATTCACTTCCTCCGGATTGTGTATATAGTATTTCGCCTGTGTTTTTGTTATAAGCTATTAATACTTTCATTTATTTATCACCTTTCATTTATTAATTAGGAGGCCACATATCTAAGGGTAGTTAAAGTATTAGCACCATTACTTGAATCATAAAAAGTAAATTTTGTACCAGATATACTAAGACTACCATAATTTGAACCTGAATTTACGAAATTTAAAGATGGAACTATACAATTACTTATACCACTGGTATTTGTAAATGTTATTATTAATATTTCAGGCACAAAACCTAAGTCAATAGTAACAGAACGTAAATTTTGTGATGGATTTGTATTAAATGTGCCCGTAGTAAAATTATCTTTCTTTGCAGTGCCAGTAATTTTATTACCATTCACATATGCAGTTTTACCATTTATAATGTCAGCTGCAGCTGCGATTGCATCCGATGTATCAACCACACTAGATTTTCCATTGATACCAAATATATTAATTCCAGCTTTTATATTGCCACTTACTAAATCTGAATCACCAGCAACATAACCAGTTCCATCATGAAATCCTTTATTAATTGGTTTGTTAATTGCTCCAGGTATAATAATAACTTGCCCATTATCAGGCATAGTTCCAACTATAGGTCCAGTATCAACTGTTGCTTTCTTGTTTATTAATAACTGTGAGTCTAGTGCATCGCCACCACCCCCTTTACCCTGTAATATAAAATCCGTACCGTTATAGCAGAGATTATAAGGAATATCCTTCTTAAAGTTATTTACTATGTTTCCAAAACTGTCTTTTATATTCTTAGCTCCATACGAATTTAAATTTAAACTACAGTTTCCAGTTGCATCTGCTCCTACAAATAAAGTAAGTTTTGTTGTTCCCTTGCCTAGTGACTTAATTTTATCTGTAGAACCTACATAAGAATTAGTTCCAGTTGCTATTACGCTCGGATAGCTATCCTGCACCATATCTGACAATTGTGTACCAATATTACTAATAGAGTTACTTATAATCTGAATATCTTTTTTAGTTGCTATTATGACATTAGGATCAACTTTTAAAGTTATACTAGATGAATTACTTACTTCTAAAATAATTCTTATAGATAAATCTTTTGTAGTTCCCTCTGCTGCAACTGGTTTATACGTTGCTGCCATCTTAGCAATAGCAATTAAATCTCCATCTTCGTCAAAAATGCCAGCCTCACGAATGAAAAACCCACCATCGCTAGCTGGTATTGTAGTTTCAGTAACTATCCAATTTGAATTTGTATCATCAACTGTAACAGCACCGATATTTCCTTCCCACACTTTATTTATTAATGATGTTTGATTTTCTGTTGGTTCATAATAAGCTCCATTGCCATCTCCTACTTTTAAAGTCTTAAAGTTTACTTTAGTGCCTAGTGCTGCTGAGTTGGCAATTTTAGCTTTACCTGTTGTCGTCAATATCGTATAAAAATTTTCAGCCAAATTTATTCCCCCTTATTTAGGATATGTTGTAATACATTCTGCCCCTGAACTTTGAATTATTCCTATTTCAAATTTACCTTTTGACTCAATATCTTTCGGTGCCCAAGGATACACTTCAATACTTTCTCCTGTCAATGTAACTAGGTGATAATATATATCCGATTGAAGAATAGATATTAAATTATATTCAACTGCTAAATGAGATGGTTTTATTCTCTTTACAGTATTATATAAATCCTTCAAATCGTTTGGAAATCCTGTGTGGCTCAGCAATTCAACTTTGAATGTATATGGTGCTATATTTTCTTTTATGTTTATATCCGCTGACACAAAGTTTTTTAACATATAAGCCATTTTTTCTGGATTGATAATAGTTTTACTTTGTAATTTAGTTAGTATTTTAGCTCTTCTTGTTGTTATTTCTTCATTGTGATTAGTAGTAATGTTTAGCCTTTGCTCCCATATATCTAATCCCCATGTAGCAGTTTGCGGAAAAAATTGTAGTAATAAATCATCTGCTAAATCACTTGAGCTATCAGCTTCACTTCCTATAGCCTCAAAAATCCCTTTCATTATTACATTTTGATCATATATAGGTGATACAGAATTTAACATTTCTTGTCCCTTTTTTGAATCTATATTAATCATGTTACATTAATCACCTCTCCCATTACTGGAACTTGGTCTGAAAGCTGAATATTTAATATCCCGTTATTTACTGTTAAGTTATCAAAATCTTCAATGCCCTCTTCTAATAAAATATAAGATCCTATAATGGTATGAATTGCATTATAATTAACAATTCCATTAATTTTAATCTTCTTCAAATAATCACTAATCTTATTTTTCAATGCACTAAAAATAGATGTTGAATCAAATCCTTCTGTAAATATAAATTTAGCACTTACGTTAATTTTTAATGTTGAAGGTGTAGCTATAGTTACAGTTGCACCAATGGGAGCTTTTCCGCCTCTATTTTTACCCGGAAGTTTATCTGGATAAATATAGTTCTTTACAGCATTAATAAGCTCATCTGTAGCTGCATCACCATTCTTATCTAATATCAAAACCTTAACAGTACCTGGACCATTCCACTCTTCGATTACATATGCAGATCCAACACCATCTACTTCTAATGCCCATCTTTCATAATCACTATCAGCTCCGCTTAATTGATCCTCTTGCTCAGCTGCTATAATTCTCTCTCTAAAATGCTCTTCGTCCTCTATGTCAGTTCCACCTGAGAATTTTTCTAAATTAGTTATATATTTGACTCCATCAATGCTAGAAAATAATATTGTTATGGTATTTGGTTCTACATTTCCAATAGATCCTGCGGTTAAACATTTTACTGGTACTGTAGCTACTCCTGTACTATCCATTGTTACATTTTCCACCACTTCAAATTGAATTGATTCTTTTTCATCACTTGAAGGCGTACCAACTATCTTGCTTTTTAGAATTGTAGTTCCTTGTATCCCTGTCACTTGTATATTACCTATAGATCTTGTTGGAATATTCTTATATAATCCCTTGCATTCACCTAAGTATTCTAAATATTTACCTGTAGCAGTTTGAGTGTGCGCCATTTTTAATATATTTTGCAATTGGATCTTTAATAATCTTTCTTTTTCTTCTGCACTAGGCCTTGTAGCATCCCAATAAATATCTCCCTCTATTGTTGAAATATTATCTGGTGCCTTTGCTAACATCCTAGCGTGAATATCATTAGCACTTTCATTTAGAAAATCCGGGATAGCTAATTCACTGGCCATCTAATCACCCCACTTTTTCTTTACTATTAAGCACTTGTGTTTGTCCTTGTATAGACTTTACTTCATACTCGTAGTAAACTTCACCATTTCCCCACTCAAAGGAAAAATTATCTACACTGCTTGTCATAGGATGCACCATTAATGCTTCTTGAGTAACTCTCTTTATTTCTAATTCCATTGCCTTTTCATCCAAGCTTGAGCCTATAATATCTCTCCCATATCTATTAGAGTAGGCTCTGTACTTGTATCTAGCAGTAATCATAGCCTTTTGACACCATTGAATATAAGCTTCAAATTCATCTAATATTTTTATAGTTCCATCTGGATTTTTTATAAACTCTCCAGTTTCAAAATTAATTGCATATGATCCTTTAAATTTAGTGGTTAAGGGGTTATTCCCTAAGTCGGTGGATTGTAAACTTCCACTTGGAAATAAATTAGACATTTGAAACCACCCTTCCTATAACCACATTATCTGCTCCAAACTGAGCAACTAAAACCTTATCTCCTATATTTAATCTTGTAAGATTACTAGGTGTTTTAATTTCATGAGAATGACTTGGATCACCTGCTGATTCTGTTGCATAGTTACCTTCCATCTTTAAATAATCCAAAACCATATAATCAGTAAATTCATGTTTAAAATTGTCTAGCTTAAGGCCAGTCTCTGTTATACTTCCTAATGTAAGACCAGTTCCTTCTATAGCTCCTTCAATAGCTCCGCTTGTATTACTATCCATTAATCTTTTAATCTCATAAAATACATCTCCATCATTATCACTCACTATAGAATTTCCTCCTTACATCATCAATTTTCATAACAGTTAAAGTCATTTTTCCTCCTGAACCTAAATTATGAGTTATATCAGTTATAATCACTTCTTCATCATAAATACTGACTTTATCTCCACTTCTTAGAATATTTATATCTTTACAGCAATTAACTGTTTTGCTTGATTCACCAGACGAAAAAAGACAATTAGCTTTAGCTTGTGCTTTAGCATAATCGTCTACTTTATCATCATCTACTATTTTTTGTAGCGTTCCATAAGTTTCAGTGTCTTTTTTAAATACTCCTATAATCGGAGATAATACAAGCTCCTTCTCATCTGAACTACTAGAACCATCAGACTTACTTTTTCTACCTTTTTTCTTTGTATCTTCTTTTCCAAGTACTTTAACTTGAGTTACTGCACCATCTAAGCTGTCTTTTTCTTCTAACTCTTCAATGATATTATCTAATTTATAAATAGTTTCATTTGATCCAAGCTTAATTATATCTAAACTTGTATTCATTCTTAATTTATAAAGATCTCCACCTTTTTGAGCTGTCTCTTTTAAGTCTTTCTTTATCATTCCATACAAAGACTCTTTTCTTTTATCTTTAGCTAATCCAGTTCCAGTTTCTATAAGATTACCTATAGGTATTCCCCAATCATCACAAATTATCTTAGTCCTTTGTGATGCTGTCTGTCCATCACTCCACAAATATTCATCCTCGGACTCTTCAATAACAACAGTTCTTTCTTTTCCTGTTAATGTGATTTTCTTAGATTTCTTATTTTTGTTTATCTCCCAAATGATTCCGTTAAAAACTTGAGTATAAGATCCACTATCAAATTCACTATCAAAAAGCTCTATGGAATCCCCTTTATTAATGCCTATGTTTTCTAATTCTTGAGTCTCTATGAGAGATATATTTAATGTATAAGCTATTCCATCTATAGCTTCTTTAAGTGTTACAGACTCACTTAATATTTGTATTTTATATTTATTTTTCAAAACAAGTTCCATATAATCACACCTTTGTTACATAGTCTAAGCATACATAACCTCCATGATCGCCAAAATATGTGTCAGCCCAATTGCCGTATTGTCTAAATATAGTCAATTCTTCTCCATTATAAACAGTTCCAATAATATTATTATCAGTTCCTGGCCCATCTCTTACATTCAATGCACTTGCAGTTACTTTAACTACATCTCCATCTACATATTGACTCGAATTATTATCTGCCCTATTATCCTGAAGGCCACCTGAATAAGAACTTGAAGAATTATTTACTGTTTCAATTTTCAATTCCCTATAAGTTCTGAAAGTAATACTAAAGTAAATATCCTCTACTTCTCCGCCTCGTACTTCCGGTTCAAACTTACTTATATTAACTAATTCATTTATATTTAAATCCGTTATTATAAGCCTAACTGGTACATCTGCATCTATCCAAAACTGAATTGTATTAACATAATCAATAGGCATCATATTCGGAACATATCTACAATAGGAATCATATTCTTTTGGGAATAATGAATTAAAACTTATTTCTCTTATTTTGCTTCCCTTTTGAGAAATATCAACTTCTCCAAAATCTATAATATCTGCTGTTATATATTTTTTCTCTTTTGGATTAGATATCTTATCTAGCGGATTAACAGGAAATTGCAAAGTATAATTTTTTGATTCATCCTTTAAATATACATCCAATATCTCAGCTCCATTCCAAAATTAGTTATAAAATAAAAACACTCATATAAGAGTGTTTTTTACTACAATTTATTCAATTATTTTGTAAATCCAAGTCGCTCCATTTCATTCTTTACTTCTGAGATATTTTCTTCTGATTTTTTTGTGAATTCAGAATAAGTATTTAAATTTCCGTTTTTAAAAGCATCCAATCCATTCCTACGATTTTCAACGGCACCAATAGAGTTATCTATAATAGTTTTCAAACTGTCATCATATATTTTACCGGAAGAATTTTCTTTATGCAGTTCTTCTAATACTTTATCATATCGAGCGAGCTCCTCATCAATTATATTCTTGTTATTTATATCATATAGTTTATTCAAATCTCCTATTTTTTTCAAAATGCCAACTATTTTTGATGCTTCATTATCCCTTAATTCTTGTCTCGTATAAATAGTATACCCTTTTACTTTAGCAACAGTTTTTTCTACATAACTTAGATCTTCATATGCTTTTTGTCCATTATATCCCTCAATTTTTTTACAGTTCTGATTAAACACTATTCCAATTACTACCAGTAGCAGGATTACTGCAACTAATATAATTCTTTTATTTTTTGTCATCATACCCCTCCCTTTTATACCAAAGTATACCATAAAATCATCTATTTTTTAATATTTTTAAAAGCTTCTTTAAGCTTTCTCCCCACTTCATAAGTTACTTCTACAATTAATTTTTCAACATCTTGATTTCCACCATTAACTTGTACATCAACTTGAATAGAATTCCCATTTCCGCCAACAACTTGTACTTGTTGTGGTTGAGCTAACTTATATTGTCCTTGCTTAACTTGGAATGGTTCATTATCTTGTTTATTTCCAGCTTTTAATAAATTGACAGTTTGAGTATTATTTAAAACTTTTTCTCCACCTTTGAAATTATAGAACCTTCTTCCTAATACTAGTTCCATTCCACGTTCCCCAACTGAATTTATTCCAGATTCTGCATTATCTGTCCCATTATAATGTTGTGGTATATTCTTTATAACTTCTGATGCTGCATTTACCACACTATTTACTGCACCACTCCCTAAGCCTTGACCAAGATTAGTTGCTACACCTGATATTACAGTATCAATTGTTATTGTTTTAGAATTTGGTATCGAATTAACAGAGCTTGTAACTTGATCCAACCTAGTTATTACTCCATCAGCATTGCTCGTTATTTGAACTGGCGTACCATTTAAATCTAATATCCCTGTCACTGTACCATCTTCTGCAGTTTGGATATTTTGTAATTCACCAATTAGAGCACCTGCACTATTTATAACTTGATCAGTGTTAGTATTAAGCATAGCATGATCGTTAGCCAATTGTTGTACAACTGAACCTGTATTACTATATTCATTTTGCAATGAAAGTAATTTCTCTTTTTGTTCATCAGAATATGCTCCAATATCTCCGTTAGCTCCATTTAATACACCCTTTATCTTCCCCGTTGTTTCATCAACACTTACATAAAGAGTTTCTAAATTCTTAGTTGTATCATTTTTTAAAGCATAAACCCCACTTTTAGTAATATCTGCTAAACCAGAATGCGAATTTATAATTTTATCCATTTTATTTTGAGATTCTATTTCTCCACCATTAAATTTTGAACCTGTATCTTCATTAATCATTCCTCTTGCTTTTGGATAAGCATTATATAGTGTTTCTAAATCGGATTTCCATGCGTCTTCTGCTTGTTTCAGTGCTTCATCTCTAGCTGCTTTATTTTCATCTATTGCTTTCTGAAAATTTGTTTTATCAGTATCAGATAGGTTTTTATCATTGTTTAAATGGTATTGGGCTGTTGCAATTGTTTTATCATATTTAGCTTTTGTTTCATCTATGGAATCTTGATGTTCCTTTGCCCTTTCCTTAATCAACTCTGCTGCGCTATCAATTCCAGTTACTCTCTCTGCTTTACTCGCAAATTTACTTTTTGCATAAGCCTGTTCTCCTGCATTTTCAGCATTTGCATATTCAAGTTTTACCGATTGTAATTCAGCTAATTTTAATTTCACTTTTTCCATGTCAGCATCTAATATCTCTCCATGGTCTTGAATCGCTTTATCTCCTATTTTATAAATTTCATCTCTAATTTTAAGTTCTTTGTTAACTCCCTCTTCGAAATAACCACCTAAATAGCTCATAACACCTTTTTCAGCATCACTGACCGTTCCATCTAGACTAAACGTTTTTTGAAATTCACTTGTTATATCAGATTGTTTTTGCTTTATAGCATTAACAGCATCATAAGCATAATTATTTACCAAATTCTTGAATCGATTATTATCGCCTTCAGTAAATTCATCATCTAGAGTCAACCTTTTTACATCCATTTCTATTCCTAATAAACTCTTTGATGCATCTTGAGCACCTTTTTTGAAACTATCTGAAATGCCTTCTCCAAAATCATCATAAATAAGACCTGCATCAATCATCTCTTTCTTTGACTTATTTATATGGCCATTTAATGCATTCATCACTTTTTCCATAGGTCCTAATTCTTCTGTAGTGGTTGTAACACTCTTCTTCATAAGATCATTTTCTGCCACTACGGCCGTTCCAATAAGCGCAACTGATGCAGCTATTGCAAGACCTGCTGGAGTAAATATTGCAGGTAACAATCTACCTACTATACCTAATTTTGAAATTTCTCCTGCTACTTCAGCTATTTCTGTGGATGTCTTAGCTCCTTTAACTATTCCTACTAGACTACTAATTCCTGAAATTGTATTACCTATTTTCCCAGCTACGCTCAAAGCTGTAAATGCAGCACCTAACCCTATTACTATTTCTGCTAGTGATTTAATTTCTTCAGTATGTTTACTTACATAATCGACCATTTCAACAATCTTATCTGTAAGTGCTGGCATTTTTCCTGTTAACCATGTTACAAATTGCTTAGCATATGGTGCTAATTTCTCACCTAAAGTAATTTGCATATGTTCAACTGCTGCTTTAAGCTTAATCCATTGTCCCTGCAAGTTATCAAGTTTAGTATCTGACATCTTTTGTGCAGCTCCATTAGCATCTTTAAGCTGCTGGCTTAATTCACTAACACTTTTTCCTCCCTGATTCATTAATGCAAGTACTCCAGACATAGACTCTGTACCAAATATTGTACTAATTACATCAGCTCTCTTTTGACTTGTTAACTTTCCTAACGAACTATTTAAGTTGTCTACAACTCCACTTAAAGGCTTCATATTACCAGCGCTATCAAAAGCGTTAATTCCATACTTTTGCATAAGTTTCGATGCTTCAGTAGTTGGGCTAGCAAGTCTTGCCATAGTCTGCCTTAAGACAGTTCCCGACTGACTTCCTTTTATGTTACTATTAGAAAGCAATCCAACAGCTGCTGCAGTATCTTCAAGACTTATTCCTAACGCTTGTGATACTGGAGCTACATATTTTAGTGAATCTCCCAAATCAGATACATCTGAGTTGGTCGCACTTGCACTTAATGCCAACACATCAGCGACATGACCAGATTCACTTGCACTTATATTAAATGCTTTTAAGGTACCACTTGCAATATCTGTAGCTGATGCTAAGTCAAGATCTCCAGCACTTGCAAGATTTAATAGACCTGGTAATGCACTTATTGTTTCATTAACACTAAATCCAGCCTGCCCTAATAATTCTTCAGCTTCTGTTACATGTCTAGCACTCCATGCAGTTGTAGAACCAAACTTCTTAGCTGCAGCATCTAACTGTTTCATTTGGCTATCTGTAGCATTAGTAACGGCCTTAACATTAGATAATCCCTTTTCATATTCTGAGTATGTTTTTATCGATGTGCCAAGGCCTATTCCCCCTGCGGCTATTACACCTGCAGTTCCAATAGATATTACCTTTTTAGCTCCTGTCTTAATCCATCCATTTATTTTATTCTCAATTCCGGTTATAACTTTACTTGCTTCATCTTTAGCTTTAACTACTACATTTGCCTCTTTTACCTTTTTTGTTTTGCTTTGTATCTTTTCTACTGTTGCTGAGGCTTCATCTTTCATTTTTGCTGTCAAAGTCATACTAGTGCTTTTTAATTTGTTAACCTTAGAATCTAATTTTTCTATCTTACTTGAAGCTTCATCCTTAAGCTTTGCAGTGGCATTTGCAGTTATTTTACTTAATGCTTTTGTTTTCTTTTGTATCTGCTGAGTCATTTTTTCTACTGCAGTAAGTTTACTTTTTGATTCCGAATCTCCTGAAACTCCGACTTTTATATCAAGCCTGTATACTTCTTTATTAGCCAGAATTATCACCTCCCAGCTTTTGAGGTAGCTCTTTTATTGTTTTGCTCTACCTCATACGAAGAAAAAGCTAAGATTAATCTCCTAGCCATATCATTTCTTTCTACACCATAAAACTCGTCAGGGCAGATATTATGCATTGAGAATAAATTATACAGTGCAGTTATATCTCCACCCCAACTTATTAGTTTTTTATATCTTCTTTTTCCTCTAATTCATCATTAAATCCACTTAGCTCCAACACTTTATTTGCTAAGAATGATATTTCACCTGCTAAAAGTTTTTTTCTTATATATGCTTTACCATCACTAAGTTTAAGTGGTTCTATTAACTTTGGATTATTCCAATTAAAATTAGTTGTAGCCCCTATAATAAGTGCTGCATCAAAATCAGCATTATTTAATTTTGTTTCAATTTTTCCATTTATTTTTTTTCTAGTTGTGCATTCTTCTCTCATTCCGCTAATTTCTTTTTCAGTTAGTCCTTTTAAGTCAATTGCTATTCCTAGTCTTGGTACTTGAATATTAGCTTTAGGAACGTCATGTGTCTCAAGTAGTTTTGCTAATATATCCTCTTCTTTCATTGCTAATACTTCGTCTTTTTCATTTTTCTTCATAATAAAATTCCTCCTAAAAATTAAATGTATAATAATTGCAAGGTACAATGCCCCTTGCTTGGCCTTATATTTTATTCAGCTTCTATTGGATCTACTAATTCATAACCAGAGAACACAAAGGGGGTTTCCTCCTCACATATATCTCCTGCTTTAAAATTTACTAAGCTTAACTTTGTAGCCTTACAATTCTTTAATCTAATTCTTTCAGCCCCATAAGCTTCTGGATCGTCTAGCTCTGCAAGTAATTCAAACTTCTTAAATCCTTGCTTAATCATATCTGATGTAACTTTATAGCCTTTTATAGTTCCTGAACCTTTTTTAGCTCCAGCTTTGTTATCTTCCCATTCACTTCCGCATGTAATAATTGATTTCATATCTGTTTCAACATCAGCAGTACATTCACTAACGTTATTATGCCATTTACCATCAAGATAAATTTTGCCATAAGTTCCTGAACAAACTCTGCTCGCATCTAATACATCATTCATTTATATCACCTTGCCTTTCCTATTTTGTAACATTTCCAGTTCCATAAACTTTCTTAATAACATCAAGATAATGAGCATCCCATTTCCAAAAGAATTCATCTGACTTGGCATTTGCTTGTAATTCCGTATCAATCTCAACCGTAAAATCATCTTTAATTACACCTGCTGCAACTAAAGTCTCAAAGTATTGCTTTAAAGCTATGATTATTAATGTTCTACCTGTATCATCATTAGTAACTTTTCCTACGAAATCTTTTCTCTTAAGTGATGTATCACCATCTACAGCATTCATAAACTTTATTGCCCTTATACTTCCAAATACCTCTGTCTTATCATCTGTATAATTCTTAAAGGTATTAACATCGTCAACTACAATAACATCATCAGCATCTTTTGATAGTACTAACGTTCCTGCTGCTAGTGCTGCTGCAGTATCCGTTTTATTAAGTCTAGGTTGTATATCATCAAAGATAGTAACTGCATTACATATACTGTCTTTTAATCCAGCTGCTGTTGCTAATGCTGCTATATAAACTGCCACCTCTGAACTTGTATATGTATCCCCATCATAAGTAGCACTTGTAGCAAAAACATTGACTATATCTTCATGATTAAATTCTTTTGATCTGCTATTTGCCTGTTCTAATGAATAATTGTTTTGCGGTCCACCTACAAAAGCAAGTATATTTGTTCCTTCTTCTTTATTTTTAATTACCCAAGCCTTTACACTTGCTTGAAGTGACTGATCTGAAGTTCCATCTAATGTGAATCCATCCATACCATACCCCTCAAACGCGCTCATTGCGTCTAAATAGTGTTCATTTGTTATTCCAGCAGTACCATCATTTCCACCTGTTAAAGCTTGATTTGCTACATTACCTATTGTTCCTGTAGCTCCTGAAACTTTAGTCGCAATAAGGTATTCATTTTCTATGTTTGAATTAATAGCAGTAATTATTTCATCTATAGCTCCACTTATAGCACTCATAGAAAATAATTGAGTCGCTCCCTCATATAATATAAAATCTACCTTAGATGAATCAGCTATATTGTTTCTAATCGTAACATTAAATTTTCTTGTAGTTGGATATTTAGTCTCAAGTTTAATTGCATCTGCAGGTGTTGATTCATTATTCTTAAGAGTTAACGTAGCAGTCTTTTGTGAACCATCTACAAGTCTATAAAATAAAACTACTTTAGGCTGCCCAAGTAAAGCCAATTTTCCTAATCTATACGCAGTATAATCAGGATCTTCTCCAAATGTTTTCTTTAATGTGTTTTCTGACGTTGATGTTACAGTTATAGCTGTAACAGTATTAACAGGCCCCCAGTTAGCTTTAACCGGCATAGCTAAAATACCATGAATACCTGTCCCAATTCTTTCTTGTGCCTTATTCTTAAATCTGTTATACCACCCCGGTATAGTTGGCTTATTTTTTTCATCCCAGTTACCTGTTGCCATTATTCAACCTTCTTCCCTAAAAATTCTTTAACCATTGCTTCAAATTCTGTTTTTGTAAGTTCAGATTTTTTGCAACTAAATAAAGCACCTGCAACTACTTCTTTCTTGTAGCCAAGTGCTTCACTATTATCTATAAATTCTTGCATTGAGTATTTTGGTTCATCATTTACTGTCGTTTGATTCGCCACTATAGCTTCCTCCTTATTATCAGATTCTTTTTTAGATTGATTTTGTTCATCATTTGCTGCAGCTTCATATGATTCTGAATTTATACTATTGATTTCATCAACAACTTCTGAAACATTCGCTTCGACATCATCCACAAATATCACTCCTTATTTAAATTTCCTCTACTATGAATCTTATCGATAGAAGGCTTTTCATTAATTGGTATCATCTTTCTTCTAAAAAACTTGACTGTTAATTGACCTTTAGATAACATATCAGCTTCTCTATCCTCATTGATACTTTCTATTGTTAAATAGCGTCTATCTTCCAAATCTAAAGATATTTTCAAATCAGAAACAAGCCTATTTTCTATGTCCTCTAATAATTTATTAATCTCATTTTTATTATTACTAGCAATGTGGCATATTAAAGTTTTATTCTCTTTAATAACAGCATTAGTTTCTCTTTCCTTACTTGAATCTTTTACTCTCCATAGAATACTTGGAACTTCAAAATCCTTTTTCCATGTATTTAAATACACTTTATAATCTATGATTTTCTTAGTGTACTCACTTAAAGCATCAAGCCATGGATCCGCATTAACTTGATCCTCTTCATGTAATGCTATTACAGTAAATTTTAATCCTCTAGCTATAGCGTTCCATTCTTCATCTATAACATCTTGTCCTATTGCTTCTTCAAACTTGCATGTGAAAGTTTCATTTGCTTCTACATCAGATATCACTTGCATATGCAATGCTTTAATAACTTTTTCAGACAATACATCTAGATTCTTAAAAGTTGTTTTCTTTTCATATAGCCATATTTCTATAGTTCTTTTAAACCCAATAACTTCTCCATTGTCATTATCTGAACCCTGAAGTACTACTGCATAAGGTTTTAATGTGTCCATAGTTGGTACTGTAGGTTCATAACAATCTTTAAGATCTGCAACTGAATCTATTAAATGCTGTCTAATTCCTGCTCTCATTTAATACTTAATCACTCCAATAATCTATAATAGTATTTTTTATTCTTTCTTTATTAGCTAGCATTGTATTTTCTATAGTTTTGAACCCTTTGGTTCCCGGATGATTAACCTGCTTTACTGGATGTGCTGCACCTTTCCAATATAGAGCTTTTTTATTTTTAGGTCTTATGATATGTGGTGGTGTTCCTTCTTCAAGATATCCTCCATATTGAACTCCATGAGAAACATATATCGTATACTCATTATTACCTGGTTCTACATCGCTATGAATAGCTTGCCTTGCATGAGATGTCCTATCTTTCCATTTTGCATTTATTTTTACTTCATCTCTTAAAATATTAGCCCAGTTATCACAAAGAGCATACATTCCAGCTGCTTTCCTTTGAATATAATCTATAGCTCTAAAACCCATATAAAAAACCTCCTTACCTTATTCTTTCGAGGTCTACTTGATAACCGCATAATTCATCTTTAATTATCTGTGGATATACTGCTATCATTTTCATATGACCATATATACTATCGAATTCAATAGCATTTTGTGGATCAACTTCTAAATTGGCTTCATAATCTGCCAACATGCCATAACTTTTAGATTTATAAGCTGTTCCTATAGTACCTGATGATATTTCTATATTGCTTTTTCGTTGTTGATATATTCTAACTGTAAGATTATATTCTTTTTCTTCTTCGTCGAAATACCCATCCTTTAAAACTTTAACTACCTGCTTAATTTTAATTTCAGTAGGATTAAGACTAATACTTTTTAAAATATCAGCCTTTCTTCTTTCAGGTGTAATTATATATTTACCTCAGTATCAAGCCCTAATATAATACTTCCACATTGATTTACGCACATAGATTTATATCTATCTGCATTTTTATATGCAACTGTTACTAAGTCTTTTATATTAGCACTTGTATAGCTTTCTTCACCTGTTTTATACTCTGTTATCTCTCCTACTGAATTTTCATACATAGTCGCTTTTAATATCCATCCCTGACTTGCAGCACAATAGACACAATCTTCTTCATTTAATAGCATGTCTATTTCATCATCTGTAAATGACTTTTTATCTTTGTCATTTAATAACAATCTTAATTTAATTCTCGTAGCTTCTGTAGGTGTCATATTCCCACCACCTTATATAAATAATTATTATTTTAAAGTTATTTCTTGAACATTTTCATCTATTGCTGCGTAAAGTCCTCTATATGCATATCCAACTATTTGCTCTTCTACTAATCTAGAAAGATCGCCAGACGCAGCTTCAATTTCAAGATCTTTCTTTAATAATTCCTTAAATCCTCTTCTTGGTCTTATTAAATAAGCTTTTCCTTGTTCTACTCCTGGATATGAATAGTCTTTCTTTCCAACTGTTATTTCCCAACCGTCGTAATAAATTATTGAATCAATACCACTAACTGCTGGATAAGTAGTTCCATTAATTTGATATCCGCCTTTAAGAGCCATTTCTATATTATCTTTATCCATACTTGAAGCTAATAATATTGTTCCTGGTCTCTTCTTAGTTCTACTATCACTCAATGCTTTGTTAAAAGTGTTATAGTATCTTACCCAAACATCATCCTCTGCTTTTCCCTGATAAGATGTTTTATTATCAGATTTATAATTAGCCTTTATAATTGGAGATAAATACATATGATTAAGTAATGCATTGTATGCTTCTCCCATAGCCTTATTTAAAAGTTCAACTGAAAAACTATCATTAAAATCCTTCATCTCTTTTGTATATTCAAATCCTGCTGTATAAGTCATAATTCTAGCAACAGGTCCATGTTCTGCTTGAAGGGAACCGAATTTAATTTCTTGACCTTCCATATGCTCAGAAAATATAACTGTTCCATATAATGCCCATTTAGCATCAATAACCTTAGGCATGTTAGGATCAGATAGTAATTCATATATAGGTTTGTAAAGTAAAGGTACCTGTTCTCTTCCAAGTTCAACATCAAGAACAACCTTTCTTACTAAATCTTTATATTGAGCTAAACTTCCACTTCTAAGCATTTCTCCTATAGGCCTAGTAAGTTCAAAAGTTTCCATCTCTCCATTAACTATTTTCTTATCTACTTCAATTTCTTGTCCATTTAATATAAATGGAACCTTAGTTTCGATGCTTTGATTACGTCTTGCACTTTTCAACGTTTCTACACTATAAATTTTTACTGACATACTTTAATCACTCCTTTAGATTTTCTATACTTGTGGTCCTAATATGAACCAGATTACATTATTGGTATCTTTAGCTGCAGTAACTCTTCCTACCTTTCTGTTTGTCCCCTCTGTTTCAGTTAATCTTTTGTGTTCATTATCATAATAAATGGTTGCACCCACTGCAAAAGCTTCTTCAGTATTTATTTGTTCAGTTTCATATTCAGCCTGTTCAATGCTTAAAATAACCTCTTCACCAGCTTCTGCAGATTGAACCGCCATTCCAAAAAAGTTATTTATTAAATAAAAATGACCGTCTTCTACCGCTTCACTTGATACAACTCTTACTGATTTACCATCACTTATTTTGCAACCTGCAATAGTTTCCAATGTTGTTGGTACTGGTTGTCCTTTAAATGCCATTATCCATTCCTCCTCTTATTAAATACTTGCTCTTTTTACTTTTAATGTTGATGTTGTTTTATCTCCATTACTTGGAGTCGCAGTTCCTGCTGGCATATCAACATGATTACTAGAAATTAGATTCTTTATAAAATCATCTGCTAATATAGAATCAATTTCTCCAGCTATAATTTCTTTAGTTGCTCCTTCTCCTACTTTTAGCATTTTTTTAACCAAGCCTTGAGCCATTTCTCCAACTACTTTTTCATTAATAACCTCATCAATTGTTTTAGCAAGATCATCTTTCTTGCTATGCTCTATAGCTTCACCTGCCTTTTTAGCAACTTCTACTATATTCATTTCGCCACTTACATTTAAAGCTTCTTTTACCTTGCTTAAAGTGTCTTGCGCTTCAACTGCTACTTTAATATCCTCCATTTCTCCTGCAATTTTATCTGTTGTAAGACCCATTTCTCCTAATACTTGTGAATATGTTACTTCACCAGTTTGTAGTAACCCTTTAAGATTCTTCATTATCTCTGCAAAATTCATACTTTCATTTCCTCCTTGACTCATTTCCCCTGTAGTTACAGGTTCATATATTCTTTTCTCTGAAACTTCTATCTTATCTCCTAGAACAACTTGATCATTGTTTATAGTAAATGGAATACTATATAGCTTAGTAGGCAAGTTTTGCTGCTCATACTCAACTATAACTGTGCTGTCATCGTATCTAATACTTCTTACCCAAACATAACTTCCATTATTGTTAGCATTAAAGTAAACTTTAGCAGCATCCGTTAAATCTTCTCTAAGCTTTTCAAATGTACCATCTAGTTGCTCTCCACCTATCTGGTCTTCCACATCAGACATTTCCATACTTACTATTTTTGTAGGCATACCTGGTCTATGCAACGGCGTCCAGTCTATAGATAATGGATTGTATCCTACTACATCCATCTCTCCTTTAGCTCCTTTTTTTAGTTTAGGATAGCCAAATATGCTTACTTCCTTTATCCTACCTGTTCTTATCCACCTTTTTAAGTTTGTAGCATCTGCATCAACTAGACCTCTAAAATAAGCCTTATTATCTTTCATTTCAGCGCCTATCCAATGTGTAGCTGGAGGAACAAACTCTGTACTTATATTCTCTGCCTTTTGATGCCCCAAAAAGCCATTAAGAGTATTTTCATTAGTGTAATCTACAATATCTTTTAAGCTTTTAGGAGTATAATTCCAACCTCTTTTACTTTTGGTCGCTGGTATTTCTACGACTATCTCTAACGGATCACTATCCATTGACTTCATAGAGTCTAAATCTACTCCTTGCGCCAATCGAATGTCACCCGGTTTTATTTGAGATATAACAGCACTTACAGAATCCATTTCTCCATAAACTTCCGACATTTCACCCACTGCTTTATTAATATACATTTTTACTTCACCACCTTTCATATAATTAAATCTGAAAGCATAATTAAGAGTAATTTCACTTACTTTCAGAAAATAAAAAAAAGCCCTAATTCATAAGACTTTATACTAAGCAACCTAACTTATTAGATATTATTCATTTTTTTATAAACATCTTGATACCATCTTTCAATACTAGGCTCACTTGTTGGGTCCTTATCCCAACTCTTTAACCTTTGAACAAAATCTTCTGGTCTTTCATTTACTGTAGTTGTTATACATAAGCAATTAGGATGAAATGGATATATCGGTGCATCGTCTATAGGATAAACACCTATACCTAATCCATGTTTATCAGTACCAGTAATATCATCACATACATCCGGTTTTGGATGTGATGCTGAAAGTATATATTTAACTCCTCTACAACTTGGACTAACTTTGGCTGCTGATAAAGTAGCTTCACCGAAAGCTGATGTCATTTCAGTTCTCGCAAGTCTTAAAGCTTCGTAACTCACATCACTTGGTACTCTATTTCCCATTCTAGCTATCATATTTGGATATTCTGATGCTAGTGTTTTCTTCCCTTTTAGTACATACTGTTCTAATGCTTTTGCAGTTTTAGTACAATCTTGACCTTCTACTACTGCTGCTTCAATTATATCGGCCATATTCTTTCTATACTTTTGAGCTTTGGACCATATTCTATCTGAAAGATATAAACTATTTTGTGTTCGACTCCATATCGCTTCTACTGCTCTTTCATTTACTCTAAAATATACTTTATTTATATTAGATGCAGTTATTTTATTTAAGCCGGACTTTCCTATAACATCTATCGTAATTGCTTTTGAGTATCCTGTAGCAGCTTCTATATTTTCTCTAGTGTACTTTTCAAAATTAATGGTGAGTTGACCATTTAAATTATCCTCAGCTTTTTTTAAAGCATTATATATCTGCTGTAACTTTTTCTTACTTATAGGAGAAAGTCCTCCCTTTTTTAATTCTTTAGATATATTTCTAGTAAGCTTTATATATAGGTCTCTAATTTCTATATCTTGCCTTAGTCTTAAATCTATAAACTTTTTTCTAGCTTGTAACGCCCATGTTTTATAATCTCCAGCTATTGATTTTAATTCATCAATTTCTTTACTCATCTTTATCAACCTTACCTATTTCATTTTCTATGTCATCCTTCTCATCCTCCAATCCTCCAGCATCATCAAGCCTATATCTAAGCATCTTAGTCTTTATTATCTTTTCTCTTTCTCCTACTATCTCTGGATCATCGCTTATGTAGTCACTCATTGTATCAATATATTTAGATAAAAAGTTCACAGCTGCTTCTTCACTAATAAAGTTGCCTGCTAAAGCTTTATCTAAGGCATTACATACTTTTTCAAGAGTCTCAGCAAGTTCTTTATCATCCTTAGAATTAACTTCATCCCATCCCAAAGTAACACTATACGAAGTAAAATTAACTCCTACAGATTTAGCAGACATAATTAAAATCATTCTGGCTAGTGTTTGCCACTGTTCTGTAAACTGCTCTCTCTTGCGCCTTATTTTATTAACCATTATTGGCATTTGTTCCTTTACACTAGCTAATGCACTTGGAGTATGAACTCCAAATATAAATTCTGGTGTTTCTGATACATCTACTATACAGTAGAATAAAAGTTTTAATAATATTTGTGCATCTCCTGTAGCGCTATTAACCTCTACAAATGAAGCATCCTCTCCTTCGGTTAAAAATAATATTTCATGGCCATCAAGATTTACTTTACCTCCATCTTTTGCAAATTTTACTGGATCCTCTACACCAAAGTTATTTCTTAAAAATCCTGCTACATCTTTAAGCTTTATTTTAAGCTTAGGTGTGCTATGCATTTTACTTCCTTTAAGTGCATGCATCATAACATCATGGTAAGCTTTTAAAAGTGGCTCTATAGGTTCAATATCTGACTGCCCAAACTTCATTGTTTCATCCGGTTCATTCTTAAAATGTACTATGGGAACAAAGCCCCATGGATTTTGTGTTTCACCTGGTTCCATTCCTTCTGGAATATCCCCATCAACCTCAATGATTCTCTTTTCTGCAGTTATAACTTGTCTAATCTTAGCTTTCTTTTTATTTCCCTCTAAATCTGTCCATTCTTGCTCACTTTTTAAGACATAGGCTATAGGTTCTTTAGTTGTTGAATCTAAAATTATATCATCTACTTCTTCAGGGGGAATTATATTGTACATTAGCATTACTGGTTTATCTGGATACAAAGGATTTTCTTTTTCCTCTCTGGTAATCCATATATAACAATCTCCTAGTTTTAAAGCATTGCTATGGGTCCTTAACATTTTTGAAGTATTATCTAGTATAAAGTCATCTAATATTGGCTGTGCATTTTCATCTTCTGTAATAAAATGTGGTACTCCCATAAACCCTACTGCACTATTTATAATAGGTTTTACAAATGAGCTTCCCAATTTATAATCATCTTTTGTATTATTGTAGAGCTGCCTAGCCACTTCATAGTTAACTTTGCTTGAATTTAAAGAATAAACTCCACAATAAGAACCACCTTCTGACCTCATCATTTCTCCACTAGGTTTCTTCTTAAAGAAACTACTAATAAATGATTTTAACCCCATATTCGCCCTCCTTTCAGTAAAGATAAATCACTAATTCCATTCTCAGCAAACGAATATATAACAGCGTCTGCTAAGTCTGGTGATTCTCCTATTCTCTTTTTCATTTCCTCTTTCTTCTCAAGATCTATCCTTCCCTTAGAATCTATTCTGAACTTTCTGTTAGATAGCTGTTTAATGAGCTTATCATTATTCGGTAGTTCTATTGTGGATTCTTTACCTTGTACAAAGTTAGTAAAATTCTCTTCAAGGATATCTCTCATATTTCCCCACATCTCGGCTGATTTATCAGAATAATGCTCTTCATCATTAGCTTTAGATCCATTCTTGATTGGCATTACTTCATATCCTAATCCTTCTTGTCTTATGACTTCCTTTAATCTATCAGTTACACCTCCACCAAGACCATCATCATCAACTCTTATTTTTACTTTGTTAATATGTTTATACTCATTCTTGAATTTATCTGTGGCCCTTAATATATTACCTGTAGTCTCCATGGTATCTTTTTTAGTGTATGTCAATAAATCAAATACTTTATTGCCTATTCTAGGAGCTATAACTGATTCATCATTACCAAATCTAGCTATATCGGCGCCTATATGTAGAGTAAAGTTATTATGAATATTATTAATCTTTGTTATTGTAGCTGTCTCTGCATACTCAAGACTAATAAGAGAATCACTTTCTCCTTTAGGAAACTCACCCTCAACTCTGACTCTCCACACATCAGAACCTTCATGATATTTTCTTTTTAGCATTTCTATATTATCTTTACTAGTTCTTGGACTCTCCAGTGATGATACTTTAAATGTTTTATATAAATCTCTATCTCTATTATGGCTATCATAAAAAGTTCCAGATGTTCTTGTTGGGTTACCACACATAAGCAGCTTATTTTCATATCCTGTTAATGTTCCCAATATAGCCTCCATGATAGGATCAGCTACACCAGATGCTTCATCAACTACAAACAACATATAATCTTCATGGAAACCTTGCATATTCTCAGGTCTAGTAGCAGTCTTAGCAGTAGCCCACCAACGTTCACTATAGCCTTTCATATAGATTTTGGTTTTGGTCCATTCTAATAGATTCTCTATTTTACTACTGGCTAACCACTTAGATATTTCAGCCCATAGTACATCATAAAGCTGCTGTCTAGTTGGAGCTGTTGCAATAACTTTAGGAAATGGCCTAGTACATAAATACCAAGTAACAACTATACTCTCTAATCCAGTTTTTCCTACACCTTGGCCAGAACGCACACTTACTTTAGGACTTTGAGCCAAAGCCATTAGGACATCACTTTGCCATTTGTCAGCATGAAAATTCATCATATCCTCTGCGAACCACACCGGATTATCCCAATATGTATCTAGTAAAGTTATTAATGATTTATCCATTATTATCACGTCTCTTTGCTGCTATTTCTTGTATTGTATTTGCCCATAACTTAGCTTCATCAGTTTTATTATTACCGCCAGAGTTTTCTATATCAGCTTTTAGCTTATTAATCCTAAGCTTCTGTTCTTCAGTAGCCATATTCCAATTCTTATGTAGCATTTCATCATACTGTTTAATCTGACCTCTAAGTTCAGCCATGGCTCTACTTTGAGCATTAAGAAACGTGGCTTGTCTATCCCAAGCAAATTGAAATTCATACTCTATTTCATTAATTTCGCCATTGTCAGAGTAAGCTTCTTTTTTCTTTTTAATTTCTTTAATCATTTCATCTTTACTTTCAACATACATAATATTTTGAGCTCTTAGTATTGCCGCATATTGAATCTGAATATTCTCCCATAGAATATCTAGTGGATCTTTTTCACTAATAGCCTTGATAATTTCTAGAGTATCTTTAGGTAAATACTTTGAAAAAAATCCATGAACTTCTGCATTCTTATTTCCTGGTCGAGCCATTCTAGATTGCGTTTTGTAAATCAAACTATTTTTATTACTGCTAATAGCCTTAGTTTTATTGATATTACCTTTTTTATTTACATCATTATTCTTTGCAACGTTGCGTTTTTTACTTTCTGTTTTTTGCAACGTTGCATTATTTTTCCCATCCCAATTGCCTCTATTTTTCCAACTTCTAATAGTGCCTTCTGGAACATCTAACTCCTTCGATATGTCTATTAGTTTGAATCCTCTATCAAATAATTTCTTAGCCACTATTTGTTTTTCATTTGGTGCTCTAGCCATTCCTCACGTTCACCACCTCGCTTCACTTTATCTTCTTATTTTAATTATCCCAAAATAAAAAAGAGCATCATTTTCTGACACTCTTTTTATAGTATTTACTCTAAATAATTATAATTCAATTGTAAAAATAAGAAATTTATTCGAATGTAACAGTTTTTAACACCTCATTGAAAGAATCCATATTATCTGCACTTGAAGTATCCTTCGCTCTAGTAAGAGAGAATATATATGCTTTATCATTATTGTAAAAAATCACTTGATGCATTTGTATTAGAAGATTTGATTCACTTTTATATTCATAATCTAATATATCTACTGTTTTGCCATTAATTATTTGTGTTGAAGCATTAACTTGGTTAATACCTAAAATTTTCTTTATACCTTCAATATTTGCATCTAAATAATCTTTACGCGTAAGACCTTGCATATTTAATGTTGCTGCAATTACATTTGTCCCTTTATTATCCAAACCATAAGCAGTAACCCCATTCACATTTACTTGTTTCCAAGTTGAAGGATATTTCACTGATACTCCTTGCAATGTTGTACCTACTGTAGACGGAAGTGAATATATATCCCAATATCCTTCACTATTCAAATAATATCCGTTAACATAACGATCATGAGCCATGTATCCATTATTCTGAAAGTAATACCACTTTGTATCCATTTTCTTCCATCCAGTATACCACGAGTTACCATCAGCATACCACCAGCCTACATTATCATGTTTCCACTCTGCGCTAGCAGCTACTGGACTTATAGCCAATGCTGAAGCTGTTATTAATAAACTGACCACTAGTTTTTTTAATTTAAAGTTTTTCATTATTATCTCCCCCTAAACATATATAATTTAATTTTACACTTTACATAATTTTTGTCAATTTTAATTAATATATGTAAAATAGGTAATAAATTAATTAAAGTTCGTTTTGTAATTACGCCACTTCCTTGGATTCCTATTTTTTAACCAAAAAATAATGGCATTAGTATCTGGTGGAACTTCCTTCTTAATCTTCTTTACTCTTGAAGTCTTTCCATCCTTACTAGCCACTATCTCAGTCTCTTCATATTCATATCCTAAAGCTCTTTTAATTAGCGCCTGCTCAACCTTATCCTCATAATACTCATTATTCTCTTCTATAATTTTCATGAGCTCTGGATAAGTATTTTTCCATTCATTTAGAGTTCCAACACTTATATTTAGCTTTTTAGCTAATTCAGCCTCAGTATATCCTTCTTTAGATAATTCTTTGGCTTCATCTAACTTCTTTTCATCAAATATATCTTTTCCTTTCACATTTTCACTCCCTTAGGAGTTTTCTTAGAAAACAAAAAAGCCCTTTAATTGAGCTTATCCTAACTCTCTATTGCAACATATCTTGGATATGTATATCCTTCTGAGTTTACTAATATTCCTTTTTTATTCTTAGCCTTTTTTATTCTTATACATAAAAATTCTCCTTTCTCATTTATACCTCCATCATCTTCTGTTATCCAAGGTTGATCCTTAGTGAGGTTCTCTATAAATTCTTTGTATCCTTTATCAGTTAATTCAATTTCTTTTGTTACTTGATACTCTATATCTCTTATTTCCCTTTCATTTGCTTTTTTCTTTAATCCTTTTAATTCCTTTAAGTTTAATACCTTATTTCCAAATAATGCTTTCATATTCAATACCTCCGTGTTCTTTCGTTAGTACATTAATCACTCTGAAACGCATTAATTGCAAGTCATTTTTATTAAACTAATCAAACTTCTGAATAAGGTATTTTCTCACCATCTCTTAATAAATAAACTTCATCTGATCCATATTTGTTTATATACCTAAAAACAATAACATCAGCATATTTTTTATCAACTTCCATGGTGTAGCATACTCTATTTAGCTCTGTAGCGGCCATTAAAGTAGATCCACTTCCACCAAATAAATCTATAACTAAATCATTTGGCTTACTACTATTTTTTATTGCCCTAGCACATAATGCTAAAGGTTTCATTGTAGGATGTTCAGCATTTCTAGTTGGTTTAGGTATTTCCCAAACTGTATCTTGTGTCCTATCATCAACAAAGTAGTGGGCTTTGCCTTCCTTCCATCCATAAAGAATAGGTTCATGCTTCCATTGATAATCTTGCCTTCCCATAACAAAAGCATTTTTAACCCAAATAATGCATTGAGCTAATTTAATGCCTGCTTCTCTAAATGTTCTCCTGAAGTTTTCACCTTCACTATCTGCATGACAAACATAAATAGGAGCTCCTTCTTCCATATTCTCATAATAATTATTGAATACTTTAGATAGGAACTCATAAAATTCATTCTGTGACATATTATCATTTTCTATAGTAAGTTTATCGGCTGTTGCACCTTCATAGTTTACATTGTAAGGCGGATCCGTAAATACAAGTTTTGCTTTTTCTCCATTCATCAATTTTTCTATATCTTCTTTTACTGTACTATCACCACACATTAATCTGTTTTTACCTAGCAGCCATATATCTCCTTTTTTACTTTTAGGCTCCTCTATATTCTCCAACTGCTCTTCAATATCAAACTCTTCATCTTCCTGGATCTCTTTAGGATTGTATTCATCCTCTAACTTTTCAAATTCACTTAAATCAAACCCAGTAAGCTCTAAATCATAGTCTTCAAGTTTTAATGATTCCATTTCTTTTAAAAGTGCTTCATAATTCCATGTTGCAAACTCTGAAGATTTATTATCCATTATCCTGAAAGCTTTAACTTGCTGTTCAGTAAGATCATCAGCTTTTATTACTGGAACAATTTCTAATCCTAATTTTACAGCCGCTTTATATCTTGTATGGCCTGCAATAATAATATTATCCTTGTCCACTATTATTGGAACCTTAAATCCAAATTCTTTAATACTTTCTGCAACCTTATCTACTGCAGCATCATTATTTCTTGGATTATTTTCATATTGAATAATTTCACTTATATTTATATTAACTACTGTTGTCATGTGTTATCTTCTCCTTTCATCGTTTGTAAAACACTTTTTTAACTCTTTATAGTTAAAGGAAATATAGAATAACTCAACAAATTTACAATGCCTTTTGCAATTTTCACGCTAATTTAGAGCCCGAGCAATTTTGCTTCTTTTTTACACAATTTCATATTAATTTCTATTTTCTTCTTACTACTTATGTGACAAATTTTCTTTCTGAATGTTATATCTTATTATTATAAAATAAAAAAGAACTCATAAGAGTTCTTTGCAATTCTTAAATATACATAATCTTTAATATCTTTTATTTTAACCAACCTTAATTAACTTTTGCTCTAACTTTACTTGTCCAACTTTAAGATAGTGAACCCCTTCCGTAGTATATTCTTCTATTGAATAAAATGTTGTATAATTATTTCCAAAAATATCCTTATATTTTATTTTAATTTCTCTTATTTTCCCTTCTATATTTTCATCAAAAAACTCTGGCGTGAATGTAGAATAATTTTTAATAATCTTATCTTTAGTAAATATGTTTTTATATATTACTTCATTATTTCTTCCGTCACATAGTTCAAAATAAATGCAAATATCTGTGGCTATTCCTAAACCTACATTTTGTATTTCAAATAATTCAACATGATTTATATTAACTTTTCCAATGGCTAACCTATATTCCAAAGGATATATAGTACTAAGATCTCTTTCATTAAAGATCAACAAAGGCTTGTTTCTTTTTACATCCTCAAGATAATCTTTCGTATGTATATATTGGTTATTTTCGTCTTGTATCCTTCGTGTTTCCCTCAAATTTTCTTCTTGGTGTTTTCTTGCTTGTCTAGTGGTAATCACAACAGCAACAAGTGTACCAATACCACCAAATATGCCACCTAAATAGCTTCCAAAAAAAGAGGCCCATCCATCATTAGTAGCTTTTGAAAAGAAATTATTATTTATAATTAAATATTGAATTACGATTGGTACTAGTACAAAGGCTATTAATGCTGAAACAATTATTATCTTTTTATATTTTTTCAAAAATGAATTTTCTGAATAATCACTTGTAGATTGATTATCCTTAATATTTTCACTCAAAATGTCATCTCCCCTTATAAGTTCTTCCAATACACTAATATAAATACTATAACATTCAAATTCTTTTTCTTTTCTTATAAGAAGAAAGCTAAAAACAAAAAGAACAACTAAACAATAAACACTAAACACTATTTTAATGACATTATTCTTATCCATCAAATTGCTATTATTTATTAATGATATTTGAAAAGTATTACTCAAAATATTTTGTAATTTAGCAACATATACTGTTTGATCGCTAGTTTTGCTACATATATCTATTGCTGAAGAAACTAGAATTGGTAAGATTGCAGCAAAAATCCCTATAAGAATTGATACATATGGCGTTTTTTTATCTTCTATTATCATTTTAGCTCTTTCAAGTTCCATATTTATATAATTTTTATTTGCATATCTTTTATTTTGTTTTACAATTTCTTTTATATCTTCTTTCAACTCTAAATATTTATTATGATTATTCAAATCAAACATTTTTAAAAGCACATTATTATATTTTTTACTCATTATCCACCTCTTTTATGTAATTATACAAAATGTCCCAAAATATAGCAAATAAAACATTTATTTTATTAAATACGAACTTAACACTACCTCTTAAATATCATAAAAAAGACTCGTATTATGCTAAGCCTCTTTTTAAAATAGGGTGGTATTGAAAATTTATAAAATCTTTAAAACTTCCTATAATACAATTTTATCATTTCAATTTTAAAGAATAATTCTACTTTTATTCGAAAATTATTCCATAAAAACAAATATTCTTTATTTATAATAAAAAGTATCACACTTTAGTTTAATGTGACACTTTTAATCTAAAATCGTTCATTAAAATAGATAAAAATTTTAAAGTTATTATTATCTTGAAAGATATTATTTTCTTTTATTCTTTCTGTCAACATTTGTTTTGTCAATTTCTTTTTAAAAAATCTTTGATTCTATCTTCCATAACCATAACATCAAGTTCATTAAAAATTTCTATTTGTGTATGTATTTCTTTGTCAACTTTCTTATCTATCTCTTTTGCTGTTCGTAAATTATCACGATATTCTATTACAGAAATAACTAATGTTAACATAAATATATTTAAATTTATTCTATCAATTTTTTCAGGCATGAATAATGAAATTGCTTGTGGCAAAGATGCAATTACTAATGTAAGATATGTGTGTGCCTTTATATAATAATTATAATACTCGTTTAACAAATTCTCCAATTTATTTTTGTCAATAAATTCACATTTAACCTCATTTACTAATTGATATTTTGATGTAAAAATTTTATTCATTACTTTAATTACATACAGACTTGATATTTTCCCTTGAAATATTATTAATACTAATAATATTACATAAAAAATGTTATAATATTTTGAAGCCATTATACTATTCATTATGCTAACGTAGTATTCCATAATTTATCTCCCTTATTTTTATCATTGTGAATTATTTTAAATCCATCATATATTATATTCTTTCGAATATTTATATTATTTCTTTATGCTGGCACTTCATCCAATTTATCGGTCTAGTCTAAAATATCATATAACTCTTCCCCAATGATCAAAGTCTGCTATTAACCCAATCAACTTCCACTTCTTTTTATTAATTTGAGATTGAGTCAAGTGAAGTATATATCCGATCTTTTGTTCACTATATCCCTTCTTATATTTTAGCTCTAATAATTGTTGAGCTTCTCCTTTTATGAGTTCTATTGCATCACCAATAAATCTATAATCTAATTCTATTTGATCTATTTGTTCAAGTACTTTTTCCTTTTCAAATTCTTTATCATTTAATCTCTCAATTTTATATTCTGTAACTTTAACAATTTCTCTTTCAGCATAACTTGTACACTTACATGAACTTTGTACATGTTCTTCATAAGATATCACTTTTATATTTGGCTCTATACTTACATTACATGATTTTAAATCTTCTCTAATTTTATCTATTTGATTATTTAAAATCTTTAACCTAGTATTTAATGACTTTATAAGCTTATCTTTTTTATAATAACTATAAATCCTATTTTCTGTTTCTTTAAAATGCTCTTTATCCATGCTTTCCCCCTCCTTGAATATTATTGATATTATCTTCAAAATCAAATATAATGAGTGTAGGTTGTGGGAGCGAAAGCTCTCTTTTTATTTATCTATAATTATTTGCAAATGCTATATTAATCCTTTTTCTTGTGCCTTTTTATATGTCATAGATTCTTTATTCATATCCATAAGTGACAACATTCTTGCTTTAAGCTTTAGTGGCGTTACTTCTTTCCCCTCGCTTTGCAATTCAAATAATGCAACCACCGCATAAGCTATAGCTTCATAATTTCCCATATTCTTTCTCCTTTCTATGCTATATTGAGTTGACTTGTACAGCTATTTAGATAACTATACAATCAACTCATAAAATCTATCTTGCTATGGACTTAAAATCAATTACTCCCAAGTTATCAAATAAGCTAATTTGTTTCTCAGTTCTTAATAACTTTTCCCATTCTTCAAAATCATCGTCCAATATGTTTTTTAATGTTGATTTTGTGTCAGACCACTCTCTACCAAAAGTTGCAACTATATTGCTCCAATCTTCAATATTATGTTTTCTTATACTATCATCTGAAATATCGATATGAAGTAACTCATGATAAATTAGGAGTATCAATCTTTCTATATCCATATGAGATGTATAGTAGTTTCTGGTCTCTATAATATACTTATATCCCAAGTATTCAGTAAGATCTTTATTTGCTCTTTTAATCCTTGCTTTCCAGTTATATTTGGCTCCTCCTGGTTCCCATTCCATATCTTCAATGAAAAGTATTTCCTCAACTATTACCCCTTCTAACTCTTCAAATTTAGAAACTAGCCTCATTGCTATAGGCGCATAAGCATAATTCTTTATCCAACATTTCTCTCCATACTTTGCGTTGTTTAATGCTATTGAATGATGTATTCTACCTGCATCATCATGATGTGTCCATTGGACGTTATATTCTGATGCATTAATATCTTCTACCATTTCTCCTGAATCTTGATCTATTATCGATATTTTAAACATTTTCTAAGCCTCCTTAGATTTCTTATTTTTTGCTCTAATCTTTTTTAATTCAAAGTAATCAACAAATCCGTATTTATCACCGTACTTTAGATTTCTTGCTAGCCAAGTTAATTTCTTATCTTTATAGAAATAATTAAATAGCTTGTACCTTAATTCTCCCTGCTGCGTTGAAAATCCCTTAATATCTATTAACTCTTCTGATCCATCGATGTGGTATATTAAAAAATCTGGTGTATAAGTCATAGCCTTAAAAGTCTTTCCTTGTTTCTTAAAACCAGGTATCAATACAAACTTAGGTTGCATCTCAAAATTTAAAATCTCATCGTTAGCTCTTCTTATTAGTAATGCCCGATAATATCTACTCTCATCTATTGAATCAAATGTATATCCGTCTACTGTTACTTTCCTTGATTTATACTTTGTAATAGCCATAAAATTCTCCTTTGCTTAGTACCACTCAACTTTATTTCCTATCCTATAAACTCTTATCCAATCTTTATTCTTAAACGAAATTTTAATAGCAGTTTTCCTATCTGCTCCGTTAGGAAGCTCTATGCTTTTATCAAGTGGCTCATATCCAACAATTGTTTTTCTCCACTCAATACTTGATAATTCATAATACTTCTCAAAAATCTTATGCATTTCTAATGCGTTATTCATTATTTATTCAACCTCCTTTGGACTCTCATCATACTTTCAAAACTAAAGTTTTTAGCTTGTTTTTGTCCTTCTAATTTCTTCTTTCTTTTTAACTCAATATCCCTTACTGTTTTCTCTCTCCATTCTTGCGGTGTCATTTTTATCCCCCATTTCTAAGATATTTTCTTAACGCACTTGTAATAAAAGGCTGTATGTTTATGGTTCCAAACTACATTTACCGTTTCACCATTGTTGTAAATGCTAGTTATATTTCCTATCTGATGACCATCGTAATTAAACTCAACTTTATCACCAATCTGTAGATTTCCTAATTCATTTTCATCGTTCTTAAATTCAGTATCTTCGTTCACACTTTTTGTAATATTTCTATATATTTCCGTAACATTGTTAGCAAAATCCGTACTTTTATTAGCCATTTCTGTGATAAATAGTTCATTATCGTGATATCTAGGTTTCTGTTGGTATTCTAATACCCAACCACGTTGATTTATAACAATTGTTTTCCCAGAAAATGTTATGATTATATTGGCATCACCTTTACGCTTAATATATTGATTTACATGCATGTCCTCTAACTTTTTAAGCTGCATACTATTAATCTCTTTATCCTTATTTACAACTAGAATTTCATCTGCCGGCATTAATTCCATGTCTTTCTTTAACTCTAATTCCTGTATTCCACCTGGATTAAAATATAATGTTTTATCCTCAAGTTCTACTAGCAAAGCTCCACATACTTGTTTAACTATTCTTACTGCAACAGAACTGTATAAGTTAATAATCTCAGCAAACTTATTGTCATTTCCCTTAGATTTGATTATAGATACTGGCTTTAACTTTTCTCTAGGTTCTTGTGGTTTTACAAATTCTAAATCAAATATACTTACTTGACCTGGAATAATATCATTTTTATCAATCATCATCCCACCCCAATAACCTTTTCTCTAATTTGTCATAGTCATATTCCCTAGGCTCAAAGTTGTTAAACTTTAAAACCTTGACGTTATCTTTACTGTAAGTAGGAATATAGTTTTTTCCTTTATCTCTCCAATTCTCTAAAACACGTTGAACATATTTTAAATTTCTAGCTCCATTAGTAGTTGCTATTTCAAGAGCTTCTTTAGTCCACTCAAAACTAAAGTCATTTACCAATACTTCTAGTTGTTCTTTTGTAAAATTATTAATCGTACCAAAACCACAATTCTCATAAACGAAGAATATATTATTATCTACTTTACTTTCTTTTACTTTATTTTTATTTACTTTACTTTTCTTTGTGTCATTAATCTCAGATTTACTTGAGTTATTCTCGGATTTATTCGAGTTATTCTCAGATTTATTTGGATTTGGGCTCACTTTAATAAAGCTTTGAGTCTCATTTTTTTCTAAAAGCCAAAACTTTGTTATTTCCACAGCCCTTTTAGAAGCTCTAGATTTAATAGCTTCTTGAAATCTGCGCTGTATTCCGATGGAGGTTAAGACCTTGTCCGACTTGAAAAGTGTATCGTCAAACAGTGACCGTTCAAGTAAGAAGTTCATAATCTGCCTAATCTTCTCATAACTCATATTAAGATCATCTGATATGATATATAAAAAATCATCATCAGTTTCTAAATAGTATCCGTTACTTTTATATACTTCGCATAAGAGATACATGTATAATGTAATCCCATCTGCTCCGTATCTTGATTTCAATATTTTAATTTTTCTATCTGAGAAAAAATCCACATCAAAAGGAAAGTAAGATAAGCCTTCTTTTACTGGTCTTGCCATAAGCCCACCCGCCTTTATTTATTCCTTTTAATTAATTATTAAGCCCGGTTCCGCTATATATGTTTTAATGCCTATAAGGTTCTCTATTTCTTCTTTAAACCTTTCAGGATCTCCATTATCATTGCTTATATGAATTAGTGTTATATCTTTTGTATTGCCTAATTCCCACGATTTTAGCGTTTCTTTCAACGTCTCCAAGCTCATATGGCTTTTAATAGTTCTAGCCCTCCACGCAGGCAATTGAGGTAATATATCTTCTGCATAATTACATTCTATTAAAATATGATTTGCATTCTTAAATACTGGTTTTAAATAATACGTATCTGTTGCAAAAACAATCTTACCTATTTTAGGATGATATATTAAAAATCCTAGCGGCTCATTTACATCATGCTCTACACTAAATGGAATTATAGTAAAACCTCCTATATGTTTAGGTATTTTATGCCTTAAATAATTGAACCTATAGCTATATCTCTCATCCTCTAAATTAATACCTGCTGCTGTACCTTTACTCATATAAATATCTATTCCAGCAGCCAATACATCCTTTATAGCTTTTGAATGATCTTTATGCTCATGCGTAATCAAGCAACCTTTTACTTTACTTAAATCAAAATCCAATCCTTGTTTAATTTCTTTAAAGTTTATGCCACATTCAAGCAAAAGAATTTCTTCTTCTGCCTGAATGATATAAGAGTTTCCTGTGCTTCCTGATGCTAATACCTTAATCATTAAAATTCACACATCACTTGCTGTTCTGCTTTTTCAATTTTCTTATTATTTAAATCTTTTTGAATTGGATTTTCGTTATTGTTTTTATCAATTTCTGTTACTTGCTTTGGATCTACATCTATTACTTCTTGGTTTGCATTAGCTTTAATTTCTTCATGTACCTGTTCTTTAGTATTTTCAATAATATCTGCTTCAGCATAATCTTCATCTGTGTTATTTAAGCTTTCTATTAATACATCACTGTCATCTGAGGTATTATAAAATCTCTTACAAGCCCTATTTATAACGCTCTTCTTCGCCATCTCTTCTCCAAAGTCATTATGTGTATTTGATTTTCCGCTTTTATAAGCTATACCCATACCCCATGACTTTCTTATTTGATCTATTGTCATTATCTCAGTATGAAGTAACTTATTATCATCACCTATTATCAATGCAAATGCACCTTTTATCTTATTTGAATTTATATTTTCAAACTTTGGCTGATAGTTAAATTCAATAGTATATGTTTCATTATTGAATACTGTTTCAAATACATCACCTTCATATATCACAAAGGCTTTTACATCTTTTATTCCACTTAATCTTTTTGTTGCAACTATACTTCCCATATAGCTTTTCATAAGAGTTAATTTGCTACCGTGTACTATAAAATAACATTGTCTTTTGGAAGGGCTTAATCCTTGCAATACCATATTATATAAAGCTTCAACTATTGAAGTTTTTGTACATACTTCAAGTGCCGGCTTTTTCTCTTTATCTACTACTTCCTGAAGCATCAACCAAGCTGAATTAATTGCATTTTCTGCTGAATAATTCTTAGGTAACTTAATACCATTATTTTTTTCTAGTGCGGCTATCTTAGCCATAACATTATTAAATGCATCTTCTTTACTTAAAACTAATCCTGTTTCAGCCATTTACTTTTCCTCCTTTATATAAAATCTTGCTTCTTTCAATACTTTATTTATATCTTGAGAATCAAGGTTATAGCCTAGTGCATACATAACATCACTCATACTAACTTCTTGGAGTGCCCATTTAGGTTTTATAAGATCATGTACAATTGTTACCTTTATACCTGGATTATCTGAAAATACTTTAAAAAATTCTTCAAAACTATTTTCCTTCATTTTGTTATCCTCATTGGCTTTTGTAGTTTCCTCTATAACTCTTGAATCTACGAATAAATCTACTATTTCATTTACTAGAATCTTGTAAATCTCTGCAGCTTTTTCTTTCTGCTTTTTTCTTTCCTCAGGTGTGGTCATACACTTAGACTTTTCTGTATTAAAGTCAGATAAATAATCTAATATTGCTAATAATCTATCATTCATTTTTATTCACGCTCCATATTTAATAAATATTTTTGATTTTTCAATTGAGTTCATTAAGCAACTTCCTGCTCTTTTTCATTCTCTATTTTTAATTTCTTATCTTTACTTACTATTAAGTTAATTAATTGGCTCTCTGTTGGAACTATCTCATTAACACTTTCTCTATTGTCAATAAATATCGGAGCCGTTACTCCATAAAATTCTGATAGTGTATTTATAATCTCTATTCCTGCATTTATCTGACTTGCTGTATTTGCATTTGAAAATGGTACTCCATCGATTAAAGCTTCACAGCATTCATTGAGTCCTCCATTTATTTGTTGCTCAAATAATTTAAATCTTACTGTTTTAAATTTAGAATTTATTCTTTCCTCTAGTAGTTCAACCTTAGTTCTTATGAACTCTTCACATAGGAAGTCATATCCTTCTAGTTTTGCAATTTCATTTGCTATATTTCTTTCTTCCTCCTGGAGCTCTTGAATTCTATTCCTAAGAGTTTTATTAATCTCTATCTGTCCGAGCCTTTTATTGATATTCTCCAGTTCTTTTTCTAGGTTTAATTTTCTGTTTGTAAGTTCTGTAGTATCAGTTAGTTTAAATTCTTGAATTCTGCTTTTTAATTCATTTATGGCTTGGACCAACTCTTGTTCACCCTCAAATGTTATTGTCTTATTAGTATTTAGGTCTTGTTTCTGAATCTCTAGCTGTTCTAATTCAGTTTTAAGTTGAGTTATCTTCAAGCCATATTCATCTAGCTTTTCTGTATAATTTGCTATTTTTAAATTATTATCTTCAATTAAAGCTTCAAGTTCTTTTATCTTTTCTCCGAGCTCTTTACCTTGTTTGTTTATTGAATTAAGCTTCTTTGTCTTTACCTCATCAAAGTATCTCTCTGCATTATCTCTAATATCTTCTATCTGTTCACTTTCATATTCTCTATGGCAAGTTGGACAAAACTTCTCATCTTCATCAAATTCAAATATTGTGCTAAACTCCTGTTTCCACTCTTCTCTCAAAGATTGCTGTTTCTCTTTATGTTTTATAATAGCTGAATCAGCATTTTTTATTGCTACCTCAACATCTGACTTATCTCTATTTAAAATTTGAATATTATGTTCCAGACCACTTATTTCATACTTTTTATCTGAGATACTTATATTTAATTCATCTAGTGGTTCATTTACGCTTTGTTTAGCTTTTATATACTTAGTGCTATATTCAAGCTTCAAGTCCGCTAATTCCTTTTCTAATTTCATTCTTTCAGAGCTATTATCACCTGCAGCTATTTGTTTAGCTAAAGCATTTATTCCTCCTTGAATTGTTGTTCTTCTAGACTCTAAAATTTTAAAATCATCTTCTACTATTGAGTTATTACATTCATCAATTCTAAAAGGAATTGACTCTTTATCCTTGTTATATTTAGATATTTGAGCTTTTACTTTCTTCCTGAAGTCCTCAAGCGGTGTATTATTTGATAATAACTGCTCTAATGGTTTTAATTCTTTTTTGTAGTTAATTACGTTACTTTGCTCGATATCTCCAATGATTTCTAATAATATTTTCCTTTGCTTTTTCCACTCTATGCTGTTAAAATAGAGTAGATTAGAAATTAACTTAAAGGTTTTATCCGCCAAGATATTATCTACCTTTTCGTTATATTCTTTTTGTTTGGCTGGGACTTGATTGATATAGTAAGTTGTTTCATGACCTGAGAAAACTTTATCTGCAAGTCCTTTTTTCTTTGTCCATTTTTCCATTAGTATTCTTTGAAGTTCTATTTCTTCTCCATTTACTTCTAAGATTCCAGTCACACTATGTTCTAATCCATGTATTGCTTGTCCATTAGAATCTAATGTTTTTATCTCAAAGTCTTTTCTATCCTTACTATCCTTTCCAAATAGCAACCAACAAAAGCTATCAAATATTGTTGTCTTTCCAGTAGCATTTCCGCCTAAAATATTAGTTATATTTCCAAAATCAACTTCCAACGCTTTTATGCCTTTAAAGTTCTTAATTATTAGCTTTTTAATTAATATGCTTTGCATAATTCCCCTCCTGATTTCTTGCTTTTTTAACTTCTTCTGATAATATCTCTCCCAATGATTTATAGGTTCCTTTATCGCTTCTTTCAAAAGTTGCATCAACTATTCTATCTAGTGAATCTAATATCTCTTTCATACTCTTTGTTACCGTTCTTGAAAACGCCTTAGTACATGAAGTACAAATTCTAATATATTGTTTTAAGTTAGTTGTCTTTCCAAAATGAACTCTATTAAACTTAATATCATCATCTGTCATAGTAACTATTTCAGTAAATTCTTCTTTTGTAGTTTGTGATCTTAGTACATCTAAGAATAAATAAAACATTTCTTCACTCCCCATCACTCTAAATTTAATTTTCCTTCCTTTCCAAATCTGATCATCGCATCAATTTGCTCTATAGGATAAATATTTATTGCATCCTCAACAAGCATGTCCAATAATTTCCCCTTAATTTCTTTCTCATGTTCTTCATTATTAAAATGCCAAATTGCTTTCATCAAACATCACTCCTACAACAATTTATTAAATATTTCTCAGCCCACAATTTTAGAGACTGTGATTTAGCTGAAATTTCATCTAATGTATTTATTATTTCTTGCAACCTTGGAAGCTCATCTTTTGTAATCTTTCCATCTGCAGTTATATCAATTAGGGATTCTTTTATTTTGTTTATGCTTGTACCATTTAAAACTGCTAGTATCTGAATAGTTAATCTTTCAATACTACAAATCTCAACTGGTGACATCGTAAGTTTCCCTATCACACATTCATTGCAGCAATAATAATTCATTAATTCTGGTGCATTATAAGCATCTGCCATTCTTACAACTGAATCTACTGGTAATTGCTTATACAAACCTAATTCATAGTTAGAAAGTTGATCTTTACTAACTCCTATAGCTTCACTAGCACCTTCAATGCTTTTAAACTTTTCATTGAACTCTGATGCTCTTTTTCTTGCCTTTCTGTAAATTGTGTCATTCTTGTTTAATGCTTTACTATTCATTTCTTCTCCTTTCTCCCCTTAATATGGTAAAATTATGTTGAAAGGGGGCGGCTAATATGCAAAGAACTGTTATGTCCATACATACTGATGAGTGTCCATATTTAAATGAAGAACATTCAATATCAATAAATTATGCAGAACTTTTTAATAATCAATATAAAAAAATGACTTATTCTTGTAATCAAGGTTCTGAATGTACATTTAAAGATAAGTATGGCCAGTGTCCAGTATATAAAAATGCGCCAAATACTCCATAATTTATTGTTTTACAATGAAATTAAATTTACCTATCTCTGCTAGTTCTCTGGCTCCTTTAAGTGGAGTACATATTACGCCAGTTAACTTTGTTAATGTTTCAAAATGACCATATGCATCGAAATTACCATTTTTATTGCACTCTACTTGATATTTGCAAGTTTCACATGGCGTAATGAAGCTTGCAATTTTAGCTTCCTTACAATCCTCTATAAGATTTGTTAAATGCCAAGCAGCACAAAATAAATTTTTAATTTCTTCTTCATTTAGCTTAATTATTTTTGTACTTTCTTCCATAATTTCTCTCCTTTCCAGTATTGAAATTGCTTATTTTACTTTTCTTTAGTGAATGAGCGTCAATTGTTTTTATATTATTGGTAAACTATAATTTAGATGTCGCAATCAGCTTATACATTTGGTAACTTGTTGTTAAAAAAAATTTTGTTGACCTCACTCATATTTAAATTAAACACCGAACTTAGTAATATTATTTCATCAACTTTAAATTTAATTTTCCCAGCTTCCTTATGGTTATAAGTTTTCTCAGATACGCCTATCATTTCAGCTATATTCTTTTGTGTTAAACCATTTAAAGCTCTCTTTCCTTTTAGTAAATTAGCTTTAATTGTAATCACCTCCTTACCATTCGGTAATTTAATAATACATTACCATTTGGTAAGTGTCAATATATAATTTGTAAATTTGGTAAGTTTTTTTTAACTTGATTTCATTTGATTTATAATAATGGTAAGTTATATTGGAGGTAATACTATGAAAACTATTGGTGAAAAAATACAAATTCTTCGAGAAGAAAGAAATTTAAAGCAAAAAGAACTTGCTGAGTTAGCCGGAATTACTGAGGCAACTTTGTCTAGATACGAGAACGGAAAAAGAGAACCCAAAGGTGAAATCATTTCTAAATTAGCCAATGTTCTTAATGTTTCTACTGATTACCTTCTAGGTAGAAATGATATCATTACTTCAAGTGTACATACAAAGGTCAATTTAGCAGAGCAAGTCGGTCTAAAACTTATTAAAGAGCTTGAGAAAGATGGATATAAAATTGAGGAAAAAGATCTACCAAATTTAATATTGGCAGCTAAAATAACATTAGCTCAAAATAAAAAAAATCAAGATGATTAAAGTTCATCCTGATTTTTTTTATTACATAAAGATACATATTCATTTTTCACTATAGAAATTCGATTCATTAACTCTTGTAGTTCCTTATAACTAAAATTAATCTTTAATCCTTTAAACAACAATTCACTTACTTTTGTTTCCATAGCTTCATCTCCCTACAAATGTTAATACCATTTTACAATAATATTTGCTTTTATGCAAACATACGTTCGCAGAAACTTTATGTAAAATAATATTAAGTTTAGTCAATGAAGCTAATGTTTTTACTAGTGAATTTTTGATTAATGATTTAGCTGTTGATCAGCTTGAGTTGAACGGATTTTCATTAGAGCAGCTTGCTAGTAATTACTATGTTCCATTGGAAATTATTAAGTTGAAAATTAATAATAAATAGCCTTATTTACATATAGTCCGTAAATAAGGCTATTCTAATTTAATACACTTGTACATACGATAGTTAAGCATAACTATTAACTTAACCTAAAAATTAATATTTGTATCCATTTTGCTTATCTATCTAAACCTAGCCATTTTTCTTCCAATTGCGCAAGAAGTGTGCTTGATTCATCATTTTTTATATTAGGTATGTTTCCATCAGGCCACTCACCTTTAACTTTTATAGCTTTTTCTCGTATCATATACACATATTTGATTCTAATTTTTGGGTTTTTAATTTTATAAAAATAACATGCGATTGACTCCCTACTAAATAAATCCTTATCCTTTAAACTACTTAAAAATATGTATTCTTTTAAATACAAGATCATACCCTTGACTAGACCAAATATTAATATACTCCCTAAGATGCCTAAAATAACAATTAATATTTTTTGAGCCATTAATTCACTTATAAAATAAACAATTCCTGCTACAACTGACATTACAATTATTACGGAAATGATTATAATTAATATTTCTCTTAGTTTTGGTCTTCTAGATGCTAATATTAAATAATATACTTCATAATAAGGTAACAATATAATTATTGTGAGTATACTTAAAGCATTCGTGAAAATATTATTACCTAAAATTGGTGGGTGTATACCATTCAAATTATTAATTAATATCGTAATACAAAAAAGGATAATACTTAATTTAGTTAACATGAATAAACGATTTATTGAATATATTTTATTAAACTCTTCAGCTATTAAGCCAAGAATAAACTTATTAAAATAATGAAATATTACTACAAATAAGAAGTACAAAGTACAAAGTAATGGGTTCAAAATAAGGAATATTAAACTTCCAGCTATAATCAAATATATATTCATTAATTTTACTTTGGAAAATTTATTTATTTTATTTGTACAATCTGATAATGAAAATGAGAATAATAGTTCTTTCCTTCTGTCGAAGAAATCAATATTTTCAAATAAATTAATATATTTAACTAATTTTTGTTCTAATTGCTTGGTTAATTGATTTAGATGTTTACAAGAACGAATCGCTATTTCACTTATCCACTGATTTCTTATTTCTAGTGAATTTATAATAGCTAAATCTATCAAATCATTTTTCAGTAATCCTACCGCCTCAACAGCTATCTTTTTTTCTAATAAATTTTTACTCTCACAAATAATGCCCATAATAAAATTGCTAAATTCATCTTCAAACTTTTGTATAAGTTCTTTCCTATTTCTAAATGCCTCTTTTAAAAACCTTAGTGAATGTATCGATTTCATATATTGTTCGTCTCTCATATCAATATTGGTATTTAAAATTTTACTAATTTCATTCCAACAAAAATCTGCAATATTCACAGATTCTTTATCATCTGCAACTTCACAGTATAAAACTAACGCATCTCTCCATCTTGAATCTGTTGGTATTGAATTTACATATATATCTTGTACTTGTTTAGGATTTTCAATTAATTTTTGTACTATAAAATACTCATTAAATCTTCTATGAACAAAACTAAAGTTCTGCTCATCACCATCACCCAATCTTCCTATTCTCGCATATTTTAATATATCTACGATTTCTCTTATTTTAAATTTAGGTAACTTTTTTTCTAAAATATCTATTGGAACTTCCAAACCATAAGATTGTTCAAGAAACATTATGTAAGATATTTCTTTACAGCATTTAATTATTACTTCAATATTTAACTTTTTTTTAATAATTTTCTCTCTACAGTCTTCTAATCTATTTAATATATAATTTGAGTATAATTCAGCTTGATTATTTGGTAACTTATTCACATTATTTTCAGCATAACTAGCTATTAATGCTGTTGTAAACGGATTTCTTGCACTAGGAACAAGAAACTCTTTTTCATTAAATAATAGTCTCTGAAATTCATCTGTATATAAGTCATCCATAGATTTTTTTAATGCCTCTCGAATCTTCTGTTCCGTAAATGGCCTTATTTCAAGTATACAGTTACATTGAAATTCCCCGCTTGGCTTTCTAAATAATCTAGAAGCTAAGATCCCTCTCGAGTTTTTAAATCCAGTAATAAACTTATAGATTAAATAAGATAGTTCTTTAATTAACCACGATGATTCATCAACATCTAAAACAGCAGAAATTTCATCAAATGAATCAAAAACAAAAAATATTCTTCCGTTTTCATACATCTTTTCGAAATATTGATCAATAAATTTATTAGCTACAATATCATCTAATCGTTCTTTTAAGTTATTAACTATAAATTCATATAATTCAGTAGCTTTAGGCGGATTTAATTCGCTCCACACATCAGAGTTCTTCCATTCTTTCAAATTTATATAGATTGGCACTTTACCTGTATTATTAACCTCCTTAAGCAAGTCTCTACATAATTTTCTTAATGATACACTTTTTCCTCCTCCTGGATCACCTAATACTAAAATTGTTTTACTATTCTTATATGATTTAATAGTAGGAATTAATTCCTTAATTCGTTTCTGCTTTTTAGTATTGTTTGTAAGAATTTCAACTTGAGCATCTAACGGCGTAAAATTATAAGCACTCCAATTTGTTTCTTTGTCCAATTTATTCAGGTCGCACTCTAAGATTGAACAAAAATGATTGAGCTTTTCTTTATAACTCTTTTCTGGAAATTCTTTATCAATAGGAGTTAAATGTTTCCCCATAACAGTTGTATCTCTATTAAAATAATTCACTATAAATATTGTTAATAATGAGAATATCATAATAACAATAGGCGCAACATTAGTTGGTGCAGGAATGTCTAAACTCCATTTTGCATTTGCATAGTTTATAAACCCTTTTAGTAATGATTCTACAAATGAATTCCAAGCTGAAAGTGAAGCAACTATAGCTAGCATGAATGCAAAAGAAGAATTTCTTATAGAATGACTACCATTATTCTCAGGCAACCATATTGGTTTTGTAATAACTAATGCAATTAATAATATGATACTAAATAATATTGTAGGAATAAATCCTAATGTCAGGCAATATGCAAATACGATTATAATAATCAAAAACACAAATGCAAATAACTTTGCTTTCTCAGATAGTTCTCTAAAAAAATTCATTTTTCCCCCTAAAATTAAATAAAATATTGTTTTTGTAGTTACATAATAATAAACATTTATGGATATTATACCATAAGATCCAATAAATCCAAATATAACAGCAAAAAAATACCACAAATTCATTTCTGAATAATGTGGTATTTAAGATGCTTAAAATAACTTAAATTTACTGTTTATGATTAACTTATCTTCCCTAAATCCTTATCTAATAATCTACTAACTATTTCCATAAATCCCGAGCTTGAATAGTGAATTTGACCATTACTATTTTCTTGGTATACAATTTTTTTTCCTTCTTTTGTTTCAATTTCTTCCACAGAAAACATATTAATTAATCCGTTACTTTGGTCCGTTATCTTACTAAAGTCAATATCATGATTTTCTGAAAATAATTCTATATCATTGCAGTTTATAGATTCTGTTAGAGTTATCAGTTCACTTAACCTTTTACAATGACCTCTATCCAAATTTGTTTCCTTAGTTGGTATAACAATATTTCTATATAAATTTGGATTTCTTCGTGAATAAGTAGCTGTCTTTGTTGAGTAATACTGTAAACCGTCAATATCTCCTTGAAGTCTTATCCATTGAGTAAACATTTGAGGAATTATATATTCCTCTCTAAATGGAGCTTTTGTATCTTTTACTCTTACTGAACATGCCATAATTATTGGCAAGCATATCAAATAACTTTTCAAAAGATCTCTGTATTTATCTATTCTATCCTCAATATTTGCATAACCTCTCGTATGCTTATATACATCATCTTTTACTTCATATGGTAAAATAGCAAAATTAAGTATCTTAATATCTTTATCTAATTTAACTCTTGATACTGTAAAATTATTTGGCAATGGCCTGTTTAGCTCTTCCCAGCAAGTATATGGTGTCACCCCAAGATATATACACGGAAAACCTGCGATACTATATCTTTGATTCGTAATAATATTTCTTTTCTCATAAGGTATATGAAACATTTCTTTTCTATCTAATTCTTCAGTACTTGGTCTTGCTCTATAATAATCATTATTAGTTAAATTATAATATTTATTTATCTCATTAAACTCTAATTTAACCGAATCAAAACCGTTAGAAATTTTTGTGAATGCATTATTTAAAAACCCATTATAATATTCCTGTAGAGAATCTTTAATTGTATTACTTAAAATTGTAACTTTGTCCAAAATATCATTTTTATCCTTATCAACAATTTCATTGACAAGAACTATATAAGAATCCAATTTTTGTGATATAAATTTTTTAAAATTATCTTCCGTTTCATTTTCTAAGGGAAATTGAAAAAATTCATTTTGTAATATCTCTAATAAGTTGCTCATTTTTATCTCCTTTTTACTTTAATAATTATATAGACGATGATAAGCATATACTTATTATACATAATTCCCCAATATAATTCCATAAAACAACAAAAACACCACAAATTCTTTTTTGAATATTGTAGTATCTATAAACAGTAAAAAATCAATATATTGGGCTACTTAATCTGTAATATAAAAGTTTTTGTTTTCCTCGTAAAACTTTTTTGCGTCTTCCAAAAATTTGTCATCATTGTTAACACTTTTATCTACAACCCTTATTTCAGAAGATTTTATCTTTTCATTGCTATATAAATCACAGCTAAATCCAACTAACTTATAAGGTGATTTATTTGCATCTTTGCGGATAAAATTAAATTCTGCTTGTCCTTGATTTATATAAGTATTATTGATAAAATCGGTACGATAGTTATATGATATCTTTCCCTTTTCTATGTCAATGCTGACTTTTTCAGATGTCCACGCTCCTTTATATGAACCATTATCAAAATAAGATCTTCCCCTTATTATCAAATTATCAAAATCTTGCTCATATTCTTCAATAAAATAAACAGGAGTTTTACTCTTACTTAGATAACATCCAATCCATACTCCTTCCAAGTAATATCTCCCAAATAATATTTTTTTTATTCCATTGATATTACTTATTAAATAAATTGCAATTTTTAGAACAGTACTGTATGTACCTAAAGCAACTAATGCTCCTAACGGAATTCCAATAACTGGTCTTTGTGCTATTATTGATTCTATGTACCCCCACAAAAAAAATACAACTGCTGTCGTTACAGTAAATACAATCGAATATAATCTCTCTAATGGTTTCATGTTTTCTCCCCTTATATAATAAAATCACTCAAATAAATATAATTTTTAAAGTCATAAAAACTAAATATTATGTTTCTATGATATCATATTTTCTAAATACAATGTTATAAAATAACAAAGATACCACAAATTCATTTCTAAATATTGTGGTATCTAAATTAAATATTTTTAATGAAATCAACATTTATACTAACTTTCCAACTTATATATTTAAATTTAATTTATTTGAATTTTAGTAAACTAAGCTTTTTGCGTTCAATTTGTCCTGTTTCATGAGAATATTTAGCTTGATAGAAATTAAACTTATCACGCCCAGTTTCTCTACACTTTTTTTCAATTATTCTCATAATTTTAATTTTATCTGAATCTGATGTTTTAATTCCAAATATAATCCCATCTAAATCATTAAAATCGTATATAAGTTTTCTCTTTTCTATTTCTCCATAGTCTGTAAAGCATTCATCTATAACGACTCTATACTCGCATTCATATTTCCAATCTTCTGTTTTACTCGTAATACTCTTATAAAAATAATCCCAATATAAATTTCTCCAATCGTCATCAAATTTTCCTAAGTTAATATATTGGCTAATGTTCCCATTCTCATCCATATACCATTGTGACTTAAGTTTTTTTATTGATAAACGCCCTAAAGATTTAAAAAAATCTATTTCTATAAATTTTTTTTGATATGTAACTTTTTTCAATTCATAATCACGCTCTTCCACTACCCCACCTGTAGTGTCACAGTTTTTAATACTCTTTAATGTTAAATACTTATCCCCTTCCTTTTCTTTAGTCCTAAATTCTAAACAAATTCCCTTATGATTATCTCCATAACTTCCCCAAACTGATGAATTATTATAATTATCCATAAAACAAGCTGTATACCATTTTTGATATATTAGCTTATCTAATACCAATAAATAAGAACTTGGAAATGTTTCAATTATAAACTTCATATTATGATGATTAAAATCAATATCTTTATTATAATAAGATATCAATTTAAGTTCATCGCTCGTATTCTTTAGTACTTCAAATATTTCTTCGCCATTATCTTTATAATTAATATCTTCACAGAACCTATTTGCGCCTTCGATAATTTTTTGAAAAGTGCTAATGTCATCAGCTTTATCCCCTAGAATTTCAATTCTATCCATAAGGCCTTTTTGCGAATATACTAGGTTTATAGAATCAAATGCAAATTTATGTATAAATTCTATATACACTGTTAGCTCATTTATTCTTATAGGTACTTTTCTACTAGATAATAACTTAGGCAGACTTGAAATACACTTATTTGAAAAGAATTTTTCCTTTATAGCACTAAATCTTTGCTTATGTTCTTTAGTTAACAGGTCTGTTTCCGTTTTGAATACTGGAATATAATTTTCCTCTATTCTTATACTTTCTCCAAGTACACTCCAGATGGAAACAATATGCTCAAAGCATAAAAGATAATGTTTCAAGAAGTTTTTCCAAAGAATTTCATCACCCTGCCAAAATATATCTTTAAAACCTTCCATTGGGTCATTAAGTTGTTCTGGTGATGCAAAATAAATTTCCTGCTTTTCAAGTTCCTTAAACTCTTCGTCTAAAAGATACTTAGTTGACCTAAACCTATACATAAACTCACTCCTTATAGCTATATAAATAAAAACTAATTTCTCTCAATTTTCTTTTGCTGCTGTTTAAAAATAATAGTTGGATTTGCACCTGAAACTCTTTTTATTAGCTCATCTTGTCCAATTACTTTTACTAAGTTAGCAATCTGTTGAGCATATACACCTTTATCGTAATAAAAAATTGTTGTTTCTGTATTTGGGCATTCAATTAATTCCTTTATGATATCTTTATCTGTTATATCAAGTGAATGTCCAAATATGTATATTTCACTTTTATTACTATGTAAATTATTTATATAATCCTTATATTTATTTATATAAGTTTCACTTTTTTGCCTATAAAGGGCCTCCCTATACCTTTCTTCTTTGGTAAATATCATTTTATAATTTTCTTCTATTTCTTCAATCCATTTTTTATATGTGTTTTCCGTCTTCTTATATATTCGTTGAAAATACTTTTTAAAAGCAATGAATTCTAAATCCTTATTTTTAGCCTTTTTGCCAAGATACTCGTCTATTCCTAAAACCATATTATTCTCTTCATTAGCACTATTAATATCAGCTTTTCCATGAATATAATGATATTCTATTTTATTAGTATTAAAGCCATATATTCTCTCATATGTATTGGTATAATTAAAACTTAACACTTTATCAAATTTAATATCTTTTATGTCTGCAGCTAAACATTCTATATTAATTTTTCTAACGCATTCTTCAAGATATATCTCTAAGCAACGAATCAGATTATCCAGGTGAGTCTTAAGTATATCGATAATTTCTTTTAGATTCTCACCTATAAGTTCAAATGGCTCAATATCTAATCCAGTATATACTAAAATTTTTTTTACAATTTCTTCTTTGTAGCATTTCTCTTGTTCTTTTTCCTGTGGCCATTTTATATATTTTTTACAATATTCACAGTAATTTTTCATATAATCAAAACATTGTATTGCATGAGAGATTTCTGATTCGAAGTCAATCCACCCTTTATTTTCATATTCAATATTTTCTAAAAAATATTGAATCCAAACATTATCTTTTGATTTTTCCATTAGCTCTCTTAGATGAATGTTATCTTGTAGATTCTTTAAAAAATTATGTTCAAGAAAGTACTTTAGCAAACTATTATTGAGTCCATTGGGCCTAGATATTAAAAAAAAGTATTCTTTTTCGTCTTCATCAAACCACTTATTCACAAAAATATTCTTAATTGTTTTAACAAAATCCAAGAAATCTTTATATTGAGTTGGTAATCCATGTTCTAAATCAAAGCCATTTCCTATAACTAATATTTTCACATTTATTTTCCCTTCTTATGTATTGTATTTTTTAATATGTCAATCATACTTTTCATAACATTGTTTACATATACCGTCTCCAGTCATAAATTCATATGGTACTTTGCGTCCGCAACTTGTACATATGTCTCCCTCTTCATTTACTTCAGCACAATTATGGCAAATTGGCTCTCCAAAGTAATTTTGATAGTCACCTACTTCTCTTCCGCATTCTACACACAATTGCTCTTCTGAGTAACTTTCTTCTTCTTGCAAATCTCCTGATACTATTTCTAATTCATCATATGAACAACTATTAATTGATTCATCTACATATGAATCTATACTTCTTGAAATTCTCGCTCTAATATTTCCATTTAGAGTGTGAATTCTTTTAGGTGATAATAAAATTTCTCTTGTATCTTCATCCCTTCCCCAATATCTTCTTGAATACGCTTCTAATGTTAAATTAAATTCCACAATATAGGTAGCTTGTCCATCATAATATCCCTCAAATTCGTATGATAGCAATTTACTATTTATAAGCTCATCTGATAATTCAAATGATGTTCCATCATAATCGCTTAGTGTTGTAGTATCAACATATTCTTCTTCAGTTTTAATCAATTTATCAAATACATCATTGCAAATGCCCCAATCAACAATATCATTAACATATCTTTCGACATTATATCCTAATGCCCATTCAACTGTGCTAGGTATTTTTTTTTCATATTTATCAGCTAATTTACTATATAGTTCAATTGATGTTATTCCTATAAGGTCTTGTGTTGTTTCATTTTTAAATTCTTCATATAATTCCTTTCTGAACCCTTTTCTTGTATTTCCATCTACTTCATACCAATCTTCTTTTACATCGTCAGTTACAAAAATTAGGTTCTTATTATTTTCCTTGCAATATCTTATTGATTCCCTCCATATGATAAAATCATCATACATTTGGACTCCTGATTTTTCCTTTTCATCTTTATATCCTGGCGGAATTTTTTTCTTATATCTTCTTTCTCCTTCATCACATAGCTTATAAATTTCTTCAATACTAAATCCATCAAGTAATTTCTCTTTATCTAATAGCTCAGTAATTAAATTTTTAATCTTATCGTCATCTAAAAATTTTTTATTAATGTCTTCTAACGCGTCATGCTCTTCAACATATTCCTTGAATATCTCTTCTATCTCATTAATTTCGCTCATTAACTTTTCTTCTAATTTATCTATACTAGGAAATTTAAAACTTTTTAATATACTCAATTGTTTTCCTATTTTATCTTTCATTTGGTCTGTTGGTTTTTTTAAGATATACTCAACATTTTCAAATTTATTTTTCTGCCGTTTAAAGCATGTAGAATGATTTTTATCAAACTCAATTTTTACTGTCTTCGGCAAACAAATTTTTTCTATTATTAAATTTATAAGATCAATAAAAAAATCTGCTACTTCTGGTGAATATTCATATAAATTTAAATATACATTCGTATCAAAAATAATAATACTATTTTCGCTTTCTAAGAATTCATTAATCTTATCTTGCATTTTTTACCTCGCTTATAATTTAAATTTTTCCTAGTGTCTATCTATGATTTTTCTAAAATATCACCGATATACTTCCACTATATCATAATTTATGCAATTAATTCTATAAAATAACAAAAATACCACAAATTCATTTCTGAATATTGTGGTATCACTAAATGATTATTTTATTATCTCTTTAAAATGATATTCAACTTTATTAATTTCATATATCTTTATATCTTTTAATTTAAATGTTCTATCATCAAAGAATAAGAAATTTCTTTTATGAGATGATGAGACAACACTTTCATACCTTATCCCACCAAATCCTTTTAATTTAATATATTCAATAATATATTGTAAAGGTATATATTCCAAATCACTTTCTGGTAAAATTGGTTTAGATAAATTCTCTAACAATATTTTTAGAAATGCTCTCTCCTCAAAATTTAGTTGAGTCTTACCAACTATTTCATTTATAGTATTGATATCAAAATCTATTACTTTCAGTTTCTGATTTGTTTCAAATTTTGCAACCGTAACCTTTGAACCTTTGAATGGTCGTACTTCTCCTATAGCTGTTTCTTCATCATACGAAGTATAAAAATATGATATTCCTCTTGGATTGCCTCTACCATTTGAAGCTTTTCCAACTGGAGGTGATTTCAAATCCTCTTCCTTTGTAAATTCTCCTATTCTGGCTCTATACACCTCATACCCACTAAGTGGCTCTGATACACTATTCTTAATTATGCCGTCAATTCTATCTAGTATATTTTTTTGTATAAAATATCTATTTACATACTTAATATTGTGCGAAAATTCTTTCCATAACTCTCTTGCTTCTTTAATATACTCTTCTGGAACTTTATCCATCTTTATTCCCCCGAACAATATGTTGACTATGTATTTATTATAACATGTTTTACCAATTATATTTTATAAAATATCAAAAATACCACAAATTCATTTCTGAATATTGTGGTATTATACTAATATATTTTATTAAAATAACTTACATTTAATTATTGATGATAATATGTAGTTTATTCTTTACTTTTTTGTGCCATTCTGCCTTATGATTTCAAGAATATAGCTTCATAGCTATAACATCATTATTAAAGCTTTTAATTTTTTAATAATTTTTATATTTATTCACCATATTTTAAATGAACAACATTAGTGAATTTATCTTCTTCATTATCAGAAATATAAATATTAACTATATAAAAATTATCAAATTCACTCTCACTAATCGTACCAACTATTTCGTTGCCAAGTATTTTGATAATCTTTGGTACTGTATTAGAATGATGAATTACTAATACATTTTGTCCTTTATAATTTAATAAAATATCTTCTGCAATTTTTTCAGGACTATCAATCTTTTTGTGTTCTATACTTGAATGTAGACGTTCAAGTATAGGTTGTGCAGTTTGTATTGATCTATGAATGTTACTTGTATAAACTGCCGATATGGGAGCTTTTTCAATAATATTCACTAAGCTCTGAGCTCTCTTCTGTCCATTGGAATTTAAAGATATAGAGTTTTCATCAACTACTCCATCAGGATTATCTATATCCGCATGTCTAATAAGTAGTACAGTTGTAATATTACTCATAATATCACATTAATACTAATTCATTTTCTTCTTTTAACTCATCTACAATATGTGTATTAATCAAAGTTCTACTACTATCTGATTCAGGTATAATTCCTCTCCAATCAAAACAATCTAAGATTGTTTTCTTATATTTTCCTTGACTTAATTCTTGATCAGCTTTGATTATATTATTAAGTACCTTTCCATAAGTCAATTTATTAGGAATAGTATTACTCCAAGCCTTTGCCATTAGTTTACCAAAATAATCACGCGCATCAAGTAACGCTTCTTTAAATTCATTCTCTTTTCCTCTATAATGCTCTTCGAATTCATTTTGGATATTCTTTAATTCAGTTTCTCCTTTAGCATGATAAGATCTCTTTCCTAAATCCTCAGATATAAGCACTCTTTCAATTAAATTACGCTCAAAAATTTCCACTAATATATCAAAAGCTCCACCTGTAAATGGTTCTGACAAATCATGTTCCTCTGTTCCAACATCTCTCATTTTCTTATCATTAAAAACCATACGAATTTCACGCGATTGACTTAACTCACCCATACGAGATAACTCATTAACAGAAAATAAATTTCCTTTTGTGTTATTAAGTATATGATCAACTACTGAATCAAAATGCAATACTGCTACAATCGCAACTAAATCTCCAAACGCCTCATGGTGTCCGTGGTATTCTAGAGTTTCTTGTTCTTTATTTTCTGGTTGCCCAATTATAAAATTCTTAATAGTATGCCCAAGCTCATGTGCGAGAACATCAAAATTTTCACAGTATGGTTGCTTATCTTCCCCATAACCAAATTCAATAAATCCCTCTGGACTTGACCAAGCGTTATTAAAATTCACCCTAGGAATTAACAGAAGTTTTTGGCTCTTATCAGGCCAAGGCCATTGTATTTTTTCTCCAAAATAGTCTTCCCAAATATCAAGTACTCGCCTAACAGTTGCATACATTGCTGCAGATGAGAATGCTCGATCTCCTGGTTTTAAATAATCAAAATGCCCATGATCATTAGGTTGAACTGCTGGTTCATGATCTCCTTCATATCGATATTTAAAAGATGGAGAACTCGGAAATCCAAAAGGTTCTTTATTTATAGCATCTACCACATATATTCTATCATCTTCCGGACCTTCTTTTATAGTACCAGGATGCATATTAATATATACAATCTCAGGTTTTTCAAAACCTGATAACCACTTGTTTTGTGGGTAAATTAAAAATTTTGTTCCATTTTCTCTTGCTTTTTCATCTAAAAATTTAGACATAATAAATTCTCCTTTCAAATATAAATGTAATATCCACTTGTTATTATTTTAACAATCAATTTATTTATTCATTTTTTTAATAAAATAAATAATAATCTATTCTGACATAGATGCAATTTTATTATTATGTAATGCTTATGCGTAAATACAATAAGTTCAACAAATTCATTTATGGATATTATTAACGCCACACTCTATAATTAATCTTTTTCAAATATCTCATAAGCCTAAATTAAGAGAAATACTATTTATAGATACAGCTAATCAAGATATATATAATGTTGGCTGGATTCTACGCAATCGTAAGATAAAAAATAAATATGAGTTACCATATAAAAAAAGATATGAAGTAAATGACAATGATATTAATTCTGCATTAAGCGAACTTGAAAAAGACTTCAAAGGAATTAACAACAAATATAAAATAGAACTTGAATGGGGATATACAAATAAATCATTAAGTATGTCATTGGAAAAAACACTGATGAACATATTGCGATTCAGCAATATTCTAAATTAAAAGATTTATTCGTGCCAAAAGATTTCTCTAAGACACAATAGGCATTGACTTATTATAATAACTTAACACTATAATTAATTTATCAAAATTAGCGTTTATTTTATTAAATATTTGATATAATATAAATAAGAAAAGTTAGTGCTGTAACACTAACTTTCCCTAGAACGTTTTTAATTTTAGGGCTATTAGATGTTATTTTGGGTTAGAAAAGGACTTTACTTGATGGGAGGGTCCTTTTCTTTTGTCTTAAATTTTATAGAAATATATAAAATCTTAAAAAAGGAGCAGATGCGCTTTTTTACTGTGATAATAACTAAGTTACTTACGGACTTTATTATGGTATAATATACTAGTACGATTCAGTCGGGCTACTGTTACCACAACCCTAAATGTTAGGGGGTGGTATATATGAGTAATGAATTAAGTTTGCTATTTAGCGGGGGCACGTTTTTAATTGCCCTATTAACTTTTATTGTATTACTTATTTTAAACATAAAAAAATAGTAGCCCATGACCGCAAATCTTAGCTACTATTTTTTTAATTCAATATATTAAATTAATGGTAACAGTTGCATACTGTTTCGTATACTAATAGGGTGTTACTAGCATCCTATTTTTTATATCTATATTATAACATAGTTTTTAAATTTTATACTATTATTTTTTAATTTGATAGAACCATAATTCTAATGTATTTTTTAAATTGTTGAATTGATCCATTGGAATGTATTGAGTTTCAATGAAATATTAAATTAATACTAATTTTTAGGATTTCATAGTATCTTTAAAATATCACCACACCTCTAACTTACTACTAATATCAGTACCTTTTACACTCCTTAATTTAATTGCTAAATACTTATCCACGTTATATTTTAAGTTATTATAGCCAGATGCTCTCAAAATTAACACAATATCATTACCTGTAAATTCAACCATTTAAATGTTAATAACAGACATATCTCCTAAATTCCCTCAAAGATCATCTATCATTGACGTAAATTTATTTATATATAATCAAAACCAAATAAAAAACCCATAAGTAACCTAATTATTAATTATGGATTAATTTATAAAACTTGCTAGCTTAGATTATTTATAATATTTAAATATAAATATTATAAATAATCTATTTAATTAAATATATGATTGTATAAAAAAAATATAAATCAATGAAATATGAATGAAATTTTCAAAACCTTAATTACTTTTTTTGACATAAAAGTTATTAAATATAGTTTATACTATAAAATATAATATATATATTATTATGTTAAATTTAACATATAAATTAAATTTATCGAAAAATAGGAGGTTTATTCATGAAAAAAAATTTAGTAAAAACATTAAGTTTATTATTAGTAACATCTTCATTATTTGCACTGCCAGTATTTGCAGCAGAAAAACCAAGTGGAATTCAAAGTACTAATTCAATTATCACTCCAGATGCAATGGTATCATATAAGATATCACAAACAAAACGTTATAGTAGTGATAATTATCCATCAAAGATATGGTATAGTGGATATTATGCCGGTTCAAATGTATCGGGATATTTATATTTTACAAGTGCTTACCAAAGTGATGGATACTGGATAGTTACTTATACAGGTAATGTAACTGGCCAAGCATAGATAATTATAGTTAAATAGTATTATAAAATATGGAGGTGGATTTTAAGTGTTACAATTATTAAATAAACATAAACTTATATATCTTACCTTAAGCATTTCCTTAACTTTATTAGTAAATGGATGTAGCTCTGTTAATAATATAAAATCCGAATCCCAAAAACAAGAAACTAAAATAGATAATATTGAGATTGGAAATAACGAAGTTCCACAAGCTAAAGAAGTTAAAAATGATTATAAGCCTTTAAATGGTTGGCAAAAGCTTGAAGGTGATTGGTTTTATTTAGACAACGGCTTAGTTAAACTCGGTTGGGTTGAAGATAATAATAAATGGTACTATTGTACCAATTTAGGATTACAAAAGGGTTGGCTTAATGCTGATGATAGTAAATGGTACTATTTCAATGAAAATGGAGAAATGTTAACCAATGCAACTACCCCTGATGGCTATAATGTTGATTCCACTGGAGTGAGAACCAATAATATATCATAATGACAAAGGTAGACAGTTTTTATGACGTCTACCTTGTCTTTTATTGTTTAATAATAATACTGTCGTTCCTTATTTTCCATATATTTATTTTATCTAAAGATAATTGTTTAAAAAATAAACCTAATTCGTATAATTTTTAAGTTCGCCCTTATCATATTCCTCAAAATATTCTATGGTACCTATTCTTCCCGAATCTATAAGCTTCATCTTAGTTTCATAATCAATTTCAAAATCAGTAGTAGAAACATCCATTGAATCTATATAAATCGTACGGTCGAAGTCATCTCCAGTTAAGTGTGTAATATCTTGATTTTCCATAAGCGTACTAATAAGATTCCATGAATAGCTAAAGAAAGAATTAATTGTGTGATCATTCGGCTGAGTCCTACCATTGAATAGATCTATTTTATTTTTACTATCTAAACGGAACCCAATTGTTTCTTTATTATATACATAAGTATTACCAACTTTATCATGTAACATTTTCTCATATTCTTCTGGTATAAAATAATTTTCATCTTCTTCTACATATATCTTTCGATCAAATAGTCTCACTGGATAATTTGATAGGATACCACCGTCAACATAACAACAATTATTCATTTTGACAGATTCAAAAAATAATGGAATTGACATGGAAATACGAACTGCATCCTTAATTGGCATATCTTCATATTTTTCATTTTCAGCGGAAAAAGTTTCAACTTCATGCTTTGTTAAATTTGTGCCTTGAAAAAACATTTCTTTAAATTTGCCACTATCTTTAATTTCCTTAAATGTAGAATCTTTATTTCCTGTTTTCTTTTCAATGATATTTTCTAACCATCTAGTAAAAGCCTCTCCTTTAAACCACCCATACCCTTTAATAAGCAATCTATACAAATCTCTTATTGATCCTATATCATCATCCATAAAGCTTCTTAGGTTCATCTCATTAAAAGTATTATAAAGCTCTTCTTTTGAATAACCTAATCCAACCATGAGCGCTATAATAGCTCCTGCAGAAGTTCCTCCAACCCTTTTAATATTCTGAAGTATCCCCTTCTGTTCTAGTATTTCTAAAGCACCTAAATATGCAATTCCTTTTACACCTCCACCTTCGAATACAAGATTCTTAAAGTTATATTCCATCTTAAACACCTCGATATTTATCTTATTAATATAATTTTTAAATCAATAGTCACTTTACTTTATACACCCTATTATGCTCTTCAAACAATTTTTTATTATTATTTTAAGCTACATTTATATTTACAAACATACATTCGCACATCCTATTAAATAATGTTATAATATTGCTAATAAAATACAAACATATATTCTTAGGAGTGATAAATATGAAAGTTGCTATTTACTCAAGAAAATCCAAATACACAGGCAAAGGCGATTCCATTGGTAATCAAATTCAAATGTGTAAAGACTACATAGAAAACCTATATAAAAATAAAAAAATTGAGTATTCCATTTATGAAGATGAAGGCTTCAGTGGTAAAAATACTAACAGACCTGAGTTTCAAAAACTACTAAATGATATAAAGAAAGAGAAATTTAATGTTTTAATATGTTATAGGCTAGATCGTATCTCTCGTAATGTTGCTGACTTCTCATCTACTCTTGATGAACTTCAAGTCTATGGAGTTGACTTTGTAAGTATAAGAGAACAATTTGACACTACAAGTCCAATGGGACGAGCTATGATTTATATTGCCTCTGTATTTGCCCAATTAGAGCGTGAGACGATCGCAGAACGTGTAAGGGATAATATGATAGAGCTTGCAAAGAATGGGCAATGGTTGGGCGGTTCTCCCCCTCTTGGATATTCTAGAAAAAGAGAAACTTGTTATGACGAAAATGGAAATGAAAAAGCAATCTCGTTTTTAGTTCAAGAACCTGATGAAGTAAAATTAGTACAGCTGCTTTATGACACATATTTAAAGCTTGGATCTATACACCAAACCGAAAGATATCTAATGAACAATGGTATATGTGCGCCTTCGGGTAAACTTTTCGCGGCCTCTACAATGCATAAAATTTTGAAAAATCCTCTTTATGCTAAAAGTTCAGACGAAATTCTAAAATATCTTGAAGCTGATGGTATTAATGTTTTTGGCTCTCCAGATGGTATTCATGGAATCTTAGAGTACAATAGAACATCTGTAATAATAAGAGATGGTAAAAAAACAAATCCTTTTAAAGATAAATCTGAATGGATTGCTGCAGTAAGTAAAAGATGTGAAGGATTTATTGATCCTGACACTTGGCTAAAAACTCAAAAGCAGCTTAAGACCAATAGTGCTCTATCTCCTAACCTTGGTAAGACTAATAATGCTTTACTTACTAGCAAATTAAAGTGTAAATGCTGCGGAAGCTCAATGGGAGTAGCACTTGGCCGTAGGCTTAATGAAACCGGATTATGTAAAGTTTATTATAGATGTAATTTAAAAAGGCGTAGCAGTGGCCATCTCTGTAATAGTAAAAATTTAATTGGAGACAAAGTAGATGAGTGCGTATTAGATAGCTTAGTAGAAATGGCTAAAAATAAAAAAGCCTTTTTAGATAGAATACTAAAGTCTAAAAAAGAAAATAAAAAGTTAAAAGAAGATAAATTTAAAAAATCAACTCTCGAAAAGCAAATAGCAAATAAAACAAAACAGTTGAATGGATTACTTGATAAATTATCTGTAGCCGATGATTTACTAGATATTTTCATGAATAAAATAAGATCACTAAAAAGTGAGATCTCCCAGTTAGAAGAAAACTTGAAATCCATAGGAGAAAATATAGAAAATAATTCTTCTGAGCTTTATGATATTGAATTTATAAATGCAGTATTAGATAAATGTGTGAATATAAAAAATGAATCTATTGAAAGTAAAAGAAGGATTATAAATTTTTTAATCGAAGAAATAATATATGATTCTGAAACTGAGCTACTAGAAATATATCCTATAGGTTCTGGTGGAAATAAAAAAAAACGCTATAATACCTTCATAAAAGAGATTACTAACGATCCTCTTTTGTTGCACTTTTATTCACGAACCAGTTG
>NZ_JAKGTE010000014.1:0-131189 GCF_022324665.1 Clostridium sp. YIM B02500 | reverse complement strand
CCTTGGAATATATAATTTCTAAGAATATTTTCTTAAATAACCATTTGTAAAAATTAGTTATTCAACAACCTAAACTAAAAATAAAAAATCTTATCTGAAGATTACTTTTAACGATCTTCAGATAAGATTTCTAGCTATATCTATTAAATTTTATTCTTTTGAATCCAAATAAAGAAGGCTATCTTGAATAATGCAGCATCATTAAATTTCCTTATATCGTAACCTGTGTATTTTTGTATCTTATCTAATCTATAAATTAGAGTATTTCGGTGAACATACAATCCTTTTGAAGCTTCACTTAAATTTAAGTCCGATTTAAAGAAAACCTCTATAGTTTTTAACATATCTTCATCTAACTTCGAAAAACTTTCATTAAAGTTATTTAGTATTTTTTCCTTAATATCCTGATTTAAATTATCCATAACTTCTTCAAATAAAAGGCTGTTACATCCAAATACCATTTGAGATACATTATACTTTTTAGCTAAATTAATTTTATACATATTTTCATTATATAACTTGTTCAATAATTCATAATCCCCAATATGACAATAACTTATATAACACTTTTCGTAAAGTGAGAAGTATATTGTTTCACTTATACTAGATACATGCTCCTTTATATCTTCAAAAATTCCAATTAAAATGATTGTATCTTCAAATATAAGAATGGTTACATCATTATTATTATAAACATTTTTTAACGCCTCTAATGCCTCTGTTACTTTTTCTTTTAAATTTAAAGTAACTAAAAATGTTTCTTCTTTTATTGGCGGCATAATTTCCTTAATCTTTTCCTTAGATATACTTAAGCCTTGTAATAACTCAGAAACTATTTTTTCTTTTTTGTTATAACTATCTTTATACCTATCTTTGATACAAAATACTAATATTCTTATGAAATCCTTGCGGTCCCCTTCTGTTTTTATTTTGAAACTTTTGGGTCCAATAAAAAATGTATCTTCAAGTATATTTTCGCTAAAAGAATTAGGATTAGCCTTAAATATAATTTCATCGTCCACATAAACTTCAAATGGTATTTCACAATCTTCATATATTTCTTGTAAATATTTCACTAATCCCTTCATTCCCTCACCTCAATTGTCACTAATTTAATACTAGCAAATTCTCAACTCTGTTTCTTTATCAAAAACATGAATATTTTCATGTTCTACATATAATTTAATCTTGTCTTTAGGTTCTGCTTTAGTACTTCCATCAACTCTTGCAGTCATATTATTATTTCCTGACTTAAAGTAAATGTAACTTTCAGCACCCATACGTTCAACAACTTCTACATCTCCAGTTAAAGTTGCTGCAGGGTTATTTTCAATTATTTGAGCATTATCATCTAAATGCTCAGGTCTTATACCAAATACTACTTCCTTATTAACATATCCTTTTTCTTTTAATACTTTAGCTTTTTCTTCTGGCAATAATATATTATTTTCATCAAATTTACAATATAACTTTCCTTCCTTTTCACTTACAATACCATTTATTAAATTCATTTGAGGACTTCCTATAAAGCTTGCAACAAATAAATTATTTGGCGTATTGTATATGTTAAGAGGAGTATCAACTTGTTGTATTACACCGTCCTTCATTACAACAATTCTAGTTCCCATTGTCAAAGCTTCAACCTGATCATGAGTAACGTATATAAATGTTGTTCCTAAACTTTGATAAAGCTTTGATATTTCTGTTCTCATTTGAACTCTTAATTTTGCATCAAGATTTGATAAAGGCTCATCCATTAAGAATACCTTTGGTTCTCTAACAATAGCACGTCCTAATGCAACTCTTTGTCTTTGACCTCCTGATAAAGCCTTTGGCTTTCTGTCTAGCAAATGTTCAATATCTAATCTCTTTGCTGCTTCTCTAACTTTCTTATCTATTTCATCTTTAGGTGCTTTTCTTAACTTCAAAGCAAATGCCATGTTATCATACACTGTCATATGTGGATATAATGCATAGTTTTGGAAAACCATTGCTATATCTCTTTCTTTTGGTTCTACATCATTAACTAATTTTCCACCTATATATAATTCACCTTTAGATATTTCTTCAAGTCCTGCAATCATTCTTAAAGTTGTAGATTTACCACAACCTGATGGCCCTACAAAAACTATAAATTCTTTATCTTCAATTTCTAGATTGAAATCTTTTACTGCAGTTACATCCCCTTCATAAATTTTATAAATATGTCTTAGTGACAAATCTGCCATATTTATTTCCTCCCTTTTCTGCTTTAATTATCTCAATTTATATTTTATTTAATATTTTCTGTATATTCATTTTACTATATGTAATCCTTTATATTCTATATTGAGAATTTACAAAACTCTCTTGTCTTTTTTGTGAAATAATATAAAAGGATAATAAAAAAGCATATACTAATCAAAACTAGATATATGCTTTGCTTATAATATTTTAATGTTTATATACAACACTTCGATTAAGGAGTAAGATTATGTTACAATCCCTTAAATAAAAGCTTATTTATAATATCCATTAAATGATTTAGGATATTTTTCTCTATCCCAAGTATAATTATTTTCAATTAAAGTACTATCTCCAACTAAAAAGTACTTATTCTTATAACTTGAATCATTGTTAGTAACATCTATATGATACCAATTACCTTGAATTTTTACAGCATTCCATGAATGAGAAACATCCTTAATTTTCCCGACTACAATTCTATTTTCTATTCCTGCATAGTTAAACATTCTATAAGCAGTCATTGCATACCCCTGGCATACAGCTAATGAGGTGGTCAATGCAGAATAAACACTTGTAGATTTTAGAGTATAATCATATTCGTATCTATTTATAATATACTCATTTATAGCCTGTACTTTTTCTAACTCTGACATATCCTTATTAATTAAAGAATTAGTAATTCTCTTTAATTCATTATCTACATAATTTTCCTGTTCCTTAGTTGTCAGATATTTTACATCTAAAGTTGTCTCTATACCATTTTCAGTCACCTTTGCTTTAGGCTTTATCTCTAGCCAAGATCTCTCTAAGTAATCATCTTTTGAATATGCATCCTTAATACAATTACTTATATTCTCTTCAAATTCCGACCTTGCCCCTGTATATAAAATAGTAAAATCAGTATCTCTATTTTCGAGATGATTATAAATATGATTTTCCATACTCTTCATATTATTAACTTCATCATACGCAAATGCAGTTACAGTTATAGCTTGTATAATAACAACTGCTATCATTATTGTTTTGAAAAACTTTTCCATAATTAATATGTTCCCCCATGTCATTTCAACACTTTCAATTTCATCATATGTAGACCAAACTCGCTTGCGACTCTGACGCTTGAGATTTTTTACTCATCTGCCTTTTTAAGCATATGTGAGAGAAATCTGCCACGCGAATATATTTTCCTTTTGAACGTAAATTTTAAATCAATCTTTTTCATAATTTATACTCACAAAAGGCACAATATTAGCAGATTGTCTAATACCATGACTTTCTAGAGAGTAACAAATAAGTTATCATTACTTCTATTGTACTTACTTTATTCATTTTGTAAATATAAATTAATACTTTATTTATATTTTGTTTATAAATTGTTGACTTTTCCCTATTTTTCTTCCATTTATGCACAATTGACAATCTTTATTTATACATATATATTATAAGTTATATATATGCTAAGGGAGGTATACAAATTATGAACAAACCAATTATAGGCATAAATTCAAACAGAGTTATTAAACATGAAACTCAATATTCGCACTCAGTTGTAGAATCACTTGGCAATGATTATGTTGAATCCGTAATTAAAGCAGGCGGTGTTCCAATTATACTTCCTATTCTTTCTGATGAAGAATCCATTAGAAGACAAGTCGAACTACTTGACGGCATCGTTCTTTCTGGTGGAATAGATATAAATCCTTTATTATATAATGAAGAACCATCGCCTAAATTAGGTTATATTTACCCTGATAAAGATGAGTTTGATCTTGCACTTGTAAAAATAGCTTATGAACTTAATAAACCTATTTTAGCAATTTGTAGAGGTCATCAAATTCTAAATGTAGCTTTTGGCGGCACATTATATCAAGATTTATCTGATATGAGTGGTTGTTATATAAAACATCATCAACAAACAAAAGATGGAGCGGCTAGCCATACTTTAGAAATTATTGAGGGCTCAATTTTATATGAGATCTTGGGAAATACTGCACTAATTAATTCCTTTCATCATCAAGCAATTAAAGATTTAGCTCCTGGTTTTAAAGTTACGGCTTACTCTAAGGATAAAGTGATTGAGGCTATTGAGAGTTGTGAGAAAAATTTTGTTGTTGGTGTGCAATTTCATCCTGAAATTATGACTGCTTATAACGATAAAAATATGCTTAAACTTTTTGAAGCTTTTATAAATGCTTCATATAAAAATAATTCATTAGATCATAAAAAATAATTTAAAATCCCTAAATTCAAGTTGCCTTATGCAATTAAATCTTTGTATACTTGCCTTTCATAAGATTTACTTTAGGGATTCTAAATTATCTAAAATATAAAAGAATGTGCCTATATTATACTATAAATATGGAGTTGCAATTTATCGCATATTTTGAAACATTTTCAGCACATTAAGTATTCCATACCCCCATACTGGATTGGGGTATAAATCTCCACTTCTTTGAACTGCACCTCTTTGAATATATGTTTTTATCGTTTGCGAATATATATTAGGGTCATTTCCTTCTACAATTCCCCATTGAAATAACATAGCGCAGGCCCCTGCTAATATAGCCGCTGATACACTTGTTCCATTAACAATAGCCGTTTGATTATTAGGCGCTACAGTTAATGCATTTATCCCTCCTGCAGCCACATCAATTCTATTAAGATAGTCCTCTAAAAATGCTATTCCAGAATAATCTAGAACATTATTATTTAGCTGATTATACGCTGCAGCAGTAATTGTGTATTCAGAACACGCTGGATTACTTATAGTTCCATATGGATCTGAAGAAATAAACCTAGTTCCTCCAATACTAACTCCTTCTTGAGGTATCCATGCATTAAATCTGCCATTTAGAATTGACTGTCCTGTCAGGGTAAAACGCCAAATTCCTTCTGTTATATTTAATAACCTTACTCTCATTAATTGATCACCTGTGTATTCTTCTGGAACATAGTAATTTACTACCATTGAAGTGGTTTCAAATACAAACGAATAAGTTTCTATAGCCGTTATCTCTGCATTTATAGTTCCAGTACTCTCTCCTGATGGTGATATTATATTTAATGTCATTATATTAGGTGATTCAATCCAAATATCAACTATTATATTTTTTTGCTCTGGCGATATATATAGCTGTATTGTTCTAGATTCATTAACTTGAGATATAGTACCTGATGTATGAGTTCCACTTGCGCCTTGGTTTCCTGAGCCATTAACTATTGCAATTCCACTACTTTGAGACATAAAATCCATATATTGTTCTAAAAAGCCATTTCCTTTATGTCCTCCTAAATTACTTTCTAAGGGCATATATATAACCATAGGCTTATTATTTTCTAGTGAGTATCTATTTAAAAATTCTAGTGCTGAAAAAACAGATAACATGCTGTATATAGGTATTTGTATATTATACCGTCTTTTATAAGCAATATTTTCAAGAAGCTTTATCACTACAAAATCACATTCTGGAACCATCCCCTTTAAATTAGGATTTTTTCCAACCGATCCAATTATCCCAGCCATATTTGTTCCATGACCTATTTCATCTTTGGTTGGAACTATATCATAAGGAGATTGTCCAGACCTAAAAGCATCAATTGCTTGTTGTATTGTACTTCTATTGTAGACACTTCCGAACGGAACTCCATTCTCTCCAATTTGCTGCCCTGAATTTATAGTTTGATCCCAAATATACTCTATTTTGGTCTGCCCATTTTCTCTTATAAATTCATCATTTAAATAATCAATGCCTGAATCTATAATCGCTACATTTACGCCTCTCCCTGTAAGTCTTAATGGCAGCTCTAATTGCAAAAAATTAGCTTGGGATGCTTCAATTGGTGAAACTTCTTCTAGCGTAAATATATCTGGAAAAGCCCTATATATTACTGTAGAAAAAACCGGAATAGCTGTACCTGTATCAAGCTCTACAGGTGAAGATAATATGGCATATTGATTATCAATTATAGTTGCATAATACCCTGGCTGTTTTGAAACTTCATCCTCAATATTACCTTCGTATTGGACTATATAATGATAGTAATTTGCATCAGAAAAAATATTTATCGGAGCTCTAAAACCTTCCTTCATATAAATTTTCCATCTCCCGCCTTTGGAATTCTTATAAATAATTTATTTATATAATACTCGTCAAACTCATGATCTTCATTTGTATATCTTTTATCAGTGATATTCATTCGAAATCTTTGGTTGCTATTTCTATATAAACCACTAATTATATTGAAAATACCTAGCAAATCAAAATCACCATATCCTGTTTCTCTGCTAGGATATCTATTAGCCGAATTTCTGTTAGCCCCATACATTATGTATGTTCTAATCTTTTTAGTATACATAGTAGGATCATTACGGTCTACAATCCCCCATTGTAATAAAAGTGCACACGCCCCAGTCACTACTGCTGTAGCAGCTGAACTGCCTGAAAATGTTGTCACTCCTCCTCCAACTTTTGTTGTCAATATATTTACACCTATAGTTGAAATATCTGGATTAATCAATCCATTAGTATTAAACCCTTTACCAGAAGCTGCAATTAGTGCATTATTATTTCCATAATAAGATACTGTAATGACATTAACAGCTGTTGACGGTATTGTTAGAGTAGTAAATGGATCCGATTCAAGAAATATTGTATTTTCTGGCAAAGTACTTTTGGGAGGCAGCCATATGTCATACCTACCATTTGTTATATATTCACCTATCAAATTGAAAGTCCATGTTCCTGGTTTTATATTACTAAACGTAAGACTTATTACTTGATGTCCTGTGAAATGTTCTGGTGAATAGAATCTTACTAACATATCTGTATTTAAAAAAACAAATCTAACTGGTTGAACTTTATTTATTTTAGATTGTATAACTGCTGATGCTTCACCTGTCGGAGAAATTACATTTACTGATGCGATATTAGGTCTTCGTATCCATATATAAATCGGAAGGTATTTTATTTCCCTTGGTATTCTTAGTTCTATTACTTTTGTATCACCTACATTCCTTATATATCCCGATACATGACCTTGAGAATCCCCCTCATTTCCCACTCCATTTACTACACACAATCCTCTACTATTTCCAATAGATGTTATATATCTTGAAATTAAGTTGTTACCATCATGACTACCTTCAGTACTTCCAACACCTACATAGATAACCATTGGTTGCTTACGTTCTACTGCAACTCTTCTCAAGTATTCTACTCCTGCTACAATTTCAGATGCATTATATACGGGAGTATACGGAACTCCATTTTCTTGCAATTGTCTTTTAAAATTAGTGGATTCAAAAAGCTTAACAATAACAAAATCACTTGCATTTGCAATTCCTTGAAATTCAGTATTGTATCCCCTTGCTCCTATAATCCCCGCAACTTTTGTTCCATGCCCAACTTCATCTCTGGAAGGAACTATTTGATACGGATCTCCATTATTTCTTTTAGCTGCAATAGCACTATTAATTTGATCATTCGAATAAGTTTGTCCTATATATACAGCGTCACTAGTATTACTTTGAACGGATTGATCCCATATACTTATTATTCTTGATGTATCATCTTCTCTTATAAACTCATCATTTAAATAATCTATACCTGTATCGACTATTCCTATTAGCACTCCCCTCCCATTCAAATCTAAAAAGGGATTTATCTTTATGTTATTTATATTATCTACAGATGATGGTGAGATATCTTGTAATACATAAATTGTCCTAAAATCATAAAATACAATTGCTGGAACATCATTTAGGAGCCTATCAAAATCATTATTTCGTACAGATATTACTCCGATATTGCCTGTAATTATATCCCCACAAGCATAAGATAACTTATCTATTTGTTCTTTGAAATTCCCTCTATACTCAATCAAATAATTTGCCGAATTGGGATCATAATATAAATTACAGTCACGTAAATCAGACATATCTAACTCCTAATATTACTTGCATTAATATTATATATATTTTTATATTGTTTATTTGATGATTGAAATTATTTGTTCATCTCTAAATTAATAATTGTGATATTCCTTAATATTTAAATTAAATTTTTCATCCTCTTATAATTTCTAATAAAGTAATCAAAAAAAGCAACAAACATTATAATGCTTATTGCTTAAAATACTTTTAATTATATATTATTCTGAAAACTTAGTCCAAACCTTTATATTCAAACCAGTCAACATCCACATAAATACCGTTTCCAAATAAGTCCTGACAGCAAACTCCTATCATTGCTCCTGTAAAACCATTCCCATTAACATGTTCATCTGATAAAATCCTCATGTCAAGGATATAATCTAATTCAAAATATTTCTCTCCATCTATAGAATATGAGAATCTAAGTTTATCTCTATTTACACAGGCTTTTATGTAAAACCTAGAATTATCTTCAGGAAGCGAAATACATGGTGTCTCTATAACATCCCTATTATTTAATGTTGTAATTGAAATGCTTAGTCCTAATAATTCATCTCTACTTATTTTACAATAATGATAATTGTCATAATTATAGTAGCATACTAAGCCTGCCATATGATGATGACTTTCTGGATTGAACTCTAAACATACTTTACATTCATAAGAAAAATTTTGCTGTCTCCTTGCAATAAAGCTTTGATTAAATTTAGATGATAAAGAATTTCCACCTCTTATTCTTAAATATCCCTTTCGTTCAGTTAGACTCATATTAGAGCTTTTAAAAGATTTTCTTAATGTTAGAAAATCTAAAGTAATTTCCTCTCTATCAAAATCTTCTCTTACAATTTCAAGATTTTCCTCTATCCTTCTTAAATTAGTCTTAAAATTACTCATTGGTAAGTTTCCATTACTTCCATCAATCTTAAACCAGCCATCATCTGTATATTTAATATTTTGAATAGCAGTTTCTCTTCCTAAAATACTATAACCATCAACTGGCCTAGAACATAAATGGGCCATGTACCAATTACCGTTATAATCCTGAACAAGTTGTCCATGCCCTGCTCTTTGAATTGGATAGTCAACATCTGTTTTTGATGTAAGCATAGGATTATTAGGATCTATTTCATAAGCTCCTGTTAATTTCTTAGATCTAGCAATAGTTACACAATGTCCAAACTCAGTTCCCCCCTCTGCAACTGTTAAATAGTAATATCCATTATATTTAATTATGTTAGGGCCTTCTGTAGTTCCTATTTCGCTTCCATTAAATATTTTATGAATTGGACCAATTAACTTTTCTTTTTCACTATCATATTCCTGGAGTACAATTCCACTAAATCTTACCTTATCTATCCTATGATCAATCGTCATGTTAACAATCCATTTCCTGCCGTCTTCATCATGAAATAGAGATGGATCAAAACCTGAACAATTTAAAAATACAGGTTTACTCCAAGGACCCTTAATATCCGTTGATATTACCATAAAATTGTGAGTATCTTTAAATCTTGACCTATTAGTATAAACAATGGTATATATCAAATAAAATATACCATTACTATAGGTAAGGTTTGGTGCCCAAATTCCACATGCAGAATCAATGCCAGTTAAATCAAGAGCTTTCTCATCAGATAACGCATTAGAAATAACATTCCAATGTTCAAGATCTCTTGAATGATAAATACTCACTCCTGGAAACCATTCAAATGTTGATGTTGCAATATAGAAATCTTCATTAACTCTAAGAATAGATGGATCCGGATTAAACCCCTTGATTACAGGATTATTAACTATATTCATTTTTTCTTCCTTCTTTCTATCTACTTTCCACTAACTCTTTGCCTATACTCTGTAGGTGATACGCCCGCATTTCTTTTAAATAATACACTAAAATACTGAGAATTTACGTATCCTATCTCCTCAGATATTTCATATGTTTTCATATCCGTAGTCATCAATAAATACTTTGCCCTCTCAATCCTTATCTTTATAATGTAATCTGAAATATTAATGCCTTTTTCTTTCTTAAACATTGCACTGATATATGCGGGCGTTAGATGCACGTCTTTCGATATACTATCTAAACTTATATCTTTTTCCCAATAGTGTTTTTTAATGTATTCTACTATTTGTTCCACTGTTTTTTTATTGGCAGACCCAGAAACACTATCATTGCTGCTTACAATCACAGTCCTTTTATCTCTATCAAAATATTGATTCATTTGATATAAAGACATTATATAATTTGCTTCATCGTATGATTTGCTTATACCTTCCAATCCGTTATATATACTACCAACTGAGGCTTTCAAATTACATTGCCACTCTTTTTCTTTATGTTTTAGTAGGTTTTCTAATATTTTGATAAATTTATCAAATGAATCATCTGCTTCTTTGGGAAGGTTAGATATAATAAATAATTTTTGCTCCGTTTTACAGAAATAAAAATCTATTTCTAAGCCTAAAATTCTAATTTCTCTTTCAAAAAAATTATATCCTTCGGCAATACTTCTTATATGCTTGCTTTGAGTTAAGTTTCTGTTTGAAATACACGTAACAAAAAAGTTATCATATAAAAATTTTATATTACTATTAAGAAGATTCTGATATATTTCCTCAGACTTTTCATCATAAAATAATAAATCTCTCAATATTTTGTTTTCCAATAATATTTCACTTTGCTTTACTCTTTCGGCTTGGTTTAATGAAGCAGTATATTCATTTCCAGCCCTCAAAACAGCCTCTAATATTTTTTCATTCTCTTCGTATTTCATAACATATTGGCTTACTTTATAGTTTAATGCTTTTTTCGCATACTCAAACTCATCGAATGCAGTTAATAATACCACTTTTATCTTAGGATATAGCTCATAAATATGCTGGATTAACTCCATTCCATCCATGAAAGGCATCTTAATATCTGATAATATAACCTCTGGCATACATGTTTCTATCTTCTCCAAGCACTCTTTCCCATTTGCCGCAGTCCCAACTATTTTGACATCATTTAATTCCCAATCTATATTTTTTTGAATACCCTCTCTTATAATCTCTTCATCTTCAACAATAAAAAGCCTACACATATTTTTCTTCTCCTTTTTGTCCTGCTTCTATAGGAATTTCTATAATAACCTGTGTAAATTCATTTTTTATACTAAAAAAGTTCATTCTTGCTTTACTTCCAAAATACAATTTTAAGCGATTATTTACATTTCTTAGCCCAAAACTTTTTAATTGCTGATCATTTCTATTATTAATTGTTTTAATTAAATTGTCTAACTCCTGTTCACTCATTCCTAATCCATCATCATATATTTCAAATATCATTTTATCATCTTTCTTATTTCCGGATAAAATGATTGTACCAAGACCTTCTTTTCCCTTAATCCCATGATATATAGCATTTTCGATAATCGGTTGAAGAGTAAGAATTAACATTTTCTCATTCATAATGTCTTCGCTAATATTAATATAAAATTCAAATTCTTTATCATATCTCATTTGTTGAATTTTAAGATAATTTCTAATGTGTTCAATCTCTTCACTTACATAAATGATATCTCTTCCCCCGCTAAGACCTATCATATAAAATTTAGATAAAGCGGCGCACATTTCACTTGCCTTATCATTTCTCCCCATATCAATTAAGTGCTTAATTGAGCCAAGAGTATTATATAAAAAATGAGGTTTGATTTGTGACTGCATTATCAAAAGTTCCAATTTTGACTTTTGTTTTTCTTCTTGCATTACTTTTCTTAAAAGTTCAAGAACTGATTCTTTAAATCTCTCTAAGCCTTTTGATAATGTTCCCAACTCATTTTCTGTATCTATCTCAAACTTAACATTTATATTTCCAAATTCAAATTCTTTAACCTTATTTGAGAGAATCTCTATCGGCTTTGATACTCCTCTAGCTAATAGAGTGGAAATATACAATAAAACAATTGACAATATTCCTATAAATGCTATTAAAATTACTTTCAAGTTATTTGCTTCACTGACTAAGTCTTTTTTAGGAACAACACCAATTACCTTCCATAAATTATCTTCAGAACTACTATATATTGATACTTTCTCTTTTCCTATTTTCGTATCATTAATACTGCCTTTTTCAATATCACTTTTAATTCTAGCTATATCATTATCTTCTATATTAAATGCTTTTATTGTGCTATTAACTATTGCTTTCCCATCTGGACTCATAACTACTACATATCCATTTGGGCTAATATTAACCTTATCTAACAATTCCTTAAAATACTCTGTCTTAAGATTATAAATTAATATTGCTTTATTTTTTGAATCCTTAGTACCAAATTTTTTTACAATAGAGATAACATTTCTTGATGACTTTGAAGAAAAAACTTTATCCTCATGACTCTCAATCCATCCATATCCAGTTTCTGAGTAAATATCTCTATTAAACCATTCATTAAAATCTATGCCTATATTAACTGGCGTATCTCCTTTGTACATGCTTACCTCTACTCCAGTATTTGTTACAAAATATATAGAATCAATCATGTCATTAATACTGTAGTAAACAGATTCCATTTGATTATAGCAATCTAATATATCCATATATTTTCTTGATTTATCTTCCTCAGTATAGCGGTTCATGAATAGGTTTCCAACTGATACACTATCACTTTCAGCTACCATTTGCGAAAAGGGTATATTTATCTTCTCATTTACAGAGATAGCTGTTTGATTCACTGAGTTTTCAAGTAAAAAAGATGAATTTTTTTCAATTTGTTTTATTTGAAAAAGGTATGAAAAAATTCCAATTAATATAGCTGATATCAAAATGACTGGAATGTATATTAAGTTTAGCTGTTGCTTAATTGGCCTTCTCCACAAATTTTCAAACAATCTTCGCATACCTAATTTCTCCTCGAAAATGATATTTATATCTACCTAAAATTTTGTTAATGTAATTTATGATTATCGTGAGTCACCTCTATACACAAATGTTACCCAGAACTTTTATATAAATTTATATTTTTAATATTACAATCTGTTATTTCTTTACTGAATTATCGTAATCTCTTTTTGCTTTTTCAAGCAAAGCTGCCCACTGATCAAGCATCTCTTTTGCTGTCATTTGTTTAGACATCACTTTCTGAATTACTGAGTCCATTTGAGATTCTATGCTAGAATAATTTGCCAAATAGTATGGTGTATCAGTAAATCTAACTTCCTTAGACTCTTGCAAATCAACACCTATAGACATATATTGCGTATATTTAAAAAAGCTATTTTTAGTGGCCTCTATATTTGCCGGAATTTCACCATATAACTTACAATACTCAGTATTTATATCTTTATCTAAATATAATTTCATTACTTTCCATACTGCATCTTTATTTTCTGATTTAGATGACATCGATAGTCCTAAAGGCATTAGCTTTGGATGAACTATATATCCTTTAGATGAAACTGGGAATTTTGCTGCTTCAAATTTCGAGGTGTCATTATCAAATGCAGACATCATAGATTTCCCAGATCCCAAATTATGAATAACTATACCTGCTTTACTTGACTGGAATGAATTTGCCAATTCCGTCCAGCTCTTCGTCAAATCATCTTGTGCTGTAAATTTGTTATAGCACTCAAGATATTTCTCTGCAAATTCTAAGTTCTTAGGATTATTAATTGTTGCCTTACCGTCTTCTGTAAAATAATTGGTTATACCAGAATACGAATACATAAGCATTTCTAAAGTATTCGCACTTCCTGCCCCTCCACGAATAGCTAATCCATATCTATTTTTATTTTTGTCAGTTAACTTTTCAACGGTATTAAAAAATTCATCCCAATTAGTCGGTACATTTAATCCTTCCTCTTTAAGCCAATCTGATCTTACCCATAGGTTCCAAGTTTGTGAACTATATGGAAGTGCAAAAAGACCTCTACCTGATGGATCATATGATTTTGTAGCTTTAATCAAATCCTCATTAATCTTATCTTTATCTTCCCATTTATCAAAATAACTAGTTAAATCTTCATAGTAACCATTTGTTAATAGTGACGATCTAAAATCATTGGTTATATCAGGTGCTTTTCCTGATGCAATTGCAACATCTACTTTTTGTCTATACGCTGATAAGTCACCTGGTATCCCAAGAAAATCTAACTGTATATCTGGATATGTTTCACTAACCTTTTTCTGAAATTCCTTAAAAAAGACTTCTCTTTCCGGCGTTACAGATGCTGCCCAGAAAGTTACTATTGTTTTCTTTCTTAAACCTTCCCGTGAAATATCTTGCGGCATTGATTTATTACACCCTGATAAAATTAAGGTCGTACTGATAATTAATATTAGAACAATTGGTAAGAATTTTTTCATACGATTGACCTCCAAATTACCAAATATTTATTCCAGTATAACTTGATACTTATTTACATAAGCAAATATTTCTCACAAATATATATTTATAATACACTGAGTAGGCTAGTGAAACAAGATTGCAATACTAATTAAAAATAGTATTTATAATAATAAGTTTTGTTCATCTAATATTTCTTTTCTATAAATAAATTGTTTTTATTCATAAATCAATTCCTTCTCTAATTCAGCTGCATTTCTTTCTCTTAACTCTTTAGAGATTCTTGCATAAGTTTCTTTATCTAAGTTATAGAATCTCATACAAACAATTGATATACTATATAAACATATAGGAATGATTGCTGTCGCAATGAGAATGCCATGGAGAGCTGCTGGTGTTTGAGCTTGCTTTGCAACATAACCGCTCATAGATAAAACTATACCTGGGATCATTCCTCCAAGAGCATTACCACATTTAAAGAAGAAGCATACAAGTGAATATATCATTCCACCTAAACGTTTATTGGTTTTCCATTCACCATATTCAATAGTTTCAGGAATTAATGCCCACATAAATGCACTAATCATACCGTTTCCAACTGAAGCAATTCCACGAGAAATAAATATTGTAACAAGCCAATTACTTGGTGATAAAAATAATCCAAGCATCCCAATAATATCAGTGGCTATTGATAATGTCATAAGTTGCTTTTTAGTTAATTTTCTACTTAGCCAAGGTATAAACGGAATAATTAATAATGCTGGAAAAGTACCGACTGCTGAATACCATTTAACAAGCTCTGGTTTACCTACATAATAAGTTATATAATAGATTCCAGTTGCACTTACAACAGATTTTACTCCATATATAACAAAGAAAAATACGCTTAAAACTACTAATGGACTATTAACTTTAAATTGCTCAAAGATATCACTAAATTTTATTTTGGTATGTGATGCAGGAACTTGTACTCTTTCTTCAACAGACTTAAAGCAAATTAGTAATAAAATTCCTCCAACAATAGCTATTATAGCCATAGTCAATTGCCAACTTTGTCCAATGCTCATTGTTTTTGAGAATTGGCCTGCTAATAATGGCACACAAAATGCGACAACAACTTGTCCTATGTTTGCTAAAAATGTTCTATAAGTAGTTATGCTAACAGATTCATGTTGATCTCTAGTCATTGCTGAAGTCAAAGCTCCATATGGAACATTAACAAAGGTGTAGCAGACAGATAGAGCAATGTATGTTGCATAAGCATATATCATTTTTCCACCTTCACTTAGCTGTGGTGTGCTAAAACATAATATAGCTAAGATTGCGAAAGGTACTGCACCATATAATAGAAACGGTCTAAACTTACCATATTTAGTATTTGTCTTATCAATAATCATTCCTACAAGCGGGTCAGAAACAGCATCCAAAATACGAACTATAAAAAACATAAATGCCGCTGCACTTGATGTTAATCCAAAAACATCAGTATAAAAGAATAGTAAATAGCTAGAGATGCTCGCATATACAAGATTGCATGCAAAATCTCCAAAACCATATCCGATTTTTTCTCTTGTAGAAATACTTGTATCTATCTTTTTAGTTTGATTCATAAAATTACCTCCTAGTATTTTAGATGTAACCTACAATTCCTGTAATGAAAATCAGTTTTTCTCTACTCTCCTTACAAAATATATTTAAACTAGTATTTCATATAATTTGTATATCGGTTACATTTCAATTATCTGTTATTTAACAACAATAATAAATAAACTATTTCCTGTTTGTTGTTTGTTATTTTATGTTCTTCTAATCTTTACCGAGCGAATTAAAATTTAATTAACATCACCTTGCATATGAATTTACACTAATTTTAAAAAAATAAAAACTTCGCTAAAATCTCATTTGATTTTTAGCAAAGTTTCTTTTAAATATTTTATTTCTACTTTGAAACTACAGGTTCAAAAAGTTTAATTCATTGAATTTTCCCTTAAACTATACGATAATACAAGCCAGATATTATCATAAAAATCATTATATTGTTTATAACCTATATAAAAACCTTAATTCAATGAACAACATGAGAGTCTATTTCTAAACTCTAGTTTTTTAGCTATCAAGATTATACATATTATAAAAAATCAACATCATTAAATATCTTCATGTAAATTAACACAAAAAAATAGCCGTCGGAAGAATATCGGAAGAAATTAACCTTCCATTCTCTCAACTGCCTATTTTACATATGCGAGATAAGCCATAAGCCGAGTTCTGTATTAAGCAATCATCTATCTAGGCCTACTGTTGCCAGTAAGCTCAAGCGACGCACCCGGAGGCGGGACGGGCAGCCCCTTAATTGCCTCCCTATTCGGTCTTGCTCCAAGTGGGGTTTACATAGCCGTGAAGTCTCCATCACGCTGGTGAGCTCTTACCATCACCTTTCCACCCTTACCTAAGTAAACTTAGGCGGTATATCTCTGTTGCACTTTCCTTCAAGTCGCCTTGACTGGACGTTATCCAGCACCCTGCCCTATGGAGCTCGGACTTTCCTCTCCTAGATCTAAGTCTAGCAGCGATTGCACGTCTCACTCGCAAAATCTATATTAACATATATCTTTTTAAGATGCAAATATATTTTTTATACAACATTTCTAAATTATAGTTATATTAAAAAAAATATTATTGTTAATAATAGTATTACTATTATTCCATATAAACTTACGCCACAGAATAGAAGCGTTAATAATATAAGTCCACCAACAATTAATTTAGGATAAAGTAAAAATAAAAGAGGATTCTTGCTAGGAAAAAATGGTGGAAATCTACCATTCCATCCACCATATTTACTTCTTCTGCTTCCTCCCCTAAAAAAATTTCGTATTGTTTTCTTACTATGTTTAAAGAAATTTTTCAAGTCATCTTTTAAATCTTCACTATTTTTATTATTAAAATCATGATCTTTCCCCATAATTCACCGCACAATTATTATTACACTATTAGTATATGCACCTATTCATTTTTTTAGTAAACTCTTTTTCAATTAATTATATGCATTAGAACTTAACATTTAAATAATTTAGTGCAGTTATGACTTTAATATAAAGTTTTACTAAATATTAATTTATTAAACAAACTCATAAGGATCTTCACTTTTTTTTGAAGCAATGAACTCTACATCTTTAAATTTTTCCTTTAAAAAATCCAATGTTTTTAAAAACACAAGGTACTCTGTTGAGAAATGTCCTGCATCTATTATGCTTATACCTAATTCTTTGAAATCCGATGCAAAATGATATGTTGTGTCCCCTGTTATTATACAGTCTGCACCAAGATCTTTTGCTTTATAAAAGAAATCTTGTCCACTGCCATTAATTATAGCTATTGTCCTTGCTTTATTTTTTCCCCTAACAATCCTCATATTTTTTATATTTAAATTTTTTTTAATAATTTCTATAAGATCATTCAACATTATTTCTTCGTCTAATTTAACTAGTCCTCCAATTCCGCCATCTTTATAATTATTAGATTCATTAGGTTCAATAATTTCTTGTGACTCAAATCCTAGCATTCTAACTATAGTTTCGTTAATTCCGCCTTTAGCACTATCTAAATTGGTATGGCAAGAGTATAAAGCTATATCTTCTTTAATTAGATTTATCAACTTGTTCCCCAATAAATCTCCTTTAACTATACTCTTAGGTCTTTTGAATAGCAGTGGGTGATGAGTTATTATTAACTCACATCTTAAATCCGCTGCCTCCTCAATCACTTCATTTGTGCAATCTAAAGATAATAAAACCTTGTTTATAGTCTTATCTTCATCTCCAACCATTAGGCCAACATTATCATACGATTCCATTAAAAATTTTGGTGCAAATTTTTCTATTTCTTTTCCTATATCCTTTACTTTGACCATAATCTCACCGCCTAAAAACTTTTTAGTAGCTTCTTTAACTTCTCATTTTTTTCTATTAATTCATTTCTTCTCGAAATTGCATGTTCAGTATTATCTTTAATAAAATCTATTACCTTTTCATTTTTTTCAATTTTACTTTCTATGTATGATTTAAATAGTGGTGATTTTTTATTTAATATAAATGGACTTATTTCATAAAATATATTCTCTAACTTTATATAATCACCTCTCTTATACTTAACTTTAAATATCTCATAATACTTGTCTTCATCCAAGCAAATGTCCTCTTCTAATATTTCATAATCGCTAGTATATAAATATTCTCTTAATACTTCTGGATTTTGTGCTGGTTGAAGCAATAAATAATCTAATTTTTTCACCTTATCTAAATCATTCTCTAATATATCTCTAATTAAATTGCCACCCATTCCTGCAATTATTACAGCTTGAGCTTCTTTATTTTTTAATACAGCTAGACCACTTCCTAATCTTAAATCTACCTTATCTAATACGCCATCAAGCGCTGCATTAATTTTAGCTTTTTTCAGTGGATCCTTATTAATATCTGATGCAATAACTTTTTTAGCTATATTATGTTTAACTAAATATATTGGTATATATCCATGGTCTGTTCCAACATCCATTATTATTTCTACTTTATTAATTTTTTCTATAATCCATTTTAGTCTTTTACTTAATTCCATATTTACCTCTTTTTTGTCTTACTTATAAATTTTAGATATCCAATTTAAGGATTCGACTTATTAGATGAATGTATTTACAAAGTTGCTAAAACCTTAAGTTCATATCTTCACTAGAAATCATAAATATATTTATGATTTCGGTATGTTATTACACAAGTCTAATTTTAAAGTTTGATATCTATTAATTCCTTATTTAAAAAGAAGCACCTAATTTTAGGTGCTTTTAGCTACTAATCTAGATAATCTTTTAATTTCTTGCTTCTTGACGGATGTCTTAATTTTCTTAAAGCTTTTGCTTCAATTTGTCTAATTCTTTCTCTAGTAACATTGAACTCTTTTCCCACTTCTTCAAGTGTTCTGGCTCTTCCGTCATCAAGTCCAAATCTTAATCTTAATACTTTTTCTTCTCTAGGGGTTAATGTATCTAGGACATTGATTAATTGTTCCTTAAGCATTGTAAATGCTGCTGCTTCAGCTGGTGCTGGTGCTTCATCATCTGGGATAAAGTCTCCTAAATGAGAGTCTTCCTCTTCACCTATTGGAGTTTCTAACGAAACTGGTTCTTGTGCAATTTTTTGAATTTCGCGAACCTTATCTACTGGAAGTTCCATAACCTTCGAGATTTCTTCTGGAAATGGATCTCTACCTAATTCTTGGAGCAATTGTCTTTGTACTCTAATAAGCTTATTTATAGTTTCTACCATATGAACAGGTATTCTTATTGTTCTAGCTTGATCTGCTATTGCTCTTGTTATTGCTTGCCTAATCCACCATGTAGCATAAGTCGAAAATTTATATCCTTTTCTGTAATCAAATTTTTCAACAGCTTTAATAAGACCTAAATTTCCTTCTTGAATTAAATCCAAGAATAACATACCTCTTCCAACATATCTTTTAGCTATACTTACAACTAATCTTAAATTCGCTTCAGCTAATTTTTTCTTAGCCTTTTGGTTTCCTTCTTCAATTTCTTTCGCATAAGTTATTTCCTGTTCAGAAGACAATAAAGGCACTTTTCCAATTTCTTTTAAATACATTCGAACTGGATCATCTATAGCTATACCTTCTGGGACCGATAAATCAATTTCTTCTTCAGTTTCTGTATCAGCAATTTCACCTATTATTTCAACACCTGTCATTTCCAAAACTTCATATATCTTTTCTATTTGCTCTGGGCTCAAATCAATATGATCCATAGCTTCCATAATTTCTTTATATGTTAGTGAGCCATTCTTTTTACCCTTGTCAATTAATTCCTTTACAGCCGCCATTTTAGCATTTTTATCTTTTTTATCGTCTTTTGGCTTTGTTACTTTTCCATTAGCTTTTTGTTCCATCTTATTATTGCCTCCTTCCGTCATAACCTTCAACCTCTCTCTCCCTTTTTAAGTGCTTCAGATAATTTAGTAAGCTCTATTGCAATTTTTATAGATTCTTCAATTTTCCCCTCTTTTTCGAACCTATTTTGCTTTTTCTTTAAATCCTCAATTTGCAGTTTAAGTTTAAAGCCTCTTACCTCTTTTAAATAATCTTTTATTAGTCGCTCTCTATCAGTAAAATCTAAAATCTCATGTTCCCTTATCTTGGTCAACTCTTTAGAACTTTCTATATCGTCACATCTACTTTCTACATAGGATTCTATATTACCTATATCATTAGTATCCTCACTTTTGCCTTGTAATATTAATGAATAAATTTTATTATGTGATTCTATTACAAAATCTCCTGATTTTATGGAGCTTTTAATCTCATCATAAAATTCATCTTTGAACATTAATTTTAATAATGCTCTTTCAGCCTTTAAGTATGCGGGTTCTACATATAATTTTGTTCCAAAATATTCCTTTTTATTCACAAAATTGTCTTCTTTTTGTTTTTTTGTTATTACTTGTGAAAGTAAGTCATATAATGCCTGTTCTTTAATTGCTGTTTCTTCTGAAATTTTCCTTATATATACATCTTTTTCTATAGGATTTAGATCTGCTAGAATTTCTGCAAATTTTTCTCCATATTCTACTAGATCATTTCCACTATTTAGATTTATACCTTCAGCTGCTTTCTTAATTCTATATTCAATTAAAGGAAGAGCTTCATTTGCCAACTTCAGAAATGACTCCTTTCCATGATTCCTCACAAACTCATCTGGATCTTTTCCATCTGGTACTATCAATACTTTTACATCAAATCCAGCACCTCTTAGAATTTCTAGACCTCTTAAGGTAGCAGTCTGTCCAGCCAAATCAGCATCATAAGAAATTATTACCTTATTAACATACCTTTTAAGAAGCCTTGCTTGGTTTACTGTAAGTGCAGTTCCAAGTGATGCTACAACATTTGTTATACCAGATTGGTGAAGCGATATTAAATCCATATATCCTTCAACTATAATAATGTAATCCTCTTTTAGCTTATTCTTAATTGCAAAATTTAATCCATAAAGATTTATCCCTTTTTGAAAAATCATGGTCTCTGGTGAATTTAAATATTTTGGTTTTGAATCATCTAAAACCCTACCTCCAAATCCAATAACTTTTCCTCTTACATCAAACACGGGAAACATTACTCTATTTCTAAATTTATCATAAACATTCCCTGATTTCTCACTTTTTGAAATCAATCCAGCTTCAAGTAATAGATTATCTTTATATCCTTTTGTTCTTAAGTAGTTTGTTAATCCATGCCAGCTATCTTGAGAGTAGCCTAAACCAAATCTCTTTATGGTTTCTTCTTTTATCCCTCTCTTCAAAAAATATTCTTTTGCCATTTTAATTCTTTGTAAATTAGCAAAATAATATCTAGCTGTTTCAACATTTACTTTATATAAAAATTCTTTCTTTCTAGAAACTGCGCTATTTTCATTATCATTTATCTGTAGCGGAATATTAGCTTTATCTGCTAGATATTTTGCAGCTTCTATAAAAGTGAGTTTTTTATATTTCATAACAAACGTAAGCACATTTCCTGCTTCTCCACATGAAAAACATTTGTATATCTGTTTTTCACTTGAAACACTAAATGATGGAGATTTATCATTATGGAATGGACATAATCCCATAAAATTTCTACCTGATTTTTTTAGCCTTACATCCTCTGAAATAATATCAACGATGTCATTTTGTTCTTTTATCCTTTCAAGAACTTCTTCTGATATTTGCAAGGAGACATCTCCTTCCTACTGCTTTTTTTGGCAATTATATATTATTCGACATAATAACGAGTTTTCCTTCTAAAATAATTAGAAAACTATTAATTTTTTTTAATTTAAAGTTTCACCAGTTATAAAATAATATTTATTGAATAATACTATATATTAAAGTAATTCTTTTTATTAATTTAAAATCCTCTTTTTTTATTGCAAATCTTTATTCATTGAGAATATTATTAAATTCATTATAATTTTAAACTTTCTAAGACATGAATCCCATATATAATTAATCTATTACAAACTTAGGGATAAATATTTTATTAAATAGTGATAAGCAATAATCATCACTCATTCCCGCCACATAATCAGCAACTCCTCGTTTCAAGCCTTCGTTTTTAGCTATGCTCACATAAATATCTGGCATCTCATAAGGATTTTCCTCAAAATGTTTAATTAATTGATTTAAAACAAATTTCGCCTTATTTCTTTCAACCTTTAATGTATCCCCTAAATATATATTTTTAAACATAAATTGTCTAAGTTCAGTCATTGCTTCACTTATTTCTGGACTTAACCCAATTTCCTTTACCCCATTGTTGAGATTATCATTTGATTTTTTTATAAAATCTTTAATTAAGACATTTAATCTTTCGTTTGAAGTATCTCCAAATACTTTAACAATTTCTCTTGGAATCTCTTCTTTGCTTAATAAACCTGCTCTTATAGAATCATCAATGTCATGATTCAAGTACGCCATTTTATCGCTAAATTTCACCACTATTCCTTCTAATGTAATTATATCTTTAACGCTCCCAAGCCCACTATGATTTAATATTCCATTAATTACTTCTTCAGTTAGATTAAGTCCCTGCCCGTTATTTTCGAGTTTAGTAACAACTCTAACGCTTTGTTCATTGTGACGGAATCCATCTTCTAAGTATTCATTTAGCACTTCTTCTCCATTGTGTGCAAAAGCAACATGCCCAAGATCATGCCCTAACGCTATAGCTTCAATTAAATTTTCATTTAATCCGATTCCAGATCCAATATTTCTTGCAACTTGAGATACCTCTAATGTATGAGTTAATCTAGTCCTATAATGATCTCCAAATGTTTTTATATATACTTGTGTTTTATGCTTGAGGCGTCTGAATGATTTGCTTTGAATAATTCTATCTCTATCAAGCATATAACAAGTTCTAATATCATCATCTTCTTCTCTAATTTTTCTGCCAATAGAATTTTTTGAAAAAGCAGCTTCTTTAATTAATGTCAAGCTTTCAAAATTTTGAATTTTTTCTCTTACATTCATATATTATCACCTCTTTTTATGTATTCTATCTATATCATTATATTCCTCTATTTATTAACTATATTTATTATTTGCAAATAACTAAAAAATAATATCTTTATATTCATTAATTTTTATTTTTTATTATTTTTAGTCTAATACTAAGATTAAATTAATATTATTTAATAATTAGGAATTTTTTTATATAGAAATCTTACCTATATATATATTTCTATATCTTAATTAAAATTTAAAAACATGTTAATTTTACTTAAAGGTATAACTTTCAATCAAAGTTTACCTTGTATCATAAAAGTTCAATAAAAATCACCTTATAAAGGAGCGTATTTATGGGTACTGAAGTTTTATCTTTACAAGAATCTAATCTTTCCCCAGAAATTATAAAACAAAATGTTTTACCATACTATAATTTACAAAACTCTCAGATTTCAATAATTAAATTTAAAGATACTGATAAGCAAAGAGCAGTTTATAGGGTAAATTATAAAGATAAAAATTACTGTCTAAAAAAAGTTTATTATAATTTGAATGACTTGCTATATGTATATTCAGCTATTGAGTGGCTATATAGAAATAATATTAGGGTCTCAAAACTTTTACCTACAATTGATAATAATAGATTTGTATCTTATCGAGATATGCTTTTTATATTAACTCCTTGGATTGAGGGTGAGAAATGTAATTTCGATAATTTGGATCATGTTTTAATCTCTGTAAGAAAACTCTCTGAGATTCATTCAGTATCTCGTAAATTTAGACCTATTTTAGGAAGTTCAGCAAAAGAAGGATTTGAGGATTATTACATATCTACCTTAAAACATTTTGAAGATTTACTTAAAGCATCAAATGAATCGTTTAAATACAAAGATTCATTTTCAAGACAATTTATTTCAAGTTTTGATATAAATTTACGCCTTGCTAAACTCTCTCTAGACATATCAAATAAAATTGACAATAATGAATTAAGTAAATCTTTATGCCATGGTGACTATGTAAACAAAAACCTAATTTTTCCTCCTGATCTAGATCCTTGGGTGATAGATTTTGATAAGTGCAAAGTAGATTACAGTGCAAAAGATCTAGCATATTTTATGCGAAGATTACTTAAACGAGAAAACACAAAATGGAATGTTGAGTTAGCTCTCTCTATATTAGATGCCTATAATGAATTGTGTCCTTTAACACACTCAGATTTACGTTACTTAATTTCTTATATTTGCTTTCCGCAAAAATATTGGAGGATATCAAGAGACTACTATAGGAATATTCACAAGTGTAATAAATCTGCTTTCTTAACTTTAATAATAAACGCGACATCAAAAACAAATCTTCAATATGATTTTGCGCTAGATATAATAAATCAAGTACAAAAAAAATTCAATATGACTTTACTTTGAAATTGTTTCTGTAAACTTAATATGAAAGGCCTCTTAAATTTATAATTTAAGAGGCCTTTTTTACTATCTTATATCAAGATAATACTGTTTTAAATAAGCAAGAATTTAACTATCAGAAATTGAAAAATAACAAGGAATTTCCAAAAAATTTTGTCCATTTGAACCAGGTAAATGAATAAAATGACTTTCGGGGCTCATGTTTGTCCAATTTTTCAGTTCAATAGATTCTTGTGATGAATTTCCTTTTAAACTAGTTATATATCGATCACGTGGTGTTTCAAAATATTGAAAAGCAATATTTTCATGTATAGCAATTGATTGATATTTATCACCTTTAAAGCATCCTTCTTTTACAATAGCGTAATGATGATATATATATGAATGCAGTTTATCAGGGTATAATATAGCAATTCGTCCGCATCTTTTATGTGGTGGGATAGGTCTTCTCCATTCTTCTAAACTTTCAGGATAAGCAAAGCAATAAATGTGGAACATTTGAACCCAAACACGATCCTCTTCGATGCCTGGCCAAACTTTTAAAAAGTTCTGAAGAGGCGCAAATATATTTTCTATTGCTTTGTGATAGATATAATTGATATCTACATCTTCTGAAATTTCTTTATCTGTAATAACTTCAATATATAAAAATGCCATACTTTTATAGTGAAACATAGCACATGTCAATATTTTACCATTACTAATTTCAAGTGAAACTCTTTGTTTACATTCTTCTAACGCTTTTTCAAAAAATCCACTATCACAATTATCTTTTAAATTTGCTCTATAATGAACTCTCAAAACTGTTTTCATAATTATTCACATTCCTTTATAGAAATATTAACGTTAGAGCAATCTTCTATTTCATAAATTCTATTCTCTACTATATTATAAGGTTCTACATATTTTACACTTCCGTCTACTTCTAAATTATCAGTAAATCTAGAGTAAACTACTGGAATCGCATGAGGATAAACATTACGTTCAGAAGGCTGCTCATCGAAAATATCAGCAGGTTGAGTTCCCTGTTTTTCCATAGATAAATTAATATTTTGTATAGATATATTCTTAATACGTGAGTCTTCTTCACCTGCAATAAATATACTTGATTCACATTTCATATAAATATGATCAAATGTAATATTTCGAATCTTTCCTGGGAATTTATGCTTAGAATTTCTATAAGTAGAACTAATGAATATCGGCTCCCCTTTTCCCCACCATCTCGGAGCGAAACTTCTCTCTGGGCAATCTGCATATCGCTTAGTGTTACCTGATATATGATGTATATGAATATTCTCTATAATAGCACCATCTCTTGCCCATATTCCAACTCCACGTGAACAATCACAAAATACGCAATCACTTAATATGACATTACGAATTGCATTAAATGTTTCTGTTCCAATTTTTAGCGCACTGTCATGAGAATATAACACACAGTTGCTTATAACAATATTCTCACAACTTCCATATTTAGCTGCCATAGGCTCAGAGTTTTTTACAACTATAGCATCATCACCTGCTTTGATAATGCAGTTACTTATAACAACATCTTTGCATGTATCTGGATCTATACCATCATTATTTGCTCCGCGTTGATTGTTTAAAATTTTTATTCCATTCACGATAACATGCTCACATCCAGCCATATGTAAAGTCCAAAATGCTGCATCTTTAAATGTAATATCCTTTACAACTAAATTTTTAACATCTTCAAGAAAAGTTGTTCTTGGGCGCAGCTCTGTTCTTATATTTAAGGGACATTCATTAAAACCTCCATCTGAGTTATCATCATAAAATATTTTATCACCTTGACCGTAAATTGTTCCTAGACCTGTAATACTTATATTTTCTTCATGAAAAGCACATAGAAAACATCCGCCTTCCCATCCAATGTCTTCATTTTCATCTTTAAAATTTCTAGCAAAATCTATCATATCTTCCTGCCGAATACTACTTGTTAAAATCGCTCCACTTTCCAAGTGTAGGTCAACATTACTCTTCAAAATCAAAGTTCCACTTAAAAAGTTTCCTGCTGGAATAACAACTCTGCCACCTCCACTTTCAGTACACTCATCAATTGCTCTTTGAATAACTTCACGATTATTCGTTTTTCCATCTGGTTGTGCTCCATAATTCAAAATATCATAATCTACCATCGCTTCTCTCTCCTTTTATTATATACTGCTTCTTTCTAGCAATAATCCTATTTAACCTAAACAAAACTCTATACTAATATGCTATAATTATAGCCAATTAACACTTCAATAATCATTTTTGTTTAATACTTACATATTATGATTAACTATTGTTATATTTATGGACTCTAATTATTTACTTCCTTTTAGTTGTTATTATACTCTTAGAAATTGTATTTATATATTATCGGAATTGCTTACTTTCATGCAAATATTGCTATCCAGCAAATTGATTAACTGAATTTATAGCACAAATATTTTCAGCTTATTTTTATAATTAAAAATCTGTATTTATTAGGTTATAAAAATATTTAATAAAATTTATTACCGGGGTGAACCTTTATGAGAAAAATTACAAACAAGTATCTTTCAGAAGACGATAATCACAAGCAAATTGTTGGAAATAACTTCGAAATCTATGAAAAGCATGGCGTCCCTATGACTGTAGATACTTATCATTATCATGATTTCTATGAAGTCGTATTTATATTGGATGGAGAATGTTCTATGCTTGTAAATGATTCTACATATTACTTAAAGCGTGGTGATTTTCTTCTAATAAGTAGTGGTATAATGCATAAGTATAACTACAACGATACTATACATACCAATTCTAAACGTTTAATTTTATGGATTAGCAGATCTTATTTAGATTCACTATCTGACAGTTCATTAAAACTTTATTCATGTTTTGAATATAGTCAGAATACTAATAACTTCGCATACCACTTTCCTAGCTACTACAATGATATGCTCCAATATTCGCTAATCAAAATATCAACATTTAATTTTGATGATAAGCAAGATTTTAAAGGCAAAGATTTATTTGACAAAGCAAATTTAACTATCTTCTTCACCTGTCTATGCAATCTATGTCAAAAAAATATATATAATTTGTTATCTAATAATCATCATCGGTTAATAGATCAAGTATCTTATTTCATAGATGAACATATTACAGATGAAATTCTTATAGATGATTTAGTTAGCTATTTAAATATAAGTAAATATCATTTTATAAGAAAATTTAAGTACTTAACAGGTATCACTGTTCATTATTATATAATAAATAAAAAGATGATTTGTGCCTGCGAGGATATAAAAAATACAAATAGAACCTTTTCTTATATAAGTAGTCATTATGGTTTTGGGAACTACTCTTCTTTTCTCCGAAATTTTATAAAAATTAACGGTATCAGTCCAGCTCAATATCGTAAAATATCAGCCAACTTGTATCCTAAAATAAGTTCACCATAATAACTCAATAACATAATCATAAAAGGGCATTGTAATTAAAATCACATGTGATTTCAACTTACAATGCCCTATATTTTTATAATATAATTTGCTTTAAATATTCTTTTACTAAGATTTATATGCTACTTTATTATAATCTTTTATAGTTATCTTGTATTTTTTACTTGCGATTGTGCTGCTACAATCATAATAGACCAAGTCACTTTTTTAGCATTATAAAACACTTTTGTTATTTAGGAAAACTGTACATTTATTGCTTTATATTAAATAACCCTCGTATATCTCATAGGTCTAATGAAAAATTCCTTTTTTAGCCTTCTGTGGTAGTTTGATTTCCCCCTAATAACAATATTCTTAACGGACCATTACTCCATTTTTGAATAACAATCCATTAGATTGAGCGGCTCCAGCTATGGCACTTTCCGGTATAGCCGCTTCAATTCGTTTTACTTCATTTTCACTTAGAGTAATATCCGCAGCTTTTATTGCATCTTGGATTTGTGACACCTTTTTAGCACCAATTAGCGGTATAATGTCCTCGCCTTTTGCTAAAACCCAAGCAACAGCAATCTGTGACAAAGTAATTTGCTTTTCCTCGGCTATTTCACGTAATGCTTCAACAAGAGATAGATTTTTCTCTATGTTTTCTTTAGCAAACAATGGAATTCTGGCATTAGCACCCTCTACTTTACGTTCTTTTGACCAATTGCCTCCAAGCAAGCCATAAGCTAATGACCCAAAAGCTACAACACCAATTCCAAGTTCCCTTGCTGTAGGCAAAATTTCCGTTTCTATTCTACGATTGAAAAGAGAATATTCCGATTCTATAAAGCTTATTGGATGAACTGAATTAGCCTTTCTTAAAGTATCAGCATCAACTTCTGAAAGTCCAATATACCTTACATATCCAGCCTTAACTAAATCTGAAATGGCTCCTATAGTCTCCTCAACAGGTATTCCTAGATCAATTCTTCCAGGTTGATAAAGATCTATGTAATCCACTTTTAACCGTTTAAGAGAATAAGTGATATAGTTCTTTATTGTTAGTGGTCTTACATCCAAACCATAGTAATTTCCTTTAGGATCGCTTAACCCACCAAACTTTACAGATATAAACGCTTTGTCTCGCTTATATCCGTTCAATGCTTCTCCAATTAGCATTTCGTTATAACCGCTATTATAGAAATCTGCAGTGTTAATAAGTTGTATCCCAGCATCTAGGGCTGCATGGATTGTAGCAATGCTTTCAGATTTATTAGCATATCCAGTAGTATTTGTCATACGCATACATCCAAGTCCAAGTCTTGATATTTGAATTCCGTTTTTTTTGTAATTCATAATAAAGAACCTCCTTATTCGCTTTAGTCTTCATATAAAATTCTAGATTATGCATTAGTACGATTGTACTAACATATTGACATATTAGCACAACTGTACTAACATGTCAATATAAGAGCAGTAATTCAAATTGAGGAGATATAGCTATGAATGAAGACAGAAAAAGCGAAATCCTAGAAATTAGCAGACAATTATTTAATGAGCAGGGGTATAATAATGTTTCTATGCGAAATATCGCAGATGCCATTAATATCAGTGTTGGAAATCTTACCTATTATTTTAAAAAAAAAGAGGACTTGATTGAAGCAGTTATTCTTGAACAAAACAAGAATTTTAGTATCCCCAAAACTCCAACGACATTAGTAGAATTAAATGAATTTTTTATCCATGGAATACAGCATCAAGAAAACAACTCCTACTATTATCGTCACTTTGATCAACTCGCAAAAATAAGTCCACAAATTTATCAAATTCAGGTATCTAATATAAAGAAACGACATGAAGTACTTCAGAGTTCATTTACTATTTTGCAAAAAAGCGGATTTATTATAAAAGAGGAAATTCCAGAACAAATGAATGGTATAATTGAGGTACTAAATTTGATTAAAATATATTGGATGCCTTCCAATGATTTGTTAGGTCAAGTTGATATTATGACCTGCTTTTGGAGCATAATCTATCCTATACTCACAGAAAAAGGTAAAATAGTATTTCGTGAAGAGATACAGACGCAGATATCTAAAACTTATAGTATCTAGAACAGATAAAGTATGGCATCCATAAAATGTCCCTTAAACAATAGTAGCCTCTCTCTAGAGGGGGGCACACTCATCATCTGCTATGAGATATGAATGTTCCTCTTCTTTTTCCATTCTCTTCTACCATGGAAAAAATCTCTTAATTCTTCTGGTATTGTGAAAACACGCTGTCCATGCCATGCCTCAACATATTTTATTGCTGTTTCTTAGCCAATTTAATAGTATAAAGCTTGTCGCATCTATTACGAAATTTACTTTTATATATAAAATATACTCTAGTTATATAAACATATGTGCTCAGCAAATCCATTCTTAATATCTGCCTAACTTTTATTGCCTTAGTATTAATATCCAAATATTATTACAATTTATCTATAATTTTCTGTAGAATAAAAATAGGTATCGACCTTAAAATTTCTTAAGGCCAATACCCATACTTTATTTTTCACTCATTCACTTTAAGCTTTAATTTCTTAAAGTTATCTTGGATTTTTTACTTGCGCTTGTGCTGCTGCAAGTCTTGCTAGTGGAACTCTAAATGGTGAACAAGATACATAGTTAAGTCCTATATTATGGCAGAATTCAATTGATGAAGGATCTCCACCATGCTCTCCACAGATTCCTAAATGGATATCTGAACGAGTAGATTTTCCTTTTTCTACTGCTATTTTAATTAGAGAACCAACTCCTGTTTGATCTAATTTACCAAATGGATCTTGTTCATAAATCTTCTTTTCATAATAAGCAGATAAGAACTTAGCTGCATCATCTCTTGAGAATCCAAATGTCATTTGAGTTAAGTCATTTGTACCAAATGAGAAGAATTCTGCTTCTTTTGCTATTTCATCAGCTGTTAATGCTGCTCTTGGAATTTCAATCATAGTTCCAACCTTATAATCTAAAGTTACTCCTTTTTCTTCCATAACAGCTTTAACTGTTGATACAATTACATCTTTAACATATTTTAATTCTTTAATTTCTCCAACTAATGGAATCATTATTTCAGGTACAATATCGTAGCCTTTAGTTGTTTTAACTTCTATTGCTGCCTCTATAATAGCTCTTGCTTGCATTTCAGCAATTTCAGGGTAAGAAACTGCAAGACGGCATCCTCTATGACCCATCATAGGATTAAACTCATGTAATTCTGAAACAGTAGATTTTAATTCCTCATAAGTTATTCCCATTTCTCTTGCTAATTCTTTTATATCTGAATCCACAGTTGGCAAGAATTCATGTAGAGGTGGATCTAATAATCTTATTGTAACCGCTTTTCCTTCTAATGCTTCATAAATTCCTATGAAATCTGACTTTTGCATTGGCAAAATCTTATCTAAAGCTACTTTTCTTTGTTCTAAGTCTTTAGATGTAATCATTTGTCTTACAGCCATAATTCTATCTTCTGCAAAGAACATATGCTCTGTTCTGCAAAGACCTATGCCTTCTGCTCCAAACTCAACAGCTTGTTTTGCATCTCTTGGACTATCTGCATTAGCTCTAACTTTCAATTTTCTTATTTCATCAGCCCATCCCATGAATGTCGCAAAATGTCCTGAAATTTCTGGTGTAACTGTTTTTATTTTTTCTCCATATACATTTCCTGAAGTACCGTCAATTGAAATGTAGTCTTCAGATGTATAAACTTTTCCGTTAACTTCTACAGTTCTCTTTACTTCATCAACTTTTATAGTTCCACATCCAGCTACACAACAAGTTCCCATTCCTCTTGCAACAACCGCAGCATGAGAAGTCATTCCCCCTCTTACTGTAAGGATACCTTGTGCTGCTATCATTCCCTCTATATCTTCTGGTGAAGTTTCAAGTCTTACAAGTACAACATCTTCTCCAAGTGCTGCTCTATCTTTAGCTTCATCAGCAGTAAATGCTATCTTACCACATGCAGCTCCAGGAGATGCAGGTAATCCTTTTGCAATTGGTGTAGCTTTCTTTAAATCTTCAGTATAAAAAGCAGGGTGTAATAATGTATCTAATTGTTTTGGTTCAACTTTTAAAATTGCTTCTTCCTTGCTTAGCATTCCTTCTTCTACTAAATCAACAGCAATCTTTAAAGCAGCTTGAGCTGTTCTCTTACCATTTCTAGTTTGTAAGAAATATAATTTACCTTCTTCTATAGTAAACTCCATGTCTTGCATATCTTTATAGTGATCTTCTAGTGTGTTAACAATTCCTTCAAATTGTGCATATATTTCTGGATTTTGTTCTTTTAATTTTCCAATTTCAAGTGGAGTTCTAATACCAGCAACAACATCTTCGCCTTGTGCATTCATTAGATATTCACCATATATAGCATTGTCACCATTTGCAGGGTTTCTTGAGAATGCAACTCCTGTTCCTGATGTTTCTCCCTTATTACCAAATACCATTTGTTGCACATTTACAGCTGTACCCCATTCACCTGGAATATCATTTAATCTTCTATATACTATAGCTCTTGGATTATCCCATGATCTAAATACCGCTGTAATTGCTTCAATTAATTGAGCTTTAGGATCGCTTGGGAATTCCTCACCCTTTTCTTTTTTGTAGATTTCTTTGAATTCACTAACTAATTCTTTTAAATCATCTGCTGTTAAATCTGTATCAAATTCAACACCTTTCTTCTCCTTAAGTTCATCAATCTTATTTTCGAATAATCTCTTTTCTATTCCCATAACAACATCAGAGAACATTTGAATGAATCTTCTGTAAGAATCATATGCAAATCTTGGATTATTGGTCAATTCTGCCATTGCTTCTACAGCTATATCATTTAATCCTAAGTTTAAGATAGTATCCATCATACCCGGCATTGAAACTCTTGCACCAGATCTTACTGAAACTAGTAAAGGATTTGTATTATCTCCAAATTTCTTACCTGTAGATTCTTCAAGCTTTGATAAACTTTCATAGATTTGACCTATTATTTCATCAGAAATCTTTCTACCATCTTCATAATATTTATTACAAGATTCTGTTGTAACAATAAAACCATCTGGCACTGGAATTCCTAGACTAGTCATTTCTGCTAAGTTAGCGCCTTTTCCTCCAAGTAGATTTTTCATTGAAGCATTTCCTTCACTAAAAAGATATACATACTTATTTGACATCTCAATACTCCCTCTTTTCTTATTATTTCTCACTATATTTACTATCGATGCCTATCCTAAGCATATTCAACAAAAAGTAAATCAGCATGCTAATCTATTTCTTGTTATACTTCGTCGGTCTGTTCACCTAATAGTCCACTATGAGATAAACAGACTTCCTTGTCTAACAAGAAATATATATCGCATCATAGACTTATTTTTTATTTCATATGCTTAAAGACTTCGTAGTTACCCTTAATTAATTAATTCTCATTTTCTCCAATTTTAACAAATAATTTTGTTATGTTAGTCTTAGAAACCTTTCCGATTATCTTCATCTGATCTTTTCCATCAGACTTTTCTATTATTTCAACAACCGGAATACTATCGATCTCATGTTCAATAATTTTCTTAGCCAAATCATATGCGTTATCATTCTTATTCGCACAAATTATATTTGGCATTCTTGTCATAATTACTCCAACAGGAACTCTATGTATATCAGTCCCCCCTATTGAAATTTTGAGAAAGTCTTTTCTAGAGACTGCACCTGTAAGCACCCCATTATTTTCTATAAATAATGTCCCTACATCATTCAGAAATAGGTATACGATTGCATCATATACCATCGTATCTTCACTGACAGTCACAGGTTTTGACATTATTTCGGATACTTTAATTTTGTTAATGTTTGAATAAATCAATCCATTAGAAGTCTTTCCTGTATATACATATCCTACCTTCGGTCTAGCATCCAAAGTTCCTATCATAGTCAGTACCGCCAAATCAGCCCTGAGCGCAGCTCTAGTAACTCCAATTTTTTCTGCAAGAGCTTCACTAGTTATAGGTGCATTTTCTTTTACTAAGCATACTATTTCTTCTTGCCTAGGTGATAATTTCAATCTTATCCCTCTTTCTGTAAATACAAGAAATATTTAGTTCAAATTCATTAATTTTTACTACTCTCTAATTATATCATGTAATTATTGTTTGACTAGACTTAATTTTCAGAAAAATCAAATAAATTCGCTAAATATTTCTTGTATATTAATTTTATATCACTGATATATCTATTTTTCTTTATATTACTCTCAATATCACTTAATTTTCTGAATTTTCTTTCTCTTCATCAAAATTAACTGTATAGGTATATACAGTATCTGAACCAGTATATACTTTTTGCTTTGAATCATCACTATGTTTACCTATGTCATTCTTCATTTCATTAACCTTAGTCTTAATTTTATCAGCAAAATCAGTAGCTTTATTTTTAACATTGCTTGCCATTTCTGAAACATACGTGTTTACAACTTCCACAGATCCATCTTCCATAGTTATCTCTATTGTAATTTGAGTCGCTATTGCCGCAATAACTCCTGCTGCAAGTATTGGTGGAATTATAATAGCTACAACTCCTGCTGCAATTCCTGCATTAACTGGAATATCTACAAGTTCCTTATCATCTTTCTTAACCTTTATCCTAGTAACATTTCCCTTTTCTATTATTTGTTTAATCAAAACCCTTAGTTCCTCTATAGATATAGGAGCCCTATTTACTTCCTCATCAACAAATTCATCATTAATATCTGATAACTTTTGAGACTTTTCAATGTATATTAAAGCCTCTAATACGTCTCCTTCGCATACTTCTAAAGCTTCCTTTGCCTTTTCATAGCTTACTCCTGTTCTCTCACGTATCATATCAACTTTTTCTAATGTTATATTTTCCATAAATCATCACTCCTTAATAAATTTTAACATCTCCAAACTTTTAGGCTTTTTAGCATAGCTATTCGATACTAAAAAAGTAATTACTTTTTCAATCTCACTTTTTATTTCATGATTTAAATTTAGTCTATATAATTTATCTATATCCATATTCATCAAAAACCTCAAGGCATTATATGCACCTTTTGAAATAAATACTCCATGTTCTTTGGGACATTCATCACATATACCTCCATAGTGGGATAAACTTATATAATTAGATGAAGATATCTTTTTTCTACATACGCTACAATTATTCAATGTTAGATTATATCCAGTTGTTTTTAATAATCTTAATTCAAATGCTCTTATTAGTAGTTCGTAATCCAGGGCATCTGTATTCAGTAGGTATAATGTTGTAATCAATGTCTTAAAAAGTTCCATATTAATTTCATTATCAGTACAAGCAATATCTATTAATTCGCATAAGTATGAGGAATATGTAAGTTTATGTAAATCATTTAAAAGTCCTTGAAAAGATTGAATTATTTTTCCTTCTTGAAGAGTGTACAAGCTCTTACCTTTATATACCATATATTCTCCATAACATAATGGCAATGTCAATGCTAAGAACTTACTTTTACTTTTTTTAGCGCCTCTAACTATAGCTGTAATTTTACCTAACTTCTCAGTATAAAACCAAACTAGTTTGTCATTCTCTTTAAAATCTTGCGTTTTTATAATTACAGCTTTTGTTTCAACTATTGACAGGTCAACCATCTCCCACTTGGAATATATAAAAAAAATAATATGTTAGGCTAATTATCTATTTCTAATTAATACTCTATCTCTTTGAATTCGCTTTATATCCTAATTCTTTTAATAAAAGCTGATTATCTCTCCATTCTTTTCTAACTTTCACCCATATTTTTAGATTAACCTTGGATCTTAAAAATCTTTCTAATTCATATCTTGAATTTTCGCCTATTCTTTTAAGTGTTTGACCATTCTTTCCAATTATTATTCCTTTATGGGAATCTTTTTCACAGATTAAATCTACTTCTATATGATATGTACCTATTTCATTTTGTTTCATTTGAATTATATCTACTGCTATACCATGAGGCACTTCATCTCTCAAGGTTCTTAAAGCTTTTTCTCTAATTATTTCTGATACTACAAACTTTTCTTGAACATCTGTTATCATGTCGTCTGGATAATATTTAGGTCCTTCTGGCATTGCTTTCTTCATAAGTTCTACTAATACATCAACGTTTTTCCCTTTTATTGCAGAAATAGGTACTATCTCTGCAAATTTAAATTCTTTTGAATACATTTCTAAACTTTTTGCCACTCTATCTTGTGTACTTTCATCAACCTTATTTAAAACTAAAAATACAGGACACTTTTTATCCCTTAAGGTTTCTAATATAAATTTATCGCCCTTTCCAATCTCCTCATCTGGATTTGTTAAGAATAATACTAAATCAACATCTTTAGTAGATTCTTTTGCCGAATTTACCATGTATTCTCCTAACTTATGTTTAGGTTTATGTATACCTGGTGTATCAACAAATATCATTTGATAATCATCACCTGTCAATATTGTTTGTATGTTATTTCTTGTTGTCTGAGGTTTATTAGAAACTATTGATAACTTTTCCCCCATTATATAATTTAATAAAGTCGATTTTCCTACATTAGGTCTTCCAACTATTGTAACAAATCCTGATTTAAACATTTTTTCCTCCTCAAAATAAGCTTAAAAAAGCTTAACTAACGTTATCCTATTTTACAAATAGTATACTCTATTTATAAGTAAATTGACAATCTACTATTCTTAATTTGATCATATAATAATTTAATAATCGCTTCCAATTGTTTCCTTATGAATTAAATCATTAATTCTTATAATTTAAGAAATAGGAGACAATATAAGTTTTATTTCATCTTATATCTTCTCCTATAAATATTATTTTTATTATTCTATATTTAATTAAAGCCTAAATAATGTAAAAATAAACAAAGTTAATAATATACCAAATATAGCTCCAACTATTACCTCTAAAATACTATGAACTTCTGAATCCACTCTACTTTGTGCAGTTATAAACGCCAATAAAAAACTCAATAGAATGCAAATTGGTTCCTCCGTTATTAATGATATTGCAGTTGCTATTGAAAATCCCAAAGCACTGTGGCCACTGGGCATTCCCCCTTTTAACGGAGTTCCTTCTCCAAATATTGCTTTCGCTATTATAGTTACTATACATACTATTACTAGAACAATCAATATCGTATATGGCTCTGAATTCTTTACTTTATTAATTAAAGAAAATGAAAATCTACTGAGCCTATCCCAAAATATAATATAACCAACTAATAATGCATTTATGGCTGTTATTAATACCGCACCTGCCGCCGCATTCTTAGCGATTTTAGCCAAAGGGTGGTAATAATTAGTTGTCATATCTATAGTCGCCTCTATGGCTGTATTTATAAGTTCAGCAGCTATTACCATAGTTATTGTAACAGCTAATATCAGAAACTCATATTTTGTTATGTCAAAGAAAAAGCTTGCAATTAGTACTACTAACGCCACTATTAAATGGATTTTCATATTTCGTTCAGTTCTTACAGTATCGATAATCCCAGTTATGGCATTATTGAAGCTTTCCAGTGTTTTTTTCATTTTCATTATTTACCCCTACTTCTATTACATAATAAAAAATATTACCCTCTGATTATGTTAAGTTTATTTAAAATATCTTCTTCTCTACTTCTCATAATTATTTTATCATCATCCTCCATATGATCGTATCCCAATAGATGCAATACTGAATGTACAACTAAGTATGAGGCTTCCCTTTCATATGAATGATTAAATTCTTTACTCTGTTCTAATGCTTTTTCTAATGAAAGAACTATATCTCCAAGTACAAGTTCATCACCATCAAAATCAGATTGAGAAAACTTATAATCTTTATACATATCCTTAAATACTTTCTTATCTTCGTATTCTAACATAGGAAAAGATAATACATCTGTTTCTCTATTTATTCCTCTTGTTTCATTATTAATTTCCTTTATTTCATTATTATCAACGAACAATAATGAAATTTCACATTTCATATTTACTTCCTCTTCTTTTAATGTAAATTCTATTACTTCTGTTAATCTTTCTATTAATTTTTCACTTGCTTCCACTTTATTTTGTCTATTATCTACATAAATCATTATTTAAATTACTCCTTAGTTTTAAATTCACCTTTATTGCTTTCATCATTGAAATCCTTCATTTTTTCTTTAGGGTATTCTATTCTTTGATGGTATATGCTATTTAACGAAGTCAAAAAACATACTCTTATTTTTTCTATATCTTTTAATGTTAAATCACAATCATTTAATTGTCCTGATGATAATTTATCATCTATAATGCAATTAACCATTTGGTTAATTGCATCCTTAGTAGGTTTCTTAATTGATCTTACAGCCGCTTCAACACTATCAGATAGCATTACTATCCCAGCTTCTTTTGAGCTTGGTATTGGGCCTTCATATCTATAATCTTCTTCTTTTATTTCCTCTGGGTTTTCAGCACTATTTTTCATAGTATAGTAAAAATACTTTACTAATGTTTTACCATGATGCTCTAATATAATATCTTGGATAACCTTAGGAAGCTTATATTTTTTAGCTAACTCCAGACCATCTTTAACATGAGATTTTATTATCATAGCACTTAAATTTGGAGGTATATTCTCATGTGGATTATCTATCCCCATTTGATTCTCTCCAAAGAAATATGGCCTCTCTGTTTTTCCAATATCATGATAATATGATCCTATCCTTGTAATTACCGAATTAGCACCAACTTCTTCTGCTGCCATTTCTGAGAGATTTGCAACAAGCATACTATGGTGATATGTTCCTGGAGCTTCCATTAATAATTTTTTTAACAGTGGTGTATTAGGATTTGATAATTCTAGCAGCTTTAATGTAGTAACCTCATTAAATGTACCTTCTAAAAACGGTAATATTCCTAATGCAAATATACCTGATAAAAGGCCTCCAATGAATGTGATTCCACCTTTTACTAACACATCTCCGAAATTGCTCGATATTAATATTCCCGTAGACAATGTAAGTATTACGGTAACAACAGCAGTATACAATGTTGAATATAGCAATTCATTTCTTTGTTGCATCTTTTTCAAAAATGCCGCTCCTAATACCGAACTTACTATTCCTAGAATAATAATCTGAACATCAAAACCATTTAATGCTCCTATAACTATTGCATTTAAAGCGCTAAGTACAAATGATATCTTATAATTTAGTAATAGCGTAAGCATCATAGGCGCGCACGCAAACGGAATTAGAAAAGGCGATATAACCCCTACAGTTCTAGCTAACACAAGTGAAATCAAATTAATTGTACTTATAAGAATAAGCTTTTTATTGTTCTTATATATTTCACCATAATTTATTCTCACATATCCATATTGAAGAAACAATATTATCATCCAAAATATTGCAAGCGCTAAATAAATATATACATAAGCTGTTACATTTTCATCGTTAAGCATTCCAAGATCTGATAGAATATCAATTTGATCTTGTGTTACAGGCTCTCCTTCTTTAACTATAATCTGATTTTGTTTTATTATTACTTTAGATACATTCTTCTTGACTTCCTGTATCTTTTCTTGTGTTTTTTCTTCATCAAAAAAAACATTGGGGTTTATTTGTGTTTGAGCTATTTGCTTTAAAGCACTTGATACATCTTTATCCAAGTTTAAATTATCTATTTGAGTTGAAACAGCTCCTTTTGCTTCTTTTAAGGCACCTTCGTCTTTTTCCTGTATATTTTTTTCATATGCATTGTCAATTATATTTACTATTTTGTCTTCTATGCCAGGCAAAGTATCTTTTGATATTCCTATCAATGCCTTACATTGTTCATCTGTTAATTGAAATATAGTTAATTTCTTAAGCTCAGCTTGCTTATCAGCTATGGTAGAGTTCGCCATATTGCTTAATGATACAATTTTATCGAACACTGCCCTTACATTATCCTCAGCTTCTTTCTTAACTTCTGGCTTCGATGTATACTGTTTCCCTACCTTTTCAGCCGCTTGATCTTCCTTTTCCTTTGTAGCTTTTTCATCCACTATATCTCTTGGAGCTTTTATATCTACTCTTGGTATATCTCCTTCTTTTAAGCTATATTGCTTAGGAGTTATTGCGGTAACAAGCAATAAATAGCCTATACTAAATACAAGTATAAATAATAGAATTCTTTGAATTCTATTATTTTTCCATTTATTATTTTGTTTTATATCCATGTAATTCACCTTTTCATCTTAATAATAAGTAATAGGCATAAAAACAACTTTGAATACCCCTTATGATACGTTTTTAGCAATATCCTGTTCTACAGTAAATTTAACATTAATTAAGATCTTTCCGCCTTCAATATCTTCTACTGCAGTTTTCTTATCTATTATCTTTGCATCGTTGCTAAGTGTTTTTCTCAATGACCCCTCTAACTTTTCTGTAGCTTCTTTAACTGTACTTTCTTTATCTAAGTTTACATTTATACCTTTTTTTTCAAAATATGTTATCTTATTAAAGAAACCATCCTTCTCTTCTATTTTATCATAATATTCAAATTGATTTATAGCTTTTTTCAAGTAAACTTTTTTCCCAAAAAAGTTTAAGTATATATCACTATTCTTGTTACCAGTTCTCTCAAGCTTTTCTCCACTTATTTGAACCTCCATAAATTTATCATAAAAAGTATTTGCTATAACTGTTCCACTCGGTTTTACTTCCATCTGAAAGCCTTCCCTTCCTTGGATAGGCAATATTAGATCGTCACCTTTCTTTACTATATCTCCTGGCACAACTGCTGGATTTCCTGAATTCGTATATACTCTCTTTACTTCTCCATCCATTTTAGCAACAACTTGATTATATAATGTTTTTTCTGTAGACGGAGGATTTACTTTTTCCTTTATAACCAATTTTAATGTAGACCCCTCTATCCTAACCCTAATCCACATTATCTGGCTATTTAAATCTTCCATCTTTTTTTCTATTTGATATACATTAACTTGTGATTTGTTAAGCCCTGGTTTGATTCCAATTGATGAGAGCTGTTGTCTAACTTCAAATGGACTTAAATTCCTCTGTGTCTCTATATCTATAGCCCATATATAATTTGATAATATATATATCACAGCAAAAAATAATCCCATTCCTATAACTAGAGAAATCTTTCTTCTCATTTTCATAAGTAAAACTATTATTCCACTAGTTCTTACTATCTTAACTTTTCCTTTATATTTTTTTATTAATATTTCTGCATCTTTATAATCTCTGTAATATATAGTTACTCTTACCGTTGTCAAGCTTACTTTCACTATATTACAGGTATAGATTTGGCTATTCCAAAAGGCATTTAATATTTTTTCTGGCACTAAAGCATTAATTTCTATGGTTACTTGTCCCGATTTCAAGCTGCTAAACATAATATTCTACCTCTCATATGAAATACCTTTAAAGATTCCGCTTATTGTTATACTCGTTTCTGCAATAAAAAGTATTTCGAACTCTTTCCCCTCGATTATGATTGCACCTATTCTGGAATTTATTTTAACCATATTAGTTTCGAAAAATATAATGCCCTTATGATTTTCAATAGTTATTTCTCTGTTTCCCACGACTATTATCTTTGGTAGATCTAATGAAATGTCACTTGGAAAATCTAACTTGCTAAGTATCTTTTCTTTACCTCTTTGAAATTTTTCTTCCATACTTTCCTCCCACATAAACTTTCTCATTGTAATTTATGATAGGATTTGCGAATTAATTCTATAATTTAATAATAATGATAATTTCCTGCAAAAAAATAAAGCCAATCATTACTATTATGGCTTTATCTAATTCATTTACGATAATGTATTCTAGTTATATGAACCAAATATTATCCTTTCATTGCTAGTCCAATTTTAGATAACAATGAAACAGGACATAGGATACTATTTATAATCCTATGTCCTGTTATATTAGTATAAAACTCAAAACAATCTTGAATTTTATTCTTATTTATTATTTAAATATTCCTTAACAAGCTGACTTACAAGTTTACCATCAGCTTTTCCTACTACTTTAGGTTTAACAGCTGACATAACTTTTCCCATATCTTTAATGCTATTTGCACCCACTTCTTCAGCTGATTCTTTTACTAATTGTTTTATCTCTTCTTCACTTAACTGCTGAGGAAGGTATTTCAACAAAATTTCAATCTCAGCCTTAGACTGATCTATTAAATCTTGCCTATTCCCCTTTTCAAATTCAAGCATAGCTTCTCTTCTTTGCTTGATTTCTTTAGCTAATATTGTAATAACTTCATCATCTTCAAGCTTTCTATTATCAGTTTTTTCAACCAATAATACTGCAGCTTTAGCTGTACTAATTACACTAGATGTGAACTTATCTTTTGCTTTTAAAGCAATTTTCCAATCATCTTGCAATCTATCTTTAATTGATGACATTTTTGTACCTTCTTTCAAAAGAAAATATCATTATTTGAACTTTCTCTTTCTAGCAGCTTCTGATTTCTTCTTTTTCTTAACGCTTGGCTTTTCATAATGTTCTCTCTTCCTAACTTCAGAAAGAACCCCAGCTCTAGCACATTTTCTCTTAAATCTTCTTAACGCACTTTCAAGTGTTTCGTTTTCTCCAACTTTAATTTCTGACATTTACTATCCCTCCCTCCGCTAGCTTAAATTAACTCAGCTATGGGCTTAATAACACATGCTATATTATACAATATTTAAATTAATAATGTCAAGAAATTAAGAAAAAATCTCCAGTTACTATTGATCAAATAACAACTCAAATTTAGCCTGGTGGCCACTGTAAACTTCGCCCTCCAAGTACATGGAAATGAATATGTTTTACTGTCTGTCCTGCATCCTCACCACAATTATTTACAACCCTATATCCTTTATCTGATATTCCAAGATCTACTACTAATTTACCAATAACTTTAAATATATGTGATACAATATCAATATTGCTGTCATCTAAAGTATTAGCACTTTCGATATGTTCTTTTGGAATAACTAAGAAATGAGTTGGAGCTTCAGGATTTATGTCATAAAAAGCATAAACTTTATCATCTTCATATATTTTTTTACTAGGGATATCCCCACTTATAATTTTGCAAAATATACAACCTTCCATAAATTCACCTCCTTCTAAGTAACAATCTCAATTCACAAACGTAAGAATCGAGATTTTATAATTCATATTTAGAAATTCTCTTTGAATTATATATCTTATTCCAAAAATGATCCTTAATCAATCTTATCTTGATTTATATTATACCAAAACTATATAATTTTTCCAACAACATATTCCGCATCTGAGGCCATTATTTTACATAAAATTATTTTTCCTATCATGTCTCTGCTTCCATTTGGAATTTCAACTTTTACATAATTTCTTGTATACCCCTCAAATACCCCAGGCTTATTAGATACTTCTTGCTCAACTAATACATCTAGTTCTCTTCCAACTAAAGATTTACTAAAATCGCCTTCATTCTTTGCATTTAGTTCAATTAAAGCCTTACTTCTCTTGTCCTTTACATTTCCATCTATTTGATTAGGCATATCTGAAGCCTTCGTACCTTTTCTTGGGCTGAATTTGAATATATGTGTTTTAGTTAATTTAATTCTCTTTAAGTATTCATAAGTTTCATTAAATTCCTCATCAGTTTCACCGGGGAAACCTACGATTACATCAGTAGTTATTGAGGCATCTTTAAGGTTTTCTCTTATTCTATTAACTGCATCTTCGTATTCTTTAGCAGTATATCTTCTATTCATTCTTTTTAAAGTTGCATCACAGCCGCTTTGAAGTGATAAATGAAATTGTGGACATAGTTTTTTCATTTTTTTCATTTTCTCGATAACTTCATCTGTAAAGAAACTAGGCTCTATAGAACCTATCCTAACTCTTTCAATTCCATCCTGTTTCTCTATTTCTTCTAATAAAGTTATTAAAGTTACATTTCCATCTAAATCAACACCATAAGATGCTGTATGTATTCCTGATAATATTATTTCTTTAAATCCATGTTCACTTAAATTCTTTATTTCATCCAATACTTTTTGAGGGTCTTTTGAGCAAGTTGTTCCTCTGGTATAAGGTATGAGACAATATGCACAAAATCTATTACAACCATCTTGTATCTTTAAAAATGCTCTTGTTTTATCTTGATACTCTTCTATATTTAATTCTTCAAACTGTTTATTCTTTAGAACTTCTCCAACCATTAACTGAGGTTTTTGCTCATCCTTAGCCTTATTCACATAATAAACAATATCGCCTTTATTTCTAGTCCCAAGTACAACATCTACCCCTTGTATTTTAGAAACTTCTTCTGGCGCAACTTGCGAATAGCATCCAACAGCTGCAATTATTGCATTTTCATTTCTTCTTCTAGCTCTGCTAATTATTTGCCTTGATTTTTTATCACTCATATTAGTTACAGAACAAGTATTTATAACATAAACATCAGCAAAACCTTCAAAGTCAGTTACTTCATAACCTTCTCTTATGAACTTTTCCGCCATAGCCTCTGTTTCATAATGATTTACCCTGCATCCAAGAGTTGCAAAAGCCACAAGACTCTTCCCCTCTGTATTTTTTATTGGTTCTTTGTTAGATAACTTCTTAAGCTTAGTCTTGTCACTACCTGCTCTGACTAATTTCATTTGGTTCTCTCCCATTATGATAGCTTTCCTCCTAAATCTCCTAATTCATATTGAATTAATGCCGTAGCTGTAAATCCAGCCGTCTCTGTACGTAATATTCTATTTCCAAGAGTCACTATATAAGCACCTTGTTCTTTTAAAGTATCAATTTCAGATTCCTCAAATCCACCTTCAGGTCCTATCAATATTCCAACATTATTTATATTATCTAAATCCACATTATCTCTTTCTAATTTTCTCACAAGAGTTTTAATTCCAAAATCTTCGGCATTTTCATAAGGTACAATAATCAAATCCATCTTTTTTAATTCATTTATTGCCTCATTGAAATCTATAACTTCTTTAACTTGAGGAATTACACTTCTTTTTGATTGTTTGCATGCCTCAAGAGCAATTCTATTTAGTCTATCAAGCTTTTTAAATTCGCCTTTAAGTTTTACATCTACTCTTGCAGTTGTTACAGGAATAAACTCAGATACTCCAAGTTCTGTTCCCTTTTGTACTATCAGGTCCATTTTCTGACCTTTTGGTAGTCCCTGAAACAGATGTACTTTAACTTTACTTTCATTATTTATATCTAATCTTTTAATAATTTTAACTATAACTTCACTTTTAGTTATAGTTTCTATCTCACCTAGATACTCAATTCCTTCGCAATTGTTTAATACTACTTCTTCACCTTCAGATAATCTTAAAACCTTATAAATATGTTTTACATCATCTCCAAGTATTCTACCTTCAGTTTCACTAATATTGTGAGGTTCTGTAAAAAACTTATGCATACGACTCCTCTCTAATTCACAGTTCACAATGCTCAATGCACAATTAAATAATAATTGATTACGGTATATCAACTATAAATTTTCTAAAAAATCTCTTAGAAACTTCTCCCAAACTGTGCATTGTGAATTGTACATTGTGCATTATTTTCATAATTACATTTTCAAACCGTTAACCAAAATTTGCATTACAAATATCTATATTTATACTAATTAATTGCTTTAGCAACTATACAGTTCCATTCTCCATCTTTATTCATCTCAATAACTTCAAAACCACATTCAGCAAACTTTTCTGTAACCATATCTACCCTATCATGAATTATACCTGAAGTTATAAATAATCCACCTTCATTTAGAGCCTTTTTAACATCCTCAGTTAGTACACAAATAATTTCTGCTATTATATTTGCAACTACTATATCGGCTTTTCCATCAACTACATCTAAAAGATTTCCTTCTAATACTTCAATATTATTCAAATTATTAAAGCTTATATTTTCTTTAGAAGAATCAACAGCAACAGGATCTAGGTCAACCCCAACAACATGTTTAGCTCCAAGCTTCGCTGCTGCTATCGCAAGTATTCCTGATCCACATCCTACGTCAAATACTGTTGTATCAGGCTTTACATACTTATCTAAAGCTTGAATACACATCCTTGTAGTTTCATGAGTTCCAGTTCCAAATGCCATTCCTGGATCCAACTCTATAATTAGTTCTTCATCATTTTTTTCATATTCTTCCCAAATTGGTTTAACAACAATCTTATCTGTTATTTTAACTGGTTTATAATATTGCTTCCAATTATTAGCCCAGTCCTCTTCGTGCATCTTCTTAGCTTCTACTGTACCTTCACCAATATCTATTCCAAATTCTTTGATTTCAGAAAGTTTTTCCTTAACATATTCAACAATCTCTTCAACCTTATCATCTTGAGAAAAATAAGCTTTAACTACAGCTGCATTTCCTTTATGTTCTAAGATATTTATATCTGCAAAATCCCAAGTTAATGGTCCTTGATCTCTTGAAAGTAAATCCTCCGGATCTTCTATTGCAACATTAGGGCAATTTAATCCATAAAATATTCCTGATATAGGCTCTAACGCCTCGCTCTTTGTTATTACACTAACTTCAATCCATATTCCATCCATGTTTATCAACCTTTCTAATTCAGTTTCAGTAACAGTTTGCAATTTAGGAATACATTTTTTTCAAAATTCATTAAAAATATTTTTAAATTCCATAGAATTTTTTCCTACAATTGCTCTTTGCTAACTATATAATTTTATTTTTTTAGAGTCATTGTAACCCTTACAATAACTATAAATATTTACATATTTACATATTTATATATTTAACATTGATATATATTTATATAGTTAACTATTTACATAGATTTCTATTTAACTACTTACATATATATCTAGTTAAATTTATATATTTTAAAATATTTTTATTGATATCCTAGTTTCATATTTAAATTTTAAAATATGAAACTTCTTAATTGTGACCAGTAAGTTCCGTATTGTGCTTAGAAGATCTTAACTTTGCTTCGCACTTTTTTCATATGTGAATTGATCTTAATTGTGCTTCGCACTTTTTTCATATGTGCGTATCTTTTCATATGTTTAAATTCTTAAGTGAGAGTCCAAAAGTGATGCTTCAAATTTTGTATTTGGTTAGCAGAACTTTCTCTTCGAGCATCTTGCATTTGGTTCCTCGAACTTACCCAGCAAACACATGTGAATCGGGTAAATTCTTAAATTCTTAAATTCTTAAATTCTTAAATTCTTAAATTCTTAAATTCTTAAATTCTTAAATTCTTAAATTCTGGTCATTATAAATCTAATTGTCTTTCATGGCAATCAAAAATTTTATTTTTATTCCTTGTTCACTAAACATTTTTTCATGCTCAGTCTGAACATTTCCTTCAACATCACTATTGTGAAGATCATATGTTATATATTTAATTCTAAACCCTGCTTCATTAAAATATTCAAGCGATTCCTCAAATAATTCATCATCGTCAGTTTTAAAATAAATTTCACCTTCACTCTTTAAAAATGTTTTGTACTGTTCAAGCTGCCTCATATGTGTTAATCTTCTCTTTTTATGCTTTTCCTTTGGCCACGGATTACAAAAATTTATGTATATTCTACTTACAACATCTTCTTCACTTAAGATTTCACTGATAAGTCCTATCTCTTGAGCCATTAATTTTACATTATCAGACTTCCTATTTTTTTCTTCATAAGCCTTTTCAATATTTCTTTTTGCTAATCCTAATACCTCATCCTTTATGTCAATTGCAATATAATTTATATCTGGATTCTCGGAGGCATGAACTGCCATAAAAGTTCCTTTCCCACATCCAAGTTCTAGATATATTGGTTTATCATTACCGAAAAATTCTTTCCACTTACCTTTATATTCTTTCGGATTTATAACAAAAAAATCGCAACCTTCAAGCTCAGGTCTTGCCCACGGTTTTTTTCTCATTCTCATGTTAGTTCACTCCATCTTTTATAAGCTTTTAAAAAATAGCATTTTACTGCCATTAAGTTTTTTAGATCATTAAATTGAACTTATCGACACAATACCATATAAACAAGACTCTCATACCGTCTTATTGTTCTATTAATCGGCCGTATCCTTCATAATAATTATACCTATAAAAATTTATATTGCAATTTTTATCTCAAAAATATACAGGTATTGCAAATAACTCAAATATATGTACTGAATCTTTTATCTCAAATTATTTTTATACATTCTTAATACTAATTAAAAATTCTTGAACTCCCTTAAGTTGTTTATCTAAAAAATCATCCGATTTAATACTTAACACCTATTATTATTAAATATAAAAAATAGTACATCTCATATCTAAGAGAATGTACTATTTTAACTGATGTATATTACGACTTATTTTTTATATTTCTCTATTATTTTTAATAGTTCTTCCTCGTTATTTTCTACAAACTCATAAAAATTCATATTTTTATTCTCTATATATAATGATAATTCATATAAAAACTCTGGTATTTCACTAGCAAGTAAGTCACCATAAACTTTTCCGAGCCTTGCACTTCCGGTTTCAAATGCTCCGTTAATATGTAATTCAAATACATCTTCAACAGCATCGCCAACTTTTTTACGTTTTCCTGTAAGTCCGATACCAACGACTTCATGAACTGCACATGAATTTCCACATCCTGATATATGAACTCTTGGAAGTATATCTTTATTATAACCTTTTTCTGCAAAGTAATTAATTATATTGTTAAGCATTTTTTGACTCTCTAAAATTCCAACTTGACATATTGGTACTCCAATACATGATACACTTTGCTGAAGAGCTGTTTCTCCTCCAATATTTTGTGTTACATTTAAAAGTTCTTTAGCTTCATCACCATTTAAGTTTCTAAAATATAAACCTTCTGTCATGGTAAGTCTTATTTCTAAGCCTTTTACTGCTTTTGATTTATCTAAAATTTCTCTTAATGTCTTAACAGAAATTTGTCCGCCAATTGGATGGAAATATACGCTGTATAATCCTTTTTGCTTTTGTGAATATAATCTTGAATGTGTTAATTCAATTTCTTTACCTTCTTTAGTAATTTCCTTAGATTCTACAAATAAATCTAACTCATTATTATCTAACACATATTTTAAATGTTCTTTATATGTTTCTATGAATTTCTCTTTGCCCATTCTCTCTAATATATATCTTATACGAGCTTTATTTCTATCTTCATAGTTACCTTCTTTTATAAATAAGCTAGTCATGGCTTCTACGTGGTATAATACATCACTTGGTTTTATAAGCTCATCATATTCGACTGCAACTTGAGGATTTCTTCCAATTCCGCCTCCCATAAAAACTCTAAAATACTTTTCATTATCTTTAATTGTTGCTAAGAACCCTAAATCAGCTACATTACAATGCCCCTGATCTGAGTCGCTGCTTGAAAAAGATACTTTAAACTTTCTTGGAAATTTATATGATGTTATTTTGCTTAAAAAATGTTTATTTACAGTTAATGCATATGGTGTCACATCAAACGCTTCATCTTTATCTACACCTGATAGTGGAGACATAGCTACATTTCTTGGGAAGTTTCCGCCGCCTCCTCTAGAATATATATCATGATCTATACCATCTTTCATTATTCCACAAACCTGGTCTATCGTTAAATTATGATACTGCACTGCTTCCCTTGTAGTTAAATGAAATTTATCTAAATTATATTTATCAGCTATATGGCATAACCATTTCATATTTTCTAAACTGCTTATTCCAGAAGGAATTCTTAGTCTTATCATAAATTCTTTTTTATTACGTTCTGAATATACGCCCATTCCTCCAGAAACTTTTTTAAAATCCATAATGGACACTTCTCCAGATAAAAACTTATTTCCTAATTCTCTAAACTCTTCTATTTCAATCAATAATTTTTCCTTCAATTCCTTCACTTTTTCTCCTCCTAAATATAATTATTTTAATATATTATAACCTATATTTTAAAATATGACTATAACTATAGGTTTTGTCGGGGAATTTTTATTTTTAAAAAAAACTATTAAAATAATGCCAATTTATAAGCATTATTCAAATAGTTTCTTTGATATCTTTTTATTTATTTTTCCCAAATAATTTTTTCTTAGGAACATTGGCCTCATCAAATTCTTCACCAGATGCTCTCATAAAATCATATAAAGCTTCCTTTTGTTCCTTATTTAAGGTTTTAGGAATATCAACAATAACTTTTACGTATTGATCTCCTTTTCCGTTTGAGTTAACTCTTTGTATTCCTTTGCCTTTTAATCTAAACATAGTTCCTGATTGTGTACCTGGTGGAACAGTATATTTAACATTTCCATCAACTGTAGCTACAGTTATTTCTGTACCTAATGCTGCTTTAGGCATAGAAATATGAGCATCTATATAAACATCGTTTCCTTTTCTTGTAAACACCTTTGATGGAGTAACATTAATTCTTACATACAAATCTCCAGGACTTCCACCTCTTAACCCATGTTCTCCTTGTCCTCTTAAAGGCATTACATTTCCTGTATCTACACCTGCTGGTATGTTAACTTTTATCTTTCTTGTTTTTCTAATACTGCCTTTTCCTCTACACTCTGAACATGGCTTTTCAATAATTTTACCAGTACCTCTACAAGTATCACATGTAGAAGTTGATACAAAACTTCCAAGAGGAGTTTGTCTTTGAACTCTTACTTGACCTGATCCACTACAAGTTGGGCAAGTCTTCGCATTAGTTCCTGGTTCGGCTCCACTTCCATGACAATGTTCACAGTTTTCATTTCTAGTAACAGAAATTTCTTTCTCTACTCCAAAAACAGCTTCTTCGAAAGTTAATGTTATTGTATACTCAATATCATTTCCTCTTACTGGACCATTTCTTCTTCTAGAACTTGATCCTCCGCCTCCAAAGAATGATTCAAAAATATCTCCAAAGCCGCCCATATCGAATCCGTCAAAGCCACCAAAGCCTCCTCCTCCGAATCCGCCACTACCATCAAAGGCAGCTGATCCGAACTGATCATATTTAGCTTTCTTTTCTGGATCCGAAAGTACTTGATAAGCTTCATTTATTTCTTTAAACTTTTCTTCTGCCTCAGCATTTCCTTGATTTCTATCCGGATGATATTTTACAGCTAATTTTCTAAAGGCTCTTTTTATTTCATCATCACTTGCACCCTTTTGAAGTCCAAGCAATTCATAATAGTCTTTATTTGCCATTCGTTTAAATTCACCACCTAGTTTTATTTACTTTAGTCATAATCAAAAAAATAACGAATCCACCTACCAAGAAAAGTTCCTTTTTGCAGCATAGCTGCTCTTTTCATAAGTGCCTATTTTCCATTATCATTCATCAGCAGATTCCACTAATAGGCTCGCTATGAGTCCAATCTGCTTCTTCTCCTAATGAAAAATAATCATGACATTTTGGGCTCGTTATTTTCTTTCATATGCCTTAGAAAAGGGAAGACGAGCTTGCCTTCCCTATCCTATTATATTAGATAACTGTAGTTTAGTACACCTAATTTATATCTTATTTATCTTCATCTACTTTGAAATCAGCATCTACTACATTATCATCATGTGGTGCACTTTGAGCTCCTCCAGCTGCTGCATTTGGATCAGCTGCTCCTTCAGCCCCACCAGCTTGTTGATACATCTTTGTAGCTATTGGATAGAATGATTGATTTACTGCTTCGATTGCAGCTTTAGTAGCTTCTACATCATCTCCATCTTTAACCTTCTTAAGATCTTCAATTTTAGCTCTTACTGCTGCCTTTTCATCCTCAGTAGCTTTATCTCCAACTTCATTTAAAGTCTTTTCTATTTGATATATAGTTTGGTCTGCGTTATTTACAGCTTCAACTTTTTCTTTTCTCTTCTTATCTTCTTCAGCAAATTTTTCTGCTTCTTTTACAGCTTTATCTACTTCATCATCACTTAAGTTAGTTGAAGCAGTAATTGTGATATTTGCTTCTTTACCAGTTCCTTTATCTAATGCAGATACTTTAACAATACCGTTAGCATCTATATCAAATGTAACTTCGATTTGAGGAATTCCTCTTGGTGCTGGAGCTATACCTGATAATGTGAATTGTCCAAGTGACTTGTTATCCATAGCCATTTGTCTTTCACCTTGAACTACATTAATTTCAACTGATGTTTGGTTATCTGCCGCAGTTGAGAATACTTGACTCTTCTTTGTTGGAATAGTTGTATTTCTTTCGATTAATGGAGTAGCTATACCACCTGCTGTTTCAATTCCAAGTGTTAATGGAGTAACATCAAGTAATACAACGTCTTTAACTTCACCAGTTAATACACCTGCTTGAATAGCTGCACCAACTGCAACACATTCATCTGGGTTAACTCCCTTAGATGGTTCTTTTCCTGTAAAGTTCTTAACAGCTTCTACTACTGCTGGAATTCTTGTTGATCCACCAACTAAGATTATTTTATCTATATCATTTAATGAAAGTTTAGCATCAGCTAATGCCTTTCTCATAGGTTCAATACTTCTTTCAACTAGGTCATGAGTAATTTCATTAAACTTAGCTCTGCTTAATGTTAAATCTATATGCTTTGGACCTGTTGCATCAGCAGTGATAAATGGTAAATTTATATTTGTTTGTTGAGATGCTGATAATTCAATTTTAGCTTTTTCAGAAGCTTCTTTTAATCTTTGAACTGCCATTTTATCTTGCATTAAGTCAATTCCATTTGAAGCTTTAAACTCATCTGCAATATATTTCATTATCTTTTCATCAAAATCGTCTCCACCAAGCTTTGTATCACCGTTAGTTGATAATACTTCAAATACTCCATCTCCAAGATCTAGAATAGATACATCGAAAGTACCACCACCTAAGTCATAAACTAGGATTTTGTGAGCTGAATCTGTTTTATCTAAACCATAAGCTAATGATGCTGCTGTTGGTTCGTTGATTATTCTCAATACTTCAAGGCCTGCAATCTTACCTGCATCCTTAGTTGCTTGTCTTTGGCTATCATTAAAGTAAGCTGGTACAGTAATAACCGCTTGAGTTACTGTTTCACCTAAATAGCTTTCCGCATCTGCTTTTATTTTTTGTAAAACCATAGCAGAAATTTCTTGTGGTGAATATTGTTTTCCATCTATATCAACTTTATATCCAGTTCCCATATGTCTCTTTATTGAAATAACTGTTTTATCTGGATTAGTAATCGCTTGTCTTTTAGCTACTTGACCAACTAATCTTTCTCCATTTGCTTGGAATGATACTACTGAAGGAGTAGTTCTAGCACCTTCTGAGTTTGCTATAACTGTTGGTTCTCCACCTTCCATAACTGCTACACATGAATTTGTAGTTCCTAAATCAATTCCTATAATCTTTCCCATGATATTTTCCTCCTAAAACTTTATTAGTTTATTTAAACTTGAATTTTTCAGTTTATTATTTTTGAATTCTATTTATATATCTTAATAAGAAACTTGTTCCTATTTCTAATTAGCAACTTTAACCATAGTATGTCTTATTATCTTATCATCTTTCTTATATCCCTTTTGGAAAACTTCTGCTACTACATTTTTACCTAATTCTTCATCTTCTATATGCATTACTGCATTATGAAGATTAGGATCAAATTCTCCAGTAGCATCTATTTCTTCAACACCAAGTTTTGCAAATGAATCTTTGCATCCCTTTATTGTCATTTCAATTCCTTTTTTCAAGTCTTCAATACTACCATCAGCTGCAACAGCTCTTTCTAAATTGTCAAGAATAGGAACAATCTCTTTTAATACATCTACATATGCATCGCTATATATTCCTTCTTTTTCTTTAGCTGTTCTTTTTCTATAGTTATCATATTCAGCTGTTAATCTTAAAAGTCTATCTTTTGTCGCATCTAATTCTTCTCTCAATTTCTTATTTTCCTCTTCTTGATTTTTTACTAAATCTTCTTGATCTTCCTCTGCAGCTTCTATATTTTCTGAAGCCTCTTTGCTAGCTTCATTTGTTTCTGCTGCATCATTACTTTCTTGAGTCTCATTATCCTTTTCTGCTACTTCATCTGCAATTTCTTCTTTTTCTAGTTCTTCATTTTTAACATCTCTATTTTCTTCCATGTATCTAACACACACCTCTTCTCTTTAAATCTAACATCTATTTTGGATTGCTCAATATATTATTAAGCTCTTTTATAACTTCTGACATAATCATTATTACCTTTGAGTAATTAATCCTTCTAGGTCCAATTAATCCAATTTTCCCAATAGGCCTATCCTTAAAGGAATATTCAGCTGATATTATACTACAATCTCTAGCTTGTGGCTTGTAGTTTTCATCCCCTATACTGACTGTTATATTGTCTTGAGGATTAAACAGTTCCATCAAAGCTTCTTTATCATTCAAAAGCGATAGCATTTCTTTAGCTTTATCAATATCGTTATATTCAGGATAATTAAATATGTTGGTAGTTCCCTCCATGAATACTTCTGTAGAATCCGCCGAGTTTAGAGTCTCATATAAAATAGGCAATAAAGCATTGAATATTTCTTCATAGGCTCCTAGATCCTTTTTTAAGTTATTAATTACTTCTAAATTAATTTCTTGTATAGAAAGATTCACCAATCTATTATTTATAACTTCATTTATTCGTGTTAAAGTTTCAACTTCAGGAACTCTATTATTTAGCTTCATTATATGATTCTTTATGACACCAGTATCTGTTAAAAAAACTGATACTAAATTATGATCATCAACTTTAATCAGCTGAATTGACTTTATAAAGCTCCTTTTTACTGATGGTGTCTCAATTACACAAGTTAATTTAGTAAGTTCTGACAATAAGGCGCTAGTTTGCTTAACTATTTTATCTACTTCAAGCATTGCCGAATCGATTATATATTGTTTTATCCTTAGATCTTCTTCAACTGTTAGCATCTGATTATCCATGAGCTGATCAACATATAATCTATATCCCTTACTAGAAGGAATTCTTCCTGCAGAAGCATGAGGTTGTTCTAAGTATCCCATATCTTCAAGGTCAGCCATCTCATTCCTTATTGTTGCGGACCCAATACCTAAGTTATAGTTTTTAGCAATAGTTCTTGATCCTACAGGATCTCCTGTTCGAATATAGTCATTGATAATAGCTTGAAGTATTCTTATTTTTCTGTCATCAATACTCATAACCTCACCTCTTTTTGTTAGCACTCATTAACCTCGAGTGCTAATGACTATGTTTTTAATATATTATTTATGATGTTTTTTGTCAATTCTATTTATATTTATTATAGCTACCTAACGTTAATAATAAAGCAATTTTGTTAACTTAGCTCTTTATATCTCCTATTTTCTCCATTTTTATACGCAATATATTTTTATAATTGCGCTTAATCTTTCTTTAAACTTTTCATAAGAGAATCCATTAAGATAAAATGAAATCACTCATTACATAGTTTGATATTTCTATGCCATGCGCAGTTAGATATAGATTTCCCGAATTATGAATTAATAATCCTTTTTTAATATTTTTTTCAATAATTTCTCCATACACTTCATATATATCTTTATTAAATCGCTCTTTAAATTTCTCTACTTTTATCCCTTCAATCATCCTAAGCCCCATAAATAAAAATTCTTCCATATCATCTTTAATATCATTTACGTGAATTTCTTCAGTTACACTTTCTTTGTTATTTATTCTTTTTATATATTCCTTAATATTGTCTATATTTTTAATTCTTTTTTTATCTATAAATGAGCTAGCCGATACCCCTAGCCCTAAGTATTCATCGCATTTCCAATAAACTTTATTATGAAAGCACTCTTTGTCTTTCTTTGAATAATTAGATATTTCATATTGATGATATCCATACCCGTTCAATATATCTTTAGTGGCCAAATACATAATTCGTTCTTTATCCTCTTCAGGTAAATTCAACTTATCTTCTTCATATAAATTATAAAACCGAGTTCCTTCTTCTATAATCAAGCTATATGCAGATATGTGATCTAGTTCAAGTTCTGCTACTTTTCGCAAAGAACATTCCCAATCTTCAATAGTTTGATTAGGTAATCCAAACATCAAGTCTGCATTTATATTATTAAATCCTAGCTTTCTAGCAAGAAAATAATTTTCTTCAAATTCTTCATAGCTATGTATTCTTCCAATATCTTTTAATAAAGAGTTTTTTGTTGATTGTAATCCCATGCTAATCCTATTAACATTATGTTCCTTCATAATATTTAGATTTCTTTCATTTAATGTACCTGGATTACACTCCACTGTGAACTCCAAATCATCCTTTAAATTCAATTTATTTAAAGTACCTAGTAGTTTTTCTAGACTTAAGTCATTCAAGTAGGATGGCGTTCCTCCTCCAATAAATATGCTACTTATTCTGTATTCTTTTCCTTTTTGTAATATTTCATTACTTAACGCTTCTATATATTCGTTCATTAATCCTTCTTTTCCTGAATAAGATGGAAAATCACAATAAAAACATTTCTGTTTACAAAAAGGAATATGTATATATAAAGATATATCCCTCATTAATTTTTCCTCCAATACATTATTAAATATTTTACTTGATAAAATAAAGCAAAAATAAAGAATGAATAACTAGAGGAGCATTTACCCTTCATTTAAACCTATAAGGTGTGTACACCTTTAATTTAAATTTCAATAGATATTCTCGCTTTTATCATTCATTCTTTATTATTTATTTTTAGATAATATACATCATACTTTTTTCATATCAAAAACTATCTATACTAATAATTTTTCTGCCTGTTCTTTTAATAAGGCAATTTTACTTTCTGCATCTACAACAGAGAAACCATACACATTAACAAAATTGTAAAAATAATTAGCAAATGCTATTCTCTTACTACGTGTTATACCCAATGCTTCACCTAGCTTTTCTAAAAGTTCAACTTCTTCTTCATTATATTCTCCATCAATAAGAGCAAGGCCTATTAATTCAAAATAAATAATATTTTTGCATCTATTAGACGAACCTTTTAGAGTTTCACATACAGAATTTAGATCTGATTCTGATATTTCACTTTCATTTATATTTAGCTCTTCTAGATAGTCATTGTAAAGATTTTTTTCTTCTTTCGCAAAAACATTGTCTGAATTTGCAAGGATTTTAACCAATTGCATAAATGCAATTCCTTCATTTTTCTTTAACTCATTTAAAAACATTCAAACCCCTCCCAAACCGGCATTAAAATAATTATTTGTATAATACTAATTAATATTATACAAATAATTCCTCAAAAATAATATATTTTTATTTTATACATTCGCTAGTTTTTTAGAATTACTCTTTAAATAAATATAATTTACATGTATAAAGTATTCTATATTTATATTACTTATACTAACTAATCTACCTTTAATACCGCCATGAATGCTTCTTGTGGAACTTCAACAGAACCAACCTGTCTCATTCTCTTCTTTCCTTCTTTTTGCTTTTCAAGTAGTTTCTTCTTTCTTGAGATATCTCCACCATAACATTTAGCTAATACATCTTTTCTCATAGCTTTTACGGTTTCCCTTGCTATAATTTTAGATCCTACTGCTGCTTGAATTGGAATTTCAAATAATTGTCTTGGGATAATTTCTTTTAGCTTTTCAGCTATTCCTCTTCCTTTATGGTAAGCTCTCTCCTCTGGAACTATCATTGACAATGCATCAACTACATCCCCATTTAATAATATATCTAACTTAACTAATTTAGTTCTAATATATCCTTTAAATTCATAGTCTAAAGACGCATATCCTCTAGTTCTAGATTTTAATGTATCAAAGAAATCATATATAATTTCGTTCAATGGTATATCATAATTTACAACAGCTCTGGTTTCTTCTATATATTGCATATCTATGTATATACCTCTCCTATCTTGACACAGCTCCATAACTGCTCCAACATAGTCTTTTGGGGTTATTATAGATGCCTTAACTACTGGTTCCTCCATATAATCCACTTCTGTCAAAGGTGGTAGGTTAGTTGGATTTGTTATTTCTAATGTTTCTCCATCAGTTTTGATTACTTTATATATAACAGATGGTGCAGTAGTAATTATATCTAAATTAAATTCTCTTTCAACTCTTTCTTGAATTATTTCCATATGTAATAATCCTAAGAATCCACATCTAAATCCAAAACCTAAAGCAATAGATGTTTCTGGCTCAAAGCTTAATGCCGCATCATTTATTTGTAGCTTTTCAAGAGCTTCTCGTAATTCATCATACTTTGCTCCGTCAACTGGGTATATTCCTGAATAAACCATTGGTATAGCAGGTTTATAACCTGGAAGTGCTGTTTCGGTTGGCCTATTAGCTTCAGTTATAGTATCCCCAACTCTTGCGTCTCTAACATTCTTTATGGATGCTGTTACATATCCAACATCACCAGCACTTAACTCACTGATTGGAAGCACTCCTGGAGTAAACACTCCGACTTCAGTAACGTCATAAACTTTATTAGTAGCCATCAATTTAATTTTAGTTCCAATCTTTACTCTTCCGTCCATCACTCTAACTATACATACAACACCTTTATAACTATCGTAGTAAGAATCAAAAATTAATGCTTTTAAAGGAGCTTCTTCATCGCCATCAGGTGAAGGTATAGTTTTAACAACACACTCTAATACATCACCTATATTAAGCCCTGTTTTAGCAGATATAGTAGGAGCTTCTTCTGCTGGAATTCCTATTACATCCTCAATTTCTTTCTTAACTTCATCTGGTCTTGCAGATGGCAGATCAACTTTATTTATTACTGGTGCAATTTCCAAATCATTATCTAAAGCTAAATAGCAATTAGCTAAAGTTTGGGCTTGAATACCTTGTGTTGCATCAACAACTAATATCGCTCCTTCGCAAGCTGCTAAACTTCTTGAAACTTCATAATTAAAATCTACATGTCCTGGAGTGTCAATTAAATTAAGAATGTATTCTTCACCATCGTCTCTTCTATATACAAGCCTCGCTGCTTGAGACTTTATTGTAATTCCTCTTTCTTTTTCTATCTCCATATTATCTAGAACTTGCTCTTCCATTTCCCTTTTAGTTAAGGTTCCTGTAGTTTCAAGTAATCTATCCGCAAGGGTTGATTTACCATGATCAATATGTGCTACAATTGAAAAATTTCTGATATGTTTTTGTCTTTCACTTTTCATACGCATAACTGTTATCCTTAACGAAAAACAGTCCTTTCACCCCCGTTATAATTAAATCAGCTAAATTATAACATATATCCATAAAGAAAGGCTATCAAAACTTTCCCTCAATGCTCTATGTCTAATATGCCTTATATATATTTTAAAATCAACTAAATAATTTAACTAATATTATGGTTTTATTCTTTCAATTATATCCTCTATTTTTTTAATAAAAGAAGATTGATTATTTATCCTAAAATCATTACTTCCTATCTTAACTAAAACATCTTTTTCAGATTCTTTATAAATTTTAAGAAATGAATTATCCTTGATAAAATTCGAGAAATCTTCTCCAAATTCATTGCTTACAAGTTTATAATTTTCATTAGTATTTCCAAGAGGAGATAATGCTTTAGTATTAATCATATCTATTTTAATTATTCCAATAAAAATAATGAATAATATAAAAATCATTGGTGATATTCTTCTTAAAATGTTACTTTTAATAATTTTCTTCAATGTCGAAACACCCTTTTTAATTTATTTTTTGATTTTTATTTAGATTCTTTCCATATAGCAAAACTATTATTCACCCTCAACTTTCTCATTCAAACAATCTACTCACCAATTATCTCAATATTATGTATTAATAAATTAAAATAAAGAAAAGACTAGGGATCTAAATTCTAGCTTTAGACTCCTAATCTTTCCTTTAATTTTTATCATCAAGATTATATTTAAATCTCAACTTGAAATATCTATTTAAATACTTAGTGCTAAAACTCAAACTTGCATGTTATCTAACTTTTCCTATGCACTCAATATAACTTCCAACCCTTTTCCATGTAACTTTATACTTATTTCTTATTTAAAACTTCCGCAATTACTCTAGCCATACATTCTGCCGTAACTTTTGACTCGTCTGGTGTATTAGTATGAGATCCTATTTCAAAAAGTAAACATCCATCGCTTTTACTTTGATTAAATGCATTTTTCCCTCTATGATATGTTAATATTTTTATAGGCAATCCTGGGAATAATTCAGATGTTTTATTAAATACTTTCTCTGTAAGCTCTTTATTTTTAGGATATCTCGTACTATTTTCAGCATTTACAAACATTATTTTAGATGCGCTCATTCCATCAACTTCTGTTGTTGTCGCAGCTTTATCTTCTACGGAATCTCTATGCAGATCTATAACCATTTTGAAATCTCCATATTGTTTTAAATATTTATCAACCACTTCTCCAGATCTTGTATAACTATCATTATAAGAAATACAATTATTGGTTTTATCATGTATAACTGAAATCCCATAATTCTCTTCTAATTCATTAGCAAGAACATCGCCTACTCCCACTACATTGGTATCTTCATTTAAACTATCTGGTTCTGATGCATTATAATTTTCTGTAGTATGACTATGATATATTAATACTTCTGGCTTAGATTTATCCAATGTCTTCTTTAAGCTAGGATCATATATTGGGGTATTCTTACTATCAGTGTTTACTTGTACTTTTGATATACTGTCTTCGCTTATTTGAAACGGATTAAAACTAAAATTAGTTTCAGTATTGCTAGAACTTTCTCCATCACCAAAGAAACTAAGTTCATTTTGAATTATTCCTTTATAGCTAAGATTATTTAATCCTAATACTTGAAAACAAACATTCTTTAATGAAAGTTTATTTTCAGCATAGGTTCCTTCATCATAAACTTGGGATTCTATTATCGGCATTCCTAAATTTAACAATTGAACATAGGCAAATGCTCCTCTTTCCTTGCTATTTTTTAAAACATTACCTAATCTTATGAAAAATACACCTATAATTAAAATGAGGATTATTAAGCCTATATTAATGTTAGGTTTTGCTTTTATCCTTTTATTAATTTCACCTTTTTTTCCTCTTCTGCTCATATATATCACGGTAATCCCCCCCTTGCCCTTTTTTATATTTATATTAACGGATTTACATAATTATTCTAATAAATATCATTCTATCTATTTAAAAATTAGAATAGATTAAAATATACATTGATAATCAATCTAAAATAAAAAGATCCCAAAATAATTCAAATTACTTTGAGATCTTTTCTTCTTATTCTAAATTTCAAGAAATAAATTATTAATAATCAACCCATAAACTTATTAATCTCATCCATATCCATATTAGGTTGGACTGCCATGTTTATCCCATTGGCTATTATTCTTGATAAAGAATTAACCATTAAATCAATGTCCTTAGGTGTAACTATCATATCCATACTTGCTTTTGATGACATCACTTCCTTAATGAGTCTTTCCTTCTCATTTTTATCAAGAGATTTTAACATTTTATAAAATTCATTTCCACTTGATGAATTATTTATTAATGAATCTATTACAGAGTCTATAGTATCATTAGCAATTGTTGTTGCATCTACAACTGTTGGAATTCCTACCGCAATAACCTTAACTCCTAAATTTTCTTCATTTATTTGTTTTCTATTATTGCCTACTCCTGCACCCGGCGATATTCCAGTATCTCCAATTTGAATTGTTGTGTTGACTCTTTCAACTCTTCTTGCAGCTAGAGCATCTATACATATCACTAGGTCTGGTTTAATTTTTTCCACAACGCCTTTAATTATTTCCACAGTTTCGATTCCTGTAACTCCAAGTACTCCAGGCGCTATAGAGCAAACAGGTCTTACAGACTCATCAATTGCTTCTGGCATAACTGTTTGTAAATGCCTAGTTACCATAATCTTTTCTGTCACTTTAGGACCTAAAGCATCTGGTGTCACTTGCCAGTTTCCAAGTCCTACAACTAATACTGTTTTCTCTGTATCAATCTTAATTAATCTTTGCAAAATCTCTGATACTACTTGTGAAACTCTATCCATAGTTTCACCATCATATGCTGTAAAGTCTGGCATTCCTATAGTTATATAATTTCCCTTTGGCTTTCCAATTTTTTTAGCACCTTCATCATTTTTTACCTTTACTGTAGTTACCTTAATATCATCATCACTTTCTTCTATAACTTCTATTCCATCTATATCTACTTCATCCTTGTGACTTTCTTTATAAATTTCTCTCGCTTCAAGTACTAAATCCGTTCTTACATTTATCATACCAACACCTCTTTATAAATTTACTCAGTCTTATTTTTCCTTTTTCTTTGAATTTAATACTTGAATTACATAACTTCTGATGCTATAATAAGGTTTGTTGAATATGAACTCGTACGCAGATTTCCCCAAAAACTGCAGAGACCCTATAAAAATTTAAGGGGGTGAATTAAGAATGGCAAATATAAAATCAGCAAAAAAGAGAATTAAAGTTACTGAAACTAAGACTTTAAAGAACAGAATGATTAAGTCTGCTTTAAAGACTACTATAAAGAAATTTGAAGCTGCTATAGAAGCTAAGAATAATGAAGAAGCTAAAGCTTTATTTACATCAGTTGTTAAGTCATTAGATATGGCTGCTACTAAGGGAGTTGTTCATAAAAATATGGCTGCTAGAAAGAAATCAAGATTAGCTGCTAAGTTAAACTCTATGGCATAATCTTAAAACCCATCTAAGTAGATGGGTTATTTTTTTATATTCTTAATAAATATTATTTTTTAACTGTAAGTGTATTTATTAAAAGGAATTCCATTTCCATATTCTTATCTATTCCAGTTGATTTTAACTTTGTTTCTGTATTAACGCAAAGCCTAATTAACTCTGATAACTGCTTTTCTGTGAATTTATTTGTCTGCATTATTAATTTTTCACAAACAAACTGCGGCAACCTATAGTCTGACATAAAATCATCTACTTTTTTTCCATTGCTAAGTTTTATCTTTATCTCATATAATCTCAAGAAATGCTTTTGAATAGCACTTATTATCAGCATATGCTGGTCTGATTTATATAAAATTTCCTTCATAGTATCTATAGCTTTATCAATTTTTTTTGTAGCTATTAATTCAACTAAATCAAAAGTATCATCCTCACTGGATTTTGAAATAAGTATATCAATATCCTCTTTTTTTATCTCTCTTTCACCACAATACGATATAAGCTTGTCAGCTTCTCTTTTTATAATGTCAAAATTATTATAGACTTTCTCACAGAAATAAGATAACTCAGTTCTTCCAATTTGTTTTCCCTTCTCTTTAAATACTTCCGATACTTTCTTTAAATATTTGTCCCTTTTTAATTTATCACAATATACTATTGTTAAGGATTTACCAATAGTAGCTAATTTCTTATTTTTATTTGGTCTATCTCTCTTATCATTCAATAAATAATACATTATTAATACTGTATATGGAGGTAAATTTGATATATAGCTCTTAATATCATTGTATATTTTAGTTCCTGACGAATCAGTTTTGTCCTGTAAAAAATTAGACCTATAAACAACCACAACTTTTTTTTCTCCCATGAATGGCATTGTTTCACACGCATTCATGATAGCATCAAAACTTGTATTCATTCCATCTATCCTTATTAAATTAAGATCCATAAATTCTTCAGCTATATTCTTTTTTATAATCAGACTTATTCCATCTTTAATAAATTCTTCATCTAACCCACAAAATATATATCCATTTTTTATATTTCCTTTTTCGATCTCTTGCTCATAAACTTCGTAATTAATCACTTTAATTTTCCTTTCGTATAAAATGTGCTTCTAATTTAATTCTAATATAAATCTATAAAACTATACTAATCTTCCATCTATTATAAATATGTTATTAGTGATCCTATCATTAAAATTTATTATATCATACTCTTCATGTTGAGTTTTATCACTTGTAACTTTTAATAGATATTTTTTAGTACCAGTATCTAGAACGTAATCTTTTCCTTTGAAACTTATTTTATAAATTCCATTCATAATAATCGTACTTCTCTGTCTAAAATATTTTGTTGCAAGTGCTGATTTAGAAAGTCTATTTAAATCAATTTGATTTTTATTGGACATTAGTATTCTATCACCTTTATAAGAAAATAAAATGGCACCTTCTTTATAATACCTTATACTTGGAATTGGACTATATATCTGAATTGTAATTATAAAAATAGCTATAAGAGGAAGATAAACAAACTTTTTATATCCTTTATTCACAAAGTAAGCACTAAACATTAAAAATAGATAGAAGAAAACTACATTTTCATTTCCATAAAACATTGGCAATGAAAAGTTCTCCATATAATTTAGAATACAATCAAACATATTTATTATTTTCAAGTTTATATAACTGCAAAAATCAAATAATTGAGTATAAGTATATGTCAATACCAATGCATTTCCTGTAATAACCATAAGATCTACAAATGGAGCCAAAATTAAGTTTCCAATAATAAAATTTGCTGAAAAATCCCTAAAAATTAAAATTAGATATGGTAACGTAAATATCTGAGCGCTTAATGTTAAACTTAATGCTTCTCTTAATTTAATGTTCAATTTATATAATGTATTGTTAAACTTCTTATTAAACATTGCTATTCCCAAAGTAGCTAAATAAGATAAGTGAAAAGATATATTAAAAATACTATAAGGTTCATAAAAAACCAAAAATGTTGCAGAGAAACACAGAGCAGAAATTGAATTATTATTTCTTTTTAAAATACGTCCACCTTCTACACATGCAAGCATTAAAAAAGACCTTATACTAGAATAATTGAGTCCTGTAAATACAACATATATCATAGTTACCAAAATTCCTAAATTTCTCCCAACAAAAATTCTTATAAAACCATATACTATAGCTACATGTAACCCTGAAACGCTTATGCTATGTATGATTCCAAAGTTTTTCATCTCATCTTTGTCTTCAAAATCTAAATAATCGCAATAACCAAAAGCAATTGATGATATTAGCCCTGCCTTTCTTGTTCCTAAATTTTCTTCTAACCGCAAATATATATTTCTTTTAATCTCATAAAGCTTTGTTATCAAGTCTCCATTAATCTTATACAATACTTTAGGCTCTACTTCCCCAACTATCCCATTATATCTATCTTGTATGTCATCAACTTTTCCTATAATTTCATATTTTTCACCTACGCTTAAATTCTTATCATTAGTTCTTATCGTAATACTCTTACCTTCATAGCTTCCTATAACACCATAATTGCTTATTTTTATTATCCTTACTTCGCCGTCTATTTTGCTTGGAATTTTATAATAGGAACAATTAATTAAAATTCCAACAACAAAAAAGATAATCATAATAACAAAGAAACTGAAACCACAATAATAAAATATACATATAAAAAAGAAGGCTACAATGAATATTGTAAGCCCCCTAAATTCCTTATTCATTCCATAGAAAATACAACTAATTGCAAGCGTCAAAAATATGTATATTAGTGGATTTCCTACATCTCCTATTTTTTTAGAAAACATCAACTCACCTCATTAATGAGTTTTGCCACTTTCTAGCTAAAATTTCAAAGATTAATAAAAATATTATCGATGCTGCTATTTCTATTCCTATTATATCTCTAATTAATATTCCATTAATTAGAATCATACTAATTACGGCAATAATAATTACTAACAATGATATAACAGGCATAATCAATTCGTTAGAAAATTTTCTTATAGAAATATTGCTATTAAACAATGTAAATAATAAAATTCCAATTGATAATATAGTTAATGTCACTATCGCTGCTTCCTTATCACCAAGTTTGTAAATTGAAACCATTGTAATTATGCTTAGAACAAATGATCTAACTATCATTTCATTTCTAGTAATATCTCGCCCTTTTTTAAGTAATATTATTAATGATAATGGAATGAATAAAACTCCATTTATCGTTACCACATTTCCAAATTCTAAACTTCCAGTTTGTCCCATTATAATACTTCCTACTAAAGTTAGAAGTTCTGAGAATAGAGCAATGAAATATACTTTGAATCCTCTATCTATATTGCCATCAAATACTCTGGAAAAATCTCTTATTTTAAAGAACCCATCTAGGTAATTTTCTTTAATATATACATCTGATACCTTTTTTACAATTGTAGATGCTTTTCCCTTACCTATTCCTACGTTTGATAAGTTGAGTGCTGGAAGATCGCCTAACGTTTCACCAGTAGTTGCAACTTTATGGCCATCTTTTATAAATAATGAAACAATCTTTGATTTAATTTCTGGATTTACTCTGCAAAAAACCCTTACCCTGCAAAGCAAATCCTTTAATTCTTGATGATTTAAAGAATCCAGTTCTATTCCTGCTACTACCTGATTATTATTCTTTATTATATTAGCCATTTTTGCATTTGTTATAGCACTTAATTTACTTTCTTCTGTAAATAATATTGGTACTATTGCTTTATCCTTAATTCGATTTATTGTATTTTCGAGATTCTCTTCAAGTGGATTTTCCAATCCAATTATTCCAACAAAGACCATGTTGCTTTCTATATTTTCAGATTTAGATGGTTCATAAGTAAAGTTTCTATACGCAAAACCTTCTGTTATTAACCCTTCTATAGATAAATTCATATCAACTTCCTTTATTTTTGCTTTGTATTCATCCGTAATCTCTTTCTCAATACCTTCTATCATGACATGTGTACATTGTTCTAAAACATCATCTACGTTTCCTCTAGTATTAGCTCTATATCTGTTATTAAATTTACTTACAACTGTAGAGAATCTTTTATCAGAATCCATAGGTATATCTAAAATTTTAGAATTCCTACTATCTATAGCAGCTTTGTAGATTTTTTTTCTAGCAGCATAACTTAGAAAAGCAAGCTCATCTAACTCTCCTTTTCCACTATCATCACTTGGATTATAAATAGCGTTATTACATACTAATGATATTTCAACTATCCTATCAAAGGTTGTCTCTTTTACATACGGATCTTCAGTTGATATCAAATTATCGTTAATAAATAGTTTTTTGACTATCATTTCTTTTTTGCTTATTGCACCAACTTTATCTAAAAATAAAATATTAACATCTTTAATTAAATTAAATACTGAAAAATTTATTATTTCTATATTTTCATTCCTAAAGCTTTTAATTATATTTTTAAAAACTAATTTCGCGATTATAGTAACTGGAAAACAACCAAGGGCAAATAAAGCTGTGCATATGTAATTTTTGTTTGCATCTTGTCCTGTATATACAAAATATGATCCTATAATTATAATTCCTAGGAAATAAATTAATAAATATCTTTCTAAAATTTTAGATATCATTGTCCCAAAATTATGTTTTCTATTACTTGCATACGTAAGCATGGTAAGCATTCTACCTAACTGAGTAGAATTACCAGTGGATATTACTATACCTAGTCCGCTACCTGATTTTATTATAGACCCTTTAAACAATATATTTTTCATATCTGTTAAAGAAAATATATTTCCTACTATCTTACTTTCAAATTTCTCCTTATAAAATGCTTCTCCTGTTATACTCTTTTCGTCAACTTTAATTTCATTAGCACTTATTATTCTTATATCTGCTGGAATAACAGAGTCTTTATTAATTTTTACTATATCGCCCATTACTAATTCTTCAGATTTTATAATTTTCTGGGCTCCATCTCTAATAACTACTGTATCTGCAGAATTCAGCCTTTCTAAAGCTCCAATTTCTTTATCTCTTTTTATAGTATGCATTACTATTAAAATTAAATTTAATAATAATATCAAGGCTGTTATTATACCAAATAAATAATGTTCAAATACGAATAAAATTATTGTAATTATCCAATTTATAATTATAGATTTTTGCTTTAAAGCATTTAGTATATGTTTATAAATTTTATTTCCACTTGGTAAATCAATCTTATTGGTCCCATATTTTAATCTTAATGCTTCACAATCATTTTCACTAAGTCCACTTTGAACATTACTATTTAGTAATTCAACTATTTGAGCCCAAGAGTTATTGCAGTATTTTTCCAAAAAAACCCCACCATTCTAATTACTTCATTAATAACTTCTTTATTATACTATATTTTTCATTTTTATATATATACATTCATTTATAGTATAATTATACGTTTAAAGACATTAAAAGGCAAAACTTTAATATCTTATATATATTTTCGATACATATTTATAAAAGTTAATTTTATTTAAGCATTTCTACTATAATAATCTTCATTGGGCTCAATTATTTTTCCATATTAAATTTATTTATTTTTTGGTTTTTGGATTAAAGATTAGTGCCATAAGATATCCAAAGAATATTGATGCTGTAATCCCTGCTGCAGCTCCTTTAATTCCACCTGTAAAAGCTCCTAATAATCCTATTTCATCTACCTCTTTTATTGCAGCTTTAGCTAATGCATTTCCAAAGCTCGGTAACGGAACTGTAGCTCCCGCTCCGCCAATAGAAACTAATTTATCATACCATCCAAAAGCACCTACTATAGCTCCAAGCACAACAAACACTACTAAGATTCTTCCTGGAGTTAATTTTGTGACGTCTATTAATATTTGACCTATAACGCAAATAATGCCACCAACTATGAATGCACTTATATAATTCATTCAATTTTCATTCCTTTCAAACAAAAGATTTTTATAATCTAATATCTCGTTTATTTATAAGTTTCCTCTTCCTTAATTTGAATTCATTTCAACAGCGACTGCATGTGCTATTCCTGGAATTGTCTCACCTTGAAGAGAAGACGTAGTGCTCATAAGTGCACCTGTAGAAACTAATAATACTCTTTTAATTTCCTTTTTCATAAGTCTTTTATATAAATAACCTGTAAAAACAACTGCTGAACATCCACAACCACTTCCACCTGACAATGTATTCTGCTTTTCATTATCAAATATAATTTCGCCGCAATCTATATGTTGATTTCTAATATTATATCCAAAGTCTTCAATTAATTTATCAGCAAGTTCTCTTCCTATTACACCTAAATCTCCTGTAGCTATAACATCATAATCTTCCGGTTTTCTTCCTGTATCCTTAAAATGATTTACAATTGTATCTGCCGCTGCTGGCGCCATAGCTGCTCCCATATTATTAGCATCTTTTTGCCCATAATCTTTAACTTTTCCTGTTGTCACATATGTTATTTCCGGATAATTCCCCTCATGTCCTAAAACCAATGCTCCTGATCCAGTCACTGTCCACTGAGCTGTGGCCGGTCTCTGAGATCCATATTCAAGCGGAAATCTGAACTGCCTTTCGGCTGAACTAAAATGTGAAGATGTAGCTGCAACCACGTATTTAGCAAATCCTCCATCCATAATTATTGACGCTAAACTCAAAGATTCTGACATAGTAGAACAAGCACCGTATAATCCAAAGAATGGAATACTGAATTCTCTAGCTGCAAAGCTTGATGAAATAATTTGGTTTAATAGGTCTCCTGAAAATAAATAATCTATATCTGTTTCTTTAAGGTTCCCTTTTTTTAAAGCTTGCGATATGGCTGTAAACATCATCTCGCTTTCGGCTTTTTCAAAACTTTCCTTTCCTAACATGTCATCGTTTAATATATCATCAAAATATTCACTTAGCGGTCCTTCCCCTTCTTTAGGGCCTACTATAGAATGCGTCGATATTATTTTGGGTGGATTATCTAATTTTACAGTTTGATTTCCTATCTTTTTATTCTTCATTTGCAAATTAATCACTCCTCTACATTTTTGAATTAAAAGCAACTCGATTATTTATCAAAAAAATACATATCCCCATCTTAAAATTCCAATTCCTTTTTTGATTTAAATTATTGCAATTATATAATAAATTATTCCTATTATTACTGATGTACCAATACCATATACCAATACTGGTCCCGCAATTGTAAACATTTTGGCTGCGACTCCAAATATAAATCCTTCTTTTTTAAACTCTATTGCTGGAGAAACTACAGCATTAGAAAACCCAGTTATCGGAACAACAGTACCAGCTCCACCAAAATTAGCCAATTTTGCATATACTCCAGTACCTGTTAACAAAGCTCCTAAAAATACCATTATAATAGGAACCATATTCATTATTTGTTCTTCTGCAATTCCAAATCCTGCTGCAATATTGTAAATCAATTGACCCACATCGCATATTAATCCTCCAACTAAAAACGCTTTTAAGCAATCTTTAAGTATCTTTGATTTTGGAATGGCTTCATTGGCCATATCATTATATTTTTGCTTTATGCTTTCTTCACTTACTTCTTTATTATTAGTCAAGATGATCACTCTCCTTTTTTACCTGTATATCTATCATTTGCAAAATTATTAAGATTAATCGTGTTATTTTTTGGCATATATTTTATAAAAAAATAGAATATATATTTGATCTAATTTAATAAAAAATTATACAAATACATATTCTATAATAACTCTTTTTTATGTTTATCATTTTTCTTACCAATGTGTAATTAGCAAATTTTATTCTTCTAATTTTTTCCGCATTTCAGCTAAAACCTTCTTTTCAATTCTCGATACCTGCACTTGGCTTATACCTAACATTTTAGCTACTTGAACTTGTGTTTTATCTTTAAAATAACGTAACATTATAATCTGCTTAGCTTTATTATCTAAACTATTTAATGCTTCTTTAAGAGCTATCTTTTCAATAAGATTTTCATCATCTGCACTTTTCTCACTTAGTTTATCTATTAAAAGAACTGGAGCTCCATCATCCTGATGTATTGTATCATATAAATATTGTAAGCTATTAGAAGATTCAATTGCAAATAAAATCTCCTCCTTATCAACATTTGCATAATCTGCAAGCTCTTCTATAGTAGGTGATCTCTTGAGCTTTTTTGTTAAAATCTCTTTCTGAAAATGTATCTTTCTAGCAAGGCTTTTAACATTACGACTTACCTTTATCATCCCATCATCTCTTAAAAATCTCTTTATTTCTCCTATAATCATAGGGACTGCATAAGTAGAGAACTTAACATTATAATTTAAGTCGAAATTATTAATAGCTTTAACTAACCCAATAGATCCTATTTGAAATATATCTTCATAATCATATCCTCTATTTAGAAATTTCTTACTTATAGATGACACCAATGGCAAATTCATTTCTATTAATGTATTCATAGCATCAGTATCGCCACTTCTTGCTAGAGCTAATAGCTTGGGATTCTTATCATAATTATAATCCTCTCGTTTTAAATCCTCTTTTTCCATCTTATTTCACCTAACTTACCACGTTAAATTTCTTCTTAATTACCACCTTTGTACCATTACCTTTTTCACTGTCAACCTCTAACGCATCCATAAATGTCTCCATTACAGTGAATCCCATACCAGATCTTTCCAAATCAGGTCTTGATGTATATAATGGCTCCATAGCTTGCTCTATGTTATCAATTCCAATTCCTTTATCAATAATCGCTATAGTTACTTGATCTTCATTAATTTCTGCTTCAATTCTAACTAATCCATCTTCTCTATTTTCATATCCATGTATTATAGAATTAGTAACTGCCTCAGACACTGCTGTTTTTACATCATTTATTTCATCAATTGTTGGATCTAATTGAGCAACAAAAGCTGCAACTGCAACTCTTGCAAAAGCTTCATTTTGAGATTTGCTTACAAATTCTATGCTCATTTTATTGTCAGACATGATAACCCCTCCATCTAAATGCACCTTACTGCTTCATCTACAGTATTATAATTTTTAATTAACTTGTACAATCCGGCCAGTTCAAAAATTCTATTAACATTCTTATTAGGTTCTGCAATACAAAGCATCCCCCCTTTGTTCGATAGTTTTTTATATCTACCCAAGACAGCTCCAATTCCTGAACTATCCATAAAAGTAACTCCTGAAAAATTTAAAATGACTTTTTCTATATTATCTCTATCTATCCTATCATCAATTTTTACTCTAACTTCCTCTGCACTATTATGATCTAGTTCACCACTAAGAGTAGTTATTAGAATATTTTTTTGTTTCTCAAATTTTAAATACATATTAATTAAGAATATCTCACATTGTAGTTTTAAACTTATATATTTAAGTTTTAAGATATTCTACATTCACCTCCTCTTTTCCCTCATTTCACCTTTTACCATATTTTAACATACTATTTTATTCAACGTCAAACTATTTATTACATTTTTTTCTATTTATTATAACTCATTATCTTAATTATCCGCCTATATCACACATATTAACGATATATAAAATAAAGATACCGATAATTAACTACACTACATAATTATCAAATATTAAATGAATATATTATTTTTGCTTAATGCATAAAAAATAGAAGATAATCCCGATATACTCATATAAATATATATCATAAGATCATCTTCTATTTTATTTTCTTATAGATAACCAAACTATAAGTTAGATTTATACTATGAAATATATCCCAACTAGAAATAAGTTCATATCTTAGTTGTGATATCTAACTTAAAGATTTGACTTATTAGATAAGCCAATAATTACTTTTTCTTTTTTCCACCCTTATATTTTAAAATTTCATTTTCTATTTCCTTAAAGAAACTTTTTACTGATTCTCCTTCATCAAGTATTAATACTTCAATAGCATCCTCTAAAGTTTCCATGGTATATATATGAAATTTTCCATTTCTAACATCATCTTCAACTTCATATCTTAATATTAATTCATCGGCATTTGTACTTGGAATTAAGACACCTTTTCCATCTGTTTTATCAATAATGCTGCAAACTCTATGGAATCCTTCAATTTTTTCATTGGCCCCACCAATTGCCTGAATTTCTCCAAACTGATTTATAGATCCAGTGACAGCAATATTTTGTCTTATTGGCCTCTTACTTAAAGCTGATAAAATACATATTATCTCTGCCACAGAAGCACTATCTCCTTCAAGCATTCCATAAGTCTGTTCAAAACTTAATTGAAAATCTACTGGCAATTTTTCATAAGGACTTATTAAATTACTTAATAATCCTCGCAATATTCCAATCGACTTTTCATGGATATTTCCACTCATTTTGCATTCTTTATGAACATCTATTATCCTTCCATCTCCTATATTTGATAAGCATGTTATCCTCATAGGCTTACCAAAACTATAGGATCCATTTCCAACTACAGAAAGCCCATTGATTATTCCTGTTTTTCTTCCGTTTACTGTTATCAATATTTTTTTACTTTTATAATTATCCATTATATCTTCCAAAATCTTTTCATCTTCATATGCTACATCAATTATATCTTGCTTTTCTATATTTTTTCTTTTATCTTCTTTTGCATTATTATTGGATAGATGCAGTAATTTATTTATATAATAATCATCTATAGATATTTTATTTCTTTGACCTGCGACCCTAGCAAGAAATTTAATCATTTCCTTAAGAGCATCATCTGTTATATTCAATAAGTTATCTTTTTTTATCTTTTCTTTTATTAATCCTTCAATAGAATTTTTAGTAATATCATTATATTTTAATTCGGTATCCGCTTCTATCCTGATTGGGAATATTTGTTTAAAATCTTCATCATTATCATATAATATCTGAAAACTCTCATAGTCTCCTATTAAAATAACCTTCAAATTAATAGGAATTGACTCTGGCTTTAATCCTGCGAGAGATATCATTTCTAAATAGCTCTTCGTATAATTATAGTTTATTTTGCCATGAATTAATGATTTCTTTAGATAGTAGTAGCTTACACCACTACTTATTAACGAACTTAATCTTAATATAAGACATCCTTCATTAGCCTTTAACAAACTACCAGAAGAAATCAAAGATATATCTGTACTATATCCCCCGTTATTGTTTCTATATTCAATGGTACCAATTAAGTTTCCAATAGTAGGATCTTCATCATAGATAACTCTCGGATGATCTATGGCGGAATTATCAACAATTACATTTACATTATAATTAGAGAATATATCTTTTAGACAATCTTCATCATCTTCCAAATTAATAGTATAACACTCAACTACTCTTTCTTCTATATCATCATACATTTGAAGAAGATATTTATAAACATCATCCTGGGAAATAAATTGTAATAATAAATCATCCTTATGACTCTGCATATTCTTTTTCAAAAAATCTTTGTATATACTTTTAAGTTTCTTAATCGATTTTATTTCAATATCTTTTAATGTCTCTAGAATTTCTTCTGCTTCTTTTTTTAATTTTGATGCTTGTTTTTCGATACTTTCTTGAGTGTTACTTTCGAGACTGTCATATTCATTTTGAGTCATCTCATTGCCTTCATCTTTCAAAGGAATAAACACAAATCCTCCGCTAGTTGCTTTAACATCAAAATTCTTATTTTTTGCTGAATCCATAAGTTTTGTTATATAATTATTCCTTTTTTCACTTATTTCTTCAATAATATCTTCCTTTTCCTCATCTGAAGAACTACTATAAAACTCTACTATGCATTCAAAGTATTTCTCTTTTATATCATCAATCATTTCTTTTAATATATTTCCTTTACCATTTGGTAAAAACAATGCAGTAGGATTTAGTTGTTCTTGTGATGTTACATAGCAAATGTCTTTTGGTGCAGGAAGCTTTTCATATATATTTTCAACACACTCTATTAGATTCTCTAGTTTCTCTTTTGAAAATGAATCTACGTAATATATATTGTATCCTTCTTTTTCAACACTCAAGCTCTTTTTAATTTTATTTAAAGTAGATGTAAATTCAGGTACTCTATTAATATTACTTTTTTTAATGCTATCTGTACACGAAGTACAAAAAATAATTTCATTTGGAGTTAATTCTTTCTTCATATCTTATCCCACTTTGAATCTATTATATACTTAATTAAAATATTTCAAAGCAGACCCCTCCCTAAATTGATAGTATATAATATTAATATTCTTTAAATGGCAAAATAGATATATTTTTTTATAAACTAAAACATAAATAATATTAAAAATCAGAATAAAATCACAGGCAACTGTGAAGCTAGAAGTTTTTTACACATCTGTCCCTTTCAAATCATGCAATAAAAATATAGCAGTAAATAAAAAAAATGATTACCTAGATATTAATCTTAGCAACCATCTTAAAAGTATTAATTACATGGAATATAAGCTCCTTACATTTCATTTAACATCCAAATAAAAAAATTCAACACTCCCGCATATATTAACCAAGCCAAATAAGGAATTAATAGAAATGCCTTATTTCCAATCTTTTCATAAAACCTCTTTATAGTTAAAATTACAAAGATAATCAAAATAATAAGTTCTAGAAATGATAACGCATAAAGCTTAAACCCAAAGAAAATTATAGTCCATAAAAAATTTAATAATAGTTGTATAGCGTAAACAAATATTGCAGAGCTTACATCTACATTCTCATATTTCAAAATATATACTTTATATGAGCATATTCCCATAATTATATAAAGTATAGTCCACACAATCGGAAAAACCATTACAGGTGGTGAAAAAGGTGGCTTAATTAAGCTTTCATATATTGATCTCATATTAGGAACTAATAATGTTGAAAGCCACCCTATTAAAAGTGGAATAATTATTGATGCAAACAATGGAATAATTCTTATCTTTTTTTTATTCCCTGACTTTTCTGACATAAATTATACACCTCAAATTTAAGTAATTAGTTTAACATAACTAATTTAATATATGTTTATTTATGTAAAACTATGATTAATTAATAAAACTATTTATTCAAATTGTAATTATTTTTAGTACCTACAAATTTATTAAATTCATGTCTACTTACTTCTTTAATTTCCTATTAAGTTAATTCTACTCAATATATATATCTGAAAACTCTATATCTATCTTTTCTTCTAATAAATTTGTTTCCCAATCTTCATTATTGAATTTATCTTCATACGATTGCTCAGCCATAGGCATAATTATGGTGAATTCATTTCCTCTATTATTTGATGTGAGCCGTATAGTTCCTTCTTGAAGTTCAACTAAGGCTTTAGTTAAAAATAAACCTAAACCGCTTCCTTCTTTTAGTCTATTAAAAGTTTTATTCAGTTTAGTGAATTTATCAAAAATATACGGAATGGTTTCTTTATCAATTTTCAAGCCATCATTTTTAACTTTTATAGCAATTTTGTTATACTTATCAAGCTCTACACTCACATTTATTCTCCCCCCTTGCTTTCCATATTTAACAGAATTAGAAAGAATATTCAACATAATTCTTGTTATCATTTCCTTATCACACTTAACATAGATTTCTTCTTCCTGTGCATCAAATGTCAAAGTATTATTTATTAATTTTATGTACTTATTAGACGCCATCGAAACCTCTTCTACGATGTTAACTATATTATGTATTTTTAAATTCGGAATTAGATATCCCTCTGAAATTTTATTAGCATCTATAAAATTATTAATAGTCCTTATTAGCCTTAAACAATTTTGTTTTATGATCTTTCTATTCTTATTTACTCCATCTAGATTATTTTCATTAAAATAAATTTGATTGACCTGCAATGCAGAAAATATAAGATTTATAGGCGTTTTTAGTTCATGAGAAATATTAGAGAAAAATTCTTTTTTTATTTCATCCTCTTGCAAATATTCTTCAAGAATTTCTCTCATCTTTTTATTTTCTTTAATTTCACTTATATCATGTATGTAAAGAATCTTGCTTATCTCATCTATGGAAGCCAAAAATATTTCAACTTCGAAATCAGTATGTTTCATTTTTATGCATGGGATATAATTGCCCGCTTTCTTAATATCTTCAAGCGTTATATCAAAATACATTTTTATAAAATCATTTATTTCTATTCCTAAGATCTCATCATTAGTTATGTTTAAAGTTTTTAATGTCCTCTTATTTATGTGTCGAAGTCTATCTAAGTAAAATAGAAATACACCTCCATAAATAGAATCAATTAGTTCATTATTCCTATCTCCACTCTTTTTGATCATTACACTTATTTCATTTAATATAGAATTCCTTTTCCTTAATATAGAGTTAAGTTCTTTCTTTGTTTTAGTTGCATTGCCTATATTATTATTAAGTTCTTTTAATGAACTATCCACTACTTTACTTATTATGTAATCATAAAATTTATATAAAGTAATACATTTAACAATTAATATAAATTCAGAAACTTTCACATAGCTCATATAAAGACATATAAATCCCAAATAATTAAATAATATAGAAAAAATATAAAATATTATTTGTCTAAATTCAGCAATGGTAAATTGTTTTCTTTTAGATAACATATCTTGTGCTGTAGATATGCACAAACCTATGCTTAACAAAACACTTATAGTAATGCTCCATATAAAAAATGATAGTTCATAAGGATTATGTATTCCATTTCCTCCATTAAAGCCAATACCAAGCATTATGATAATTACTATTTCGGATATACATATTACAAGACTCTTTCTATTATTATTTTTAACCAGGAGTCCTATTTTTATTATGCAATATTCTAAAGTAGCGTGCATGCTATAAAAAAGTATGAAGTAACTTTTAGGAATATCCTTAAATAACATTATTATCTCAGTAACATTTATAGCTAGTATCATAATAGGTATTAAATATATCACTTTGAATCTTGCTACAAAACCTTTACCGACAAACTTCCCCCTTATTATATACACATAAATAAACGCCAAAATCATAGATATTGCAATTATATTATTCAATAGCAAATAAAAATTAACATTATCAGTAAGAATAGAGCATAAAATTATTAGTACCGTTAAAAATGCATACTTCTGAATGTTTCTAATTTTTATCTTTATTTTGTCCAATGCTAAGAAACCATTATACATCTCTATATCCCTTTCCTAAATTCAATACTTACAGTTGTCCCTAAATTATTATTTCTTTTTATTTCGATTTTTCCGCCTTGTAGTTCAATTAATTGTTTTACTACAAAAAGCCCTATGCCTGTCCCACTTTTTCGGTCAGGATTACAATTTCCTCCAATTGAATATCTATTAAATGCTTCGTATATAAATTCTTCATCTATTCCAATTCCATTATCTTTTACAGATATATTGACCTTATCATCAAATTCGTTTACCACCACGCATATTTGTCCACCATCTTTAGTAAATTTCACAGCATTAGAAACTAAATTTAGAATTATTCTATACATAAATTCACGATCAATATCCAAGTAACACTCTTCAGTATTAGTATCAAAAATTAAATTTATATTATTTAACTTCACATATTCTACTAATGACATCACATTGTCCTCTATGACCTCAACTATGTTCATATTCTCTAATCTTGGCGTCAAATAATGGGAATTTATCTTTGAATTATCTATTAAATTGTTGGTTAATTTAATTAAAGAGATACAGTTTTGCTTAGATATATCATTATATTTCTTTAATATATCAAAGTCTTCTTTTTCAACATATATTTTTTCTACCTGCATTGCCGAATATATTACATTTATCGGAGTTTTCAAATCATGACTTATATTTGAAAGAAATTCTCTCCTAATACTTTCTTCAATTTGTTTATTCTCAACTTCTTTCCTTATTTCATCCACAAGAACTTTAGAAGTTCTATCTTTAATCAATAGCAATTTCCATGATACATTTTCATAATAAGGCAAAAATTCTGCCTTTATAAATTTTTTTTGATTTCCTATATAAAGAATTGCATCATAATCTTTATTTTCTGCATTATTATTTACAAAATCAATATAATTGCTTATTTTTTTATTTATTATTTCTCTTTTTTTTGAGATTCCCGAAATCTTTAAAAATTGTTTATTCACAAATAATATTCTATCATTATCTGCATTCAGAATTATAATTGGATGAGGCATGAACCTAAATAATGTTGAATATAAATACTCTTTACTTCTTAATAAATTTATTGAACTCTCTAACTTAGCATTTCCTAATTCTATTTCATGATTTAGTTCATCTAGTTCCCCATTTTTATCATTCAATGAACGTGATAAGGCCTTATATGGATCTTTAACCAACCTAGATATAATAAAATTCCAAAGCATTGTAAAGTTTGCAAAATGTATAACTTCAATTAATGCATCTTTTATATATTGGCTATTGTTAAATGCATATATATTAATTAAAAATATCAGAACCGTTGAGGATATGTAAACTTTTATGATACTCCATCCATGTTCCCTTAAGTAGTTTGATTTTTTTAAGTTCATAACTATTTTTATAAATGCTGGTATCTCAATAACCGTATATATAATTTTCACAAAGAGTATAGTCAAATTAGAAAAATAACTCAGTAAAGTACATGTAATAATTAAAATTAATATTCCGTAACTTTCTATCTTTAATTTTCTTCTTTCCAAATAATATTCAGTTAATACATAACTAGCAAAAGTTTCTATTAGTAATATGCTCTCTCTGCTTAAATTTATATAATTTTTAATTTCTATTAAGCTATTTGCATCATAAATCTTCATTATAAATCCAAACGATGATATAAATATCATTAATGAGAAAAATATTATTATTATCTTCGAAACATATCTTTTGTAAAATCTTCTCACTTGCTTTAATAATACAAATAAAATTATACTTAGGGTTATGTAATAAATTCTAAAAATTAAAGGTATATGTACACTAGCATCATTAACAATAAATTTTAATATAAAATATAAAAATATACTTATCATATAAATATATATGATTATAGATTTACTCATAACAAAATCATTTGATAGTCTTTTATACTTTTCCATTTTTCCCCCTATTTTATGAAACTATAACCTTATTATATCATTTTCTTCTATTATGCCACCTTACTTTTATAAATAAATGTATACAATTAATTTTTTGCAGAAAAAAATAGCCAGCAATCAGTTGTGTTGACTATTTATTCCAATTAATAATAATTTTATTTTAACAACTACTAATGTCTCAATATTCCACTCTTTTTTAATTTCTCCATAAAATTATTTGTAATACTGTTCATAAATCCTTTTAATAATATTCCAGCAATTAATGAAACAAACATGTATATAGACAAAACTGCTATGTCTTTAATCAATATTGAATACACTATTCCCGCCATAATCTGTCTCATACCACTAATTGCATATGTAAAAGGCAAAAAAGGAAACAATTTTTGAAAAAATACTGGTGCAACTTCAATCGGAAAGTTACCACTTGCTCCTGCCATCTGAAGTACTAATATTATAACAATTGCGGCTTTCCCTACATCATCTAGTATACTTGCTGCAGTATATATAACAATTACAAATATAATACTTACAAATATACTATAAAAAATATACATTATAGGATGAACTGCATAAACCTTTAGCATAATTAAGCTACCTATACTTGCAACTAATGCTTGGCATACTCCAACTGTCAAAAATAATAATAGTTTTCCTAAATACATTTCATATGGTTTAATTTTTGTTCCATCATCAAATTTAGGTGCTTCCAGCGATAATAAAGCCGATGCCAACAATCCCCCAACCCATAAGCAAAGTACTGTATAAAATGGAGTCGTAGCTGTGCCGTAATTAGGCCATGGAAATAATCTATTATCTTCTATTTCAACTGGACTCGCTACAAAATCACTTTGATTTTCCCAATTGCTTGTCATCATGTCTAATAATTCATCAATTTTATCTTCTTCATCCATGTCCTTGATTTTATCTGACAATTCATGAATCTTATTTTTAGCGTCTGGTAACCTGCTTTTTAAACTAGTTAATTCATCGTTAGTTAAGTTGGTTGCATCCTGTGAAACACTTAGCAATTTTTCTACTTCTGGTAATGTATTTCTCCCTTCATCAATAATAGATAAGCTATCATCTAAAACCTTTCTAGTTGAATTAATGCTCTTTTCTACTCCTGGTACAATTTCTGAATCATAGTTGTCTGTAATATCTGCCACCAAACTATGTACTTCATCTACAACTTTTATAATATCCTTAAGTGTTTGCACATTTAATTCATCATTATCTATTTTCTTAATTTCTTCATCCGATTTATCAGCTACTATTTGTAATTTATCTTCAATCGTATCTAGCTTATCAATATTATCTGAAATCACTTTACTTATATCTTTCAAATCATCTTGCATATTTTTTACTGAATTTAATTGTTTATCTAGTTTGTCTGTAATTAATTTTATCGAATCTATATTCGGAACATTATCACCAAATGAAGGTATTTTGATTTCTATATCACTTAATTTATCAATGAGTTTCTTTATATTTCTAAGTCTATATTTAACATTATTAATCGTCTCTTCTGTTGCAATAGCAGAATCCCTTACATTTAATAACACCTTTTTAGATACTTCTGGTAATACATTCTCATCTAGATTTTTAAGTTCTACACTTGAATTATCGAGTACATTTTCTGATTTTATTAGGTCCTGCTTTACTGTTGGAGAAATATCTGATAGTTTTCCCTGAGTATCATCTAAAACCGATTTACTATTATTTAAAAAATCACTTGATGAATCAATAGCATTAGATATTGTTGGAAGCATATCATTAGTTTTAGTTAACACATTTTTCAAATTAGCTGTTCCGTTGCTTGCATCATCTAAAAGTGTTTCGATTTCTGACACATTATCATCTAACTCATATATGTTATCAACTATTTTTCTAAGCTTAGGCCTGTTGTCCTGTATATCAACTCCTCTTTCGTTACATATCCTAAACAATATTCCTGAGACTGTCTTAATTACATTTTCGTCTAACTCATTTTTTACTGTTTTTATACCTGAATCTGTCATCTTGGGAGCAATCGCATTTTTCTTTTCATTTACTGTGTATATTAACTTTGGTTTATTAATATTTTTTTCTAACAATGTTGTAATGTCTTCAGAAAAGTTTTCTGGAATTTCAATTGTTGCATAATACTTTTCTAGTAGCAAACCTTGCTCCCCATTTTCCTTATCTGTAAAAACCCATCCTAATTTATCATTTTCCTTAAGTTTATCAACTAAATCTTCTCCTAAATTTATATTCTTGTCCTTAAATACAGTACCTTTATCCTCATTAATAATAGCAATCTTAATTCCAGCTGTATTGGAATAAGGGTCCCATGAAGCTTTTATATTTATCAATGAGTACATAGATGGAATAATTATCATTACCATAATCATAAGTCTTGCTACCCAGTTAGTACGTATTTTATTAATATCTCTTTTATATATTCTAAATATATTCTTCATAATTAATTCCCCTAGTATTGCAATATAGATTATTTTAACTACTCATTATTGAACTTTCTTTTAATTTTTCAACAATATTTATTCTTTTTGCATTTATCGGTTCTTTAGCCAAAACTCCAATAATAATTGATCCTATCATAAACATAAATAATATAATGCTATCTTTAAATAATATTGAATATATTACTCCTGCCATAATTTGTCTAACCCCACTTATTGCATAGGTAAATGGAAGAAATGGAAATAGCTTTTGATATCCTGCCGGATTAACTTCTATTGGGAAATTGCCACTAGTTCCAGCAACTTGTATAACAAGCAATACCACACCTATGACTATTCCTCCATACCCAAAAAGACTAACAGCTGTATAAATTATGCAATTAAATACAACACTTATAAATATACAATAGAAGACAAACATTACTGGATGAACTGAATAAGAATGCAATATAAATAATGCTCCTAGGCTAGCTACTAAAGCTTGGCCTATTCCTATAAATAAAAATAACGATAGCCTTCCAAAATATTTCTCGTACTTATTTAATTCTTTATCATTTTCTATAGAATGTGACTCTGTTCCAATTAGGACTGATAATACATATCCCCCAATCCATAAGCAAAGAACTGTATAAAATGGCGTTACTGTAGATCCATAATTAGGCCATGGGAATAATCTATTATCCTGAATTTCTACAGGACTAGATAAAAAATCACTTTGAGCGTTCCAATCATTTGTTATCATATCTAATAATTCATCAATATCTTTCTTGTTATCTATTTTCTTAAGTCTCTGCGCAAGCTCATGTACATTGTCTCTTATATCTGGGAACTTCTCTTTTAATTTTTTTAATTCATCATTAGATAAATCTGCTGTATTCTTGAAAGTATTCAACATCTCTTGAACATCTGGCAAAGTTTTTTTTCCTTGAGCCGATAAGTTTAACCCAGTATCAATTATCTCGCTCATTGAGTCAAACCCCTTATTAATTGTTGGTACAATTTCTGAATCATAATTATCTGTTATATCAGAAACTAAATTATGCAAATCATCTAATACTTTTCTAGTATCTGTAAGATCCTGCGTGTCCAATATTTTATCTCCACTATTTAATTTATCAATATCTTTATTAGTTCTATCAATTAATTTATCAAGATTATTATCTATATTATCTAACCTATCTATAATTTTAGAAATTGTCCTACTCTCTTGCTTTAACAAATCTCTTTGATTTTCAATTACATCTGCTTGTTTATCAAAAACTTGCTGAAGCTTTTTTATTTCATCATAGCTTTGTAGTGAGTTGTCAATTGAAGGTTTAGGAATTTCTATTTCGCTAATCTTATCAATAGCTTTTTTTATGTTCTTCAATCTAGATTTAGCATCGCTAGCACTAGTCCTAATTGCTTTAGACGTATCTAATATCTGTAACAATGCTTTTTTTTCTACTTCTGGTGATATATTTTCATCAACATTTTTAAGCTCTGTCCCTATAATATCGAGCGTATTTTCACATTCAATAAGGTCTTCTTTAACTTTTGGAGATTCATTCTGCAAATCTCCTTGTGTTTCATTTAGAAAACTTTGTGTATTATTTAAAAATTCAGCAGTTTCATCAACAGTGTCTGCTGCAGTTGGTATAAGCTCATTTGTTTTTATCATTAACTCAGAAGCACTTATTGTTCCATTAATTGCTTCATCTAGCATTTTTTCAATTTCAGGCATATTATCATCTAATTTATATACTGAATCTATTATATTTCTAAGCTCAGATCTGTTATTTTGTATATCTATACCAACCTCATCACATAATCTGAACATTATTCCCGATATACTCTTTGCTATATTCTCATCTAATTGAGTTTTGACACTTTTTACACCTGCATCAGTTATTTTAGATGCAATAACATTTTTCTTCTCATTTACAGTATATATTAACTTAGGTTTTGTAACGTCTTTCTTAACTACAGTCGTAACATCCTCTGAAAAATCTTGTGGTATTTCAATCATTGCATAATACTTTTCATTTGTTAAACCATTTTTGGCAGTTTCTTTGTCTACAAATACCCATCCTAATTGATCATTTTCCTTGAGCTTATCAACTAATTCATCGCCTAAATTTATACTATGTTCTTTGTATACCGTTCCCTTATCTTCATTAACAATTGCAACTTCTATTCCCTTCGTATTAGAATATGGATCCCAGGATGCCTCAATATTTATTAATGAATATAAAGATGGTATTATCATTAAAACTACTACAACAAGCGCTGCCACCCAATTAGTAAATATATTCTTCATATCCCGTTTAAAAATATTTATTATATTCTTCATATTCAATGCTCCTGTCAGAAAATATTTCTTTGTATAGATTATATCACACAAAAATGACCAAGAGTCATTTTTTCTCCAATAATTATTTTCCGTACTTAAAACTTTATTTCTATTCTGGAGAAATTAACTATTATACATTTACCTATTCAATTAAGATGAGATGTATGATAAAAAAATAAAGAAAATGCCCTTAGCTATTATGCTAAAGGCTATAAAATTACTAATAGTTAATCAATTCTTATCTCTTCCTTCTATGTATCAGAATCTGAAATTAGCAATTACTTTTATTAAAATTTAAATGTAGATATTTTTTTAATTAATTTACTTGTACTCTCTTTAGATTCATTTATATTTAATATTATTTTATTAGTTTTCTCATTTATTTCGACTACCTTTTCTGCTATTTCAGTAGTTCCTTCCGCTCCATCTGTGGAAGCTTCTGCAACTTGATCTATTGTTTTTAAAATATCCTGTATGGATGCCAAAAGTTCCTCTGAAGTTGAGCTAAAGTCCGAAACTAAACTATTAACAAATTCTGCATCCTTGCTATATTTATCTGCGACTTCCATCATAGATTTATAATCATTATCTACGTTATTTGAAATAAATTTCAAAAGCTTACTTGAATTGCTTGATAAATCGCCTACAGATTCTGTAACTTTATCAGTAACATTCTTTATTTCATTAACTACATTCTTAGATTCTTCTGCAAGTTTTCTTACCTCTTCTGCAACAACTGCAAATCCTTTTCCTGCATCCCCTGCTCTAGCAGCTTCAATAGCAGCATTCAATGCCAACAAATCTGTTTGTGCGGCAATCTCGATTATAGATTCAGATAATATACTAATTCTAGCTACAATATGAGAGTTTTCAATAGCTTTTTCAAGACCTTCTTTTGTCTCTAAAAATATCGCCTTAGCTTTTTCTTGTGACTCGATTGTATTTTTCTTAACATCATCTGCACTCTTTTGTATTCCTTCAACTGATATTAATCCATCTTGAATTTTTTCCGAGATTCCCTCCACAGCTTTTTCAATTTCATGAGATGTTGCTAACATCTCCTCTGATGATGCAGCCGTTTCTTCCATTCCCGCAGCAATACCCTCTGTACTACTTGAAACCTCTTCTATTGTGCTTGATAGATTATCTATCTTACTATTTATATCATTATTTATATGTATAACATTTTCAGTACTCTCATTGACTTCACTAATTATTAATCTTAAGTTTGATATAAATTTATTTAAACTATTTGCAAGTCCAGCAATTTCATCCTTAGATTTAACTTTAATTTCTTGAGTTAGATCCCCACCTTTTTCTGCAAGTGCATCTAGCTCATTCTTTAAACTTTTTAGTGATGCTACTATTCCTTTAATAATCATAAATGAAATAATTATTGAAAGAATAATTAATACTGAAATAATTATTATCGATATATTCTTTACTTTTTGGTATATATCACTACCCTGCTTAGAAAAATCCGCTCCCATTTCTTGATTATACTTAGACAATTCATTCAATGATTCTGATGCTGAGCTAAAATATTTCTTTGCTTCTCCATTCATAATTTCCATAGCTTCATCAGTTCTTAAATCTCTACTCAAGCTTATAACTTTCTCATGCACCTTCAAATATTGGTTCCAATCATTTTTAGCTGTCTCAAATAATTGCTTATCTTTATCATCATAAAATGTTTTTTCATATTGTTGCATACTGCTTTGGATTTCACTATTCTTCGCTTCCATATCTTTTTCTTTTTGAGCCATTTCATTTTTGTCATTTGATATTATATGTTCATATTCCAGTATTCTAAAATCAGATGTCATCGTATTTATATTTCCTGATTGAATTAACCCAGGAATTAATTCTGTAGACATATTAGCTGAAACTGTATTGATCACACTTAAGTTATTAATTGAATATAAACTTAAAAGAACCATTGAAATAATAAGCATAGATATAAGTGACACTAATTTACCTTTAATCGATTTAAACATTAAAACCCACTCCCCCTTTAATTACATAATAAATATCCAATAAATTTATTTTGTATAAATACTTATTCGATGTTTTTTACAAAAACCTTTTTAATTTCATTAAAATTTAATTTTTAACTATGATTACAATAATTATATTGTCGTTTCCTTAATTAACATTAAAAACTTTCTTGAATTCAATTCTATTATTTGTAATTTTAGAGGTTTAATTAGTCATGTAATAATATTATAAACAATGGTAAGATTTTAAAATAAAAAATATATTATGTATCCTAATACACGTTTTTTCAAAAAAATAACACATATGTAGCTATTCTTCATAACTAAATATGTGTTATATATAAGACCTTCGCCAAGTTACTAAAATAGCAAACTCAACGAAATTTATTCAAATTTTGGTGCAGGTGACGGGACTTGAACCCGTACGTCCATGTGAACACTACCCCCTCAAGATAGCGTGTCTGCCATTCCACCACACCTGCAAATATAAATTACTCATTTAATGATAATCTATTCTTATTTAAAATTCAAGTAATTTTCATAAAATATTTAAGTTAATTATTAGGCAGAGACTAATAATTAACTTAAGAAATGTACATTTAGGAAGCTTTTCATTAGATCAACTACCTTATCTGCCTCAAAATAATCGTCTTTTTTATCATAAAGATATTGATATATATGATAATATGTGTTTACCTTATCAACATATTTTTTTGTTTCTCCAAAAGGTATATAATCTACACTTTTTCCATCTGAAGAGTATTTTCTATTATCAAGCCATGATTGCACATTAGTTGGTCCTGCATTGTATGCTGCAATTGTTAGATCCATATCTTTATCAAAAGTATCATTCAAACGCCTAAGGTACCAGCATCCCATTTTAATATTATATTCTTCATTATATAGGTCTTCTTTAGTGAATGTATTATATCCCATTTCTTTCGCTGCCCATTGTCCAGTATCAACCGTTATTTGCATAAGACCTACTGCATTTTTATGTGAATGCGCATCATCATCAAATTTACTTTCAGTTTTTATAACTGCTAGTACTAGCAATGGATCTAGATTATACTGCGAACTGTACATATCAACATACTGCTGGTACTTATAAGGAAAAAACTTTTCTTTTATAATATATCTCGAACCTATGCCAATTGCTGCTACAATTACTACTAAGAATACTATTGCACAAAAGGTTTTTCTTAGAAACTTCATTATATTCTCCTTACTTAGCATATTAGTTTTATAAAATCAATAAAATCATAAACTTGCTTCTGCAATTCAATTAAATCAGTATTATTGTCAATAATAATATTCGCAAACTCTTTTTTTTCTTCCATAGACATTTGAGAATTTATTCTACTAACAGTTTCAACTTTAGTTAATTTATCTCTATTCATAACTCTTTGAATTTGAACTGAATTATCCGCATATACAAGTACAATATAATCCATTTCCTCATGCATATTATTTTCAATTAAAGTAGGAGCATCTATTATTACTATTTTTTCATTCTTTTGTTCGTACAATTTTATCTTTTCTTCAATTGATTGTTTAATATACGGCATAATTATACTTTCATATTTTATTCTTTGTTTAGGAAATCTGAATATGTGGTTTCCAAATTCTTTCCTTCTAAATTCACCTCTCCAGTCAAAGAAACCTGCTCCAAATTGTGCCCGAACCATTTCTAATATCTTTGGATTATTTTCAAGTACTTCTTTAGCTATAGCATCTGCATCTATTATTTTTAGTTCTTCTTTACTTAAAATATTTGATACAGTGCTTTTTCCGGTGCCGATTCCACCTGTTAAACCAATCTTAACCATTTTATAAAAACCACCTTTTTTTAATTCCACAATACATTATTTGGCATCGTACCATGTATCTCCAAAATTAACATCCACATCAAGTGCTACTTTTAACTTAATTGCATTTTCCATTTCATAAGCAACTAAATTTTTAACTTCTTCAAATTCGTCTTTTTTTACATTTAAAATAAGTTCATCGTGTACCTGAAGGATTAATTCACTTTTTAACTCTTTTTCATTTAATCTGTTATAAACATTTACCATTGCAAGCTTTATTATATCAGCTGCACTTCCTTGAATTGGTGCATTCATTGCCAATCTATCACCTAAAGCCTTAACTATCTTATTGGAAGATTTTATCTCAGGAATAAATCTTCTTCTATTTAAAATTGTCAATACATATCCCTTTTCTTTAGCTTCCTCTACAACATTTTCAAGATATTCTTTTATCTTAGGATATCTTTCTAAATATATAGACATGTATTCTTCTGCCTCTTTCTTTGTGATCTTTAAATCTTCTGCAAGACTAAACGCACTTATCCCATACACTATCCCAAAATTAACTGCTTTTGCTCTACTTCTCATAAGAGAAGTAACCTCTCCTACTGGGACTTTAAATACTTCCGAAGCAGTCTTTGTGTGAATATCACTATGATGCTCAAATGCATCTATCATATTTTCATCTCCAGCAATATGAGCCAATACCCTTAATTCTATTTGCGAATAGTCACATGAAACCAGTATATCAGTTTCTTCCATTGGTATAAATACTTTTCTTATTTCTCTACCCATTTCATATTTTATAGGAATATTTTGCAAATTAGGTTCTGTGCTTGATAGTCTTCCTGTTGTAGTCACAGTTTGATTGAAGTTTGAATGGATACGCCCATCTTCATCAACCACATTTTTTAAACCTTCTACATATGTAGAATTTATCTTTGTAATTTGCCTATAATACATTATTTTAGGTATTATATCATGCTTATTCATTAGCTTCTCTAAAACTTCTTGGTTAGTTGAATATCCAGTTTTTGTTTTCTTAATGACTGGCAAATCCAATTTTTCAAATAATATCTTTCCTAGTTGCTTAGGAGAACTAATATTAAATTCCTCATCCGCTAATTCATATATTTCTTTTTGTGTTTTATCAATTTCTTTTTTAAACTTAGTCTGTAGCTCATCTAACATACCTTGATTTATGTTAAATCCAATACTCTCCATGGATGAAAGCACATAAATTAATGGATGCTCCACTTCATAATAAAGTTGATCCATATTTTCCTTATGAAGATTTTCTTTTAATTTTTCATAAACCATAGGTAAGTAACTGCAAAGAATTGCTTTAATATTGCTGTCTTCATTGTTAGGATTATCACCAATATAATGATTAACAAGTTCTAGAATTTCATATTTACTCTTTGATGAATCAATTAAATAAGCTGCTATCGCAGTATCAAAATCAAATCCCTTTATTTCAATTTGATTTTTATTTAAAAATGTAACAAAGTTTTTTCCATCATGAATAACTTTTTTAACATTATCATCTTCCATAAGATTTTTTAAAACTTTTAAAGCTTCTTCACTATCCTTAGAACTTATGTCTTTGAAATCTATAATAGTACCCTTATTTTCTTCTCCGAATATTAAATATTCAAGTTTTAATTTAGAATATCTAGATGCATCAGTTAAAGTATAATCTATATAAATTCTATTTCTCATCTCTGAGAATAATGCTTTCATATCTTCAATTGTAGTAATATTTCTCACTTCAATGTTAGATTCTTCCTGAACTGTGTCATCATTAAATTTAGATAATATTGACTTCATCTCAAGTTTAATGAGCATCTTCTTAATTTCTAATATATTTTCTTTATTACTAGAACTTATATCTTCTAAATTTAATTCGATTGGAACTTCTCTCATAATTGTAGCTAATTTCTTAGAAAATATTGCTTGTTCAACATTATTTTCTAAATTTTCCTTAAGTTTTTTCCCGGAAATTTTATCTATATTTTTAATAACTTCTTCAACAGATCCATATTCCTTTATAAGCTTAAAAGCAGTCTTTTCTCCCACTCCTGGAACGCCTGGTATATTATCTGACTTATCTCCCATTAATCCTTTTACATCTATAAATTGCTCTGGAGTCACTTCAAACTCATCCATAAAGCTTTCTTTATCATAAACAGCAGTTTCACTGACACCTTTCTTAGTAATTATAATTTTAGTTTTTTCTGATGCTAGTTGAAGTGCATCACGATCTCCTGTAACTACAAATACTTCTGTATTATTGTCCTCAGCAAATTTTGATACTGTTCCAATCAAATCATCTGCCTCAAAGCCTTCAACTTCAAATATCTTAATTCCCATTAACTTAAATAGTTCTTTAATAATCGGGAATTGTTCCGCAAGTTCTGGCGGCATCTTATTCCTACCTGCTTTATATTCAGAATACTCTTTATGTCTAAAAGTTGGTGCTTTCAAATCAAAAGTAGCAATTATACTATCTGGATTAATTTCATCCTTCATTTTAAGTAGCATATTTATAAAACCATAAATGGCATTAGTATTTATTCCATCACTATTTGTAAGAGGAGGCAAAGCATAAAAAGCCCTATTCATAAGTGAATTTGAGTCTAAAACCAATAATTTTTTCATTAGAAACCTCCTGAAATTTAACATAAAAATTTACTCAACTAGAAATATTATTATCTACTTCAAGTCATTATTTAAACTCATTATACTATATTGTATAACTTAAAGTATATATGTATCTTGTTGTGTAATGAATTTATCTCATATTATTTCCATAATTATTAGTAATAATTCTTATTTTGTATATTCTTTATTTTACTATAGTAGATAACTTGCAAAAATTGTTATAATGTTAATTATAGACCGTAATTCCAAATGCAAAGTATTTTAAATTAACCAGTACTATAAAAATCTATTATGTAATGAGGTGATATAATTGTTAGATAACCTTTTATCTAAATATGCTAAACTTGCTATTATCAAAGGTGTAAATATACAAAAAGATGGACTTTTAGTTATAAATAGCCCTATTGAGTGTAGTAACTTTGCAAGGCTACTTGCGGATGAAGCCTATAAATCTGGTGCTTCTGATGTAGTTATAAATTATAATGATGAAAAATTCAATAAGATACGATTTAATAATTCTTCAAAGGAAATTCTTTCTATTACGCCAAAATTTGAAAAAGATAAATATGACTATTACGTAGAAAATAATGCAGCATTTTTGAGTATTTCCGCATCTGATCCAGATATTTTCAAAGATGTAGATTCGGATAAAATATCGGCATACCAAAAAGGCAGACGTACAGCCTTAGAGAAATATCATAGCGCATGTACTTCCAACAAAAATGCTTGGTGCATAGTTTCAATTCCAACTGAAAACTGGGCAAAAAAAGTCTTTAGTGAATCTAACTCATGTGAAGCAATTGAAAAATTATGGGATGCAATTTTTACTGTTATGAGACTTAAAGAACAGAATCCTATAGATGCATGGAATAAACACACTAACCTTCTTCATGATAAGGTATTAGAATTAAATTCCTATAAATTTAAATATCTTCATTTTACAAATTCTCTTGGAACTGACTTAAAAATAGGATTAGTTCAAGATCATATTTGGTGCGGGGGTGAGGATATAACACAAGATGGTCTGAGATTTATTGCTAATATGCCTACAGAAGAAGTTTATACTACCCCTAAATTGGATGACGTAAACGGAATTGTTTTTAGCTCAAAGCCTTTAAGCTATTGTGGAAATTTAATAAACAATTTTTCCTTAACATTTAAAAATGGTAAAGTTGTAGCTTGTTCTGCTGAAACTGGATTAGATATTTTAACTGAGCTTCTTAATACAGACGAAGGTTCAAGATATCTAGGTGAGGTTGCCTTAGTTCCATATAATTCTCCAATTTCAAATTCAAATATAATTTTTTATAATACATTATATGACGAAAATGCTTCATGCCATTTGGCTCTTGGTTCTTCATATCCTTGCTGTATAAAGAAAGGAGAAAAAATGACAAGAGAAGAATCAATTCTATCTGGTTCAAATGTATCGTTGATACATGTTGATTTTATGATAGGAACTAAAGATACAAATATAACTGGTATTACACCAGCTGGTGAAGAAATTAAAATTTTTAATAATGGTAATTGGTTTTAATATTTTTTAATAAAATAAAAATACAGGATTGATTTTACAACCCTGTATTTTTATTATTTATTTTTAGGCTTGCTTCGTTCTTTATTATTAGCATATGTCTTCAATTCATTATTGAGAGCATCTACAATATTATTATACTTTGCCTTAAAGGCGCGCCTAGCCATAAATCTTTGAATCCATAATGACATATATCCAAAAAATTTATCTGTTGACTGTTCTTCTTCAAATACTAATTTGGTTGTGCCATCTTTTTGCCCTTTGAAATTATATGTGGATACACATGTTGTAAAATCAGTTGAGGTAGTAATTTGATATTTTTCATTTTTTGTATATCCTGTTATTTCAACTGTACATTCTACTGGATTAGGTCTACCAGTATTTATACTCTTTTGAATCTTACATCCTGTCGCATCTTCTTCGTTAAAATCCGAAAAATCTTTCTTTGCATTTTTTATAAAAATATGGAACACATCTTCTACTGGATAATTTAATATTCCAATAGCTTTCATTTTGAATTCCCCCTCTAATGAATTTACTTTATTATTTTCCAGTAAAATATTCTATCCCTATTGCTTCTCGAACTTCTCTAAGAGTATTAGCTGCCACTTCTCTAGCCTTGTTACTACCATCCTTTAGCATTTTATATACTGCATCTATATCTTTTTCAAACTCAATTCTTCTATTTCTTATTGGTTCCAATTCAGCCTGTAAAATTTCATTCAAGTATTTTTTTACTTTTACATCACCAAGACCACCACGTTTATAATGCTCTTTCATTTCTTCAACAGCATTTTTATCAGTTGCAAATACATCCAGATAAGTAAATACAGTATTTCCTTCTATTTGCCCTGGATCTTCTACTCTTATATGATTAGGATCTGTATACATTGACATTACTTTTTTCTTAATTGTATCAGCATCATCAGATAGATAAATACAATTTCCTATTGACTTACTCATTTTAGCTTTTCCATCCGTTCCAGGTAATCTTCCTGCATTAGAACTTGGAAGTACTGCTTCTGGCTCAACTAGAACTTCTCCATATATAGAGTTAAAACTTCTAACGATTTCCCTTGTTTGCTCAATCATAGGCAGTTGATCTTCTCCAACTGGTACTGTGTCTGCTTTAAATGCTGTAATATCAGCCGCTTGACTTACTGGATAAATAAGAAACCCTGCCGGAATACTATTTTCAAAATTTTTCTGTTTTATTTCTTGCTTAACTGTTGGATTTCTTTCTAACCTTGATAAAGTAACAAGATTTAAGTAATGCATTGTTAATTCATTTAGTTCTGGTATCTGTGATTGTACAAATATATTTGATTTGCTTGGATCAATTCCAACTGCTAAATAATCGAGTGCAACTTCCGTTAAACTATTTCTTATCTTTTCAGGATTTCTTGCATTATCTGTTAAAGCCTGCTGATCTGCAATCATTATAAAACTTTCATATAAGCCTGATTCTTGAAGTACAACTCTATTTTTTAAAGAACCTATATAGTGTCCTATATGTAATTTACCTGTTGGTCTATCTCCTGTTAATATTACTTTCTTACCCATTCCAAATTCACTCCTAAACCGCAAAACTCATTAAACTTCTGACTTAGTTTTACTTTCAACTACTTTATTAATTACATCTACTCTTTTATCTCCTAAGACATTAGCTATCTTAACTGACATATTTTTTTCTTTATATATAGCTTCTCTATTAGCATCAACTATCTTCATAATTCTTTCTTCCATCTTTTCATATGAAATTAGGTCATCATAATATGTATCCACAATGTCCTTTAAACATGTTGCTAATTCTCTTGGATTTCTATAAACTGCTCTCATTTCTTACTCCTTAAATATAACAAAATAATTTTTATATAATTTATATCAATTCAAAATTCTCATCCCTTATCTGAAAATTATGAACTAACCGCATGTATTAATATAAGTTAAAATAAATTCCACCTTAAAATTATTATTTAATATAAATCTTTAACTTAATGTTCCATAAATACTTATATTATAACAAATAAGTTTCGCTTTATTATATCATTATACATAGTAAAATTCTATATTCAAAAATAAAGACTACCTTAAAATGCAATTTTTAAGATAGCCTATAAAATTCTAATTTTCAAACCTACTGATTAACTTGCTTATTTAATACTAATTGAAAAATCATTAGGCACTATCATTACAATACATTTGGCACGTTTGACAACATTAGTAGTTACTGAGCCAATCATTCGATTTAAACCTCTTTTAGTAGATTTAGTCATAACGATTACTCCTATATTTTCTTCATTTGCTTTCTTTATTATTTCATCTCCTGGATATCCAAAAGTAAAATAAGTTTCTGTCTTATAATCTTTCATTTTTTCTTTAGCTGCTTGTAATATTTCTTCACCCAATTCTTGTGCAAATTTTATCTCATCAGCAACTATCATTTCATTTATCAGTACTAATTCTTTAACATTCATTATTATAATTTCAATTGAATCTTTATCGGGAAATATTTCTTTTACAAATTCTAAAGAATGCATACTTCTTTCTGTTCCGTCTATTGGTATTAACACTTTCCTTTTATTCATATATACTCCCCCTTAAATATCTCGATATTATAGTATTCTACACATTAGCAATAATATCCTCTATTTCACCTTAATGAATATATAATTTTTTACTTATCTGTATAAATTCCCATTTCTAATTTAAGTATACCCTGAAATAATCATTTTTATAAATTTATAGGGCATATCTACATATAAAACTTTTTATATATGCAGATATACCCTTATTTCATTTATATTTTTATTCGATAATTTCTCCATTAGTCGAAATAGTTACTACTTGCCAAGGAATCATTTTATCACTTGCCTTTAATGCATTTTTCACAGCATTTTCTATTCCACCACAACATGGAACTTCCATTCTTACAACAGTAACACTTTTTATATCATTCATCTTCAAAATTGTCGTTAGTTTTTCTGAATAATCTCCCTCATCTAGTTTTGGACATCCTATTAATGTAATTTTGTTTCTAATAAACTTATTATGAAAATCTCCATATGCATAGGCTGTACAATCTGCTGCTATAAGTAAATTAGCATTATTAAAATATGCTGCATTGGGAGAAACAAGTTTAATCTGCACAGGCCATTGATTCAATTGTGATACTATCTCACCCTCAGTTCTCGCATCCTTCACTTCAATCTTCTTATGGCTTAACATTCTAGATTGTGAACCTGGGCATCCAAATTGAATTGTTTGATTCTTGTTTAACTCTAATTTCTTTTGCTCAGTATTTCTTTTCTCCATGTTTATCTTTACAGCTTCTTCATCATAAGCAGCTGCTTCTCTCTCTTCGAAAGAAATAGCATTAGTTTCACATGAAGGAAGACAATCTCCAAGCCCGTCACAATAATCATCCCTTAATAATTTTGCCTTTCCATCTACTATACCTATAGCTCCTTCATGACAGGCACTTGCGCAAACACCACATCCGTTACATTTCTCTTCATCTATTTTAATAACTCTTCTTATCATAAAATTCTCCTCCTAAATCTCACACTCATTTAAATTCACTAATCATTAATTTTTGACCATACATTAATAATTGAAATATAGCATTTAAATAAATCAATTAACTTATAGAATTATTATAATAGAATGTTCATGTAAAATCCGTTTCATTTGATACAGAAATATTAATTATCAATTTTTAATTTTCTAACAATGTTAAGTTTTTTAAACTGAAGTCCAATATTTTAGCTGAGTGTGTTAATGCTCCTACAGATATGTAATCAACACCTATTTCAGCTATTTCTTTAATATTATTAAGTTCAACGTTTCCTGAGAACTCTATTATGGCTCTTTTTCCTATTATTTCAACTGCTTCTTTAGCTATCTCTAGATTCATATTGTCAAGCATTATTATATCTGCGCCTGCTAAAAGTGCTTCCTGTACCATTTCTAAATTTTCAGTTTCTACCTCTATTTTTCTAACAAATGAAGAATTCTTTCTAGTTAGCTCTATAGCCCTTTTTATTCCACCAGCCGCACTAATATGATTGTCTTTAATCATTATACCATCAGATAAATTAAATCTATGATTACATCCACCTCCAATCTTTACAGAATATTTCTCTAATATCCTTAAATTTGGTGTTGTTTTTCTTGTATCTAATAATTTTGCATTTGTGTGTTTTATTTCTTGTATAAATCTATTCGTTAATGTAGCTATTCCACTCATCCTTTGAAGTAAATTTAGAGCAATCCTTTCCCCAACTAATAAGCTTCTCGTATTACCTTTTAGAAAAGCAACTCTGTCTTTTACATGTGCATTATCTCCATCACGCTTATAAAATTCGATCTCCACATTTCCTAATAAATCAAATACTCTTCTAAATACTTCAAGGCCTGCAACTATGCCTTCTTCCTTGCAAATTAATTCTACTGTAGAGATATTTTCTTCTCCTATGATTGAATTTGTGGTTATGTCATCGCTTGGACAATCTTCAATAAGTGCATCTTTTATTATTTTATCTATAACTAAATAATTTATCATCTAACTTTCCACCCTTTTCTTTTATAGTTCTCACAGTTATCTCTTTATTTTCTTCTTGTAATTCATCCCATGATTTTTCTAATCTCTCCACAGGAAAAACCTTAATTTCCAAATAATCCACAATGTTGTTAATTGATATTGCAGCTCTTCTTGAAAATACAAGTCCTTCAAGTAATGAATTACTTGCGAGTCTGTTAGCACCATGTACTCCTGTACAGCTTGTCTCTCCAACTGCATATAGGCTTTTCATAGATGTTTTAGAATCCAAATCTACTTTTATTCCTCCCATAAAAAAATGCTGAGCTGGAGAAACCTTAATAAATTCTTTTGTTATATCTGTTCCTCTTTTTAAGCATTCCTCATAAATAGTTGAAAATCTATTTATTATATAATCTTTTCCCAAAAACCTTATATCTAAATTTACATAAGGTACTTCTGTCTCTTTTATCTGATTATATACTGCTTCTGATACCACATCCCTCGGCAAAAGCTCATTTATGAATCTTTCCCCTTTTATATTTGTAAGAATTCCACCTTCCCCTCTTAGAGATTCTGATATCAAAAATTTCCTCTTATTTTCACCTTCTTCATAAAATGCTGTCGGATGAATTTGAATATAATCCATATCCTTTAATTCTATACCGTGTCTTATTGCTGATGCTATTCCATCTCCTGTCAATATTCTCTGATTAGTTGAATTATTAAATAATCCACCTATGCCTCCAGTTGCCAATACAACAGCTTTTGCATAAACATTTATTTGCTCATCTTCTCTTATTAACATGGCTCCAATGCAATTATTTTCTTTTTCTATAATATCTACAAAATGAGTATTTTCATAAACACTTATATTTTCTCTCTTTTTCACTTTATCAATTAAAATTTTTGCAGCACTTTCTCCTGTATTATCCTTTGTATGGACTATCCTATTTACAGAATGAGCGCCTTCTTTTGTAAAGTTTAAACTTCCATCTTCATTTCTATCAAAAGCAATTCCCATTTCAATCAATGATTCTACGTTAACCATAGATTCATTAATTAAAGTTTCAACAGCCTCCAAATCATTTTTATATCTTCCTGCTTTTAAAGTATCCTCTATATATAGTGGAATATCCTCAACACCTTTTGCAACAGATATTCCCCCTTGTGCCAGATAAGTGTTACTACAAGTAATCTTATCTTTGCATACAATCAAGACATTTAAATCTTTCCTTAAATTTAATCCACAATAAAGACCTGATACCCCTGAACCTATTATTAGAACATCAACAAACTTATTCATATTTTTCCTAATTACTTCTAACATCTTGCGATGCAAGTAAATGCATATTTTCTAACGATTTTAACGCCTTTTTTCTAACATTTTCTTCTATAATCATTTCATTTTTCATATTCAATAAGGCATCATATAAATTTTCAAGGGTTGTCTTTTTCATGTCTTGGCAACATATTTTATCTCCTGGTATAAAGAAATTTTTATTAGGATTCTTTTTCTTTAATTCATGTAAAATCCCTTCTTCTGTCGCTATTATAAAATCGGTTCCTTCATCTTTAGTCGCATAATCTATTATTCCACTTGTACTCCCTATATAATCTGCAATATCTCTGATTTCCTTTGTGCATTCAGGATGGACTAATACTTTTGCATTTATATGCTTTTCTTTTTGAATCAATATATCTTCTCTGCTTACCTTATTATGGCACCTACAAAATCCATCCCATAATATGAACTCTTTTTCCGGGAAAAACTCCGATATATATTCACCTAGATTCCTATCAGGTAAAAACATAATCTTTTTATTAGGTATCTTCTTTAATATTTTCAATGCACTTGAAGAAGTCACAGCTACATCACAATGAGCTTTCACATTACACGTTGAATTTATATAGCAAACTACATAAGCATCTGGATGCTTTTCCTTTAGTTCTAATAAAGCCTTGCCGCTTGCCATATCTGCCATAGAACATCCTGCACTAGGACATGGCATTAAAACAGTCTTATTCGGTGATAAAACTTTTGCACTCTCTGCCATAAATCTAACCCCGCAAAACATTATAACTTCCTCTTTGCAATCTCTAGCTATTTCACTTAAATAATAAGAATCTCCTACATAATCTGCTAAGTCTTGTATAATTCCTGGTTGGTAATAGTGTGCAAGAATAAGAGCATTCTTTTCTCTCTTTAACTTTAATATTTCTTTTGCTAAATCCATCGCCATGTTTATTTACACCTCTTTTAATTAATTTTACAGGTGTATATACACCATTGAAAATAATTATAACACCACAATTTTTAATATTCAACAGATTTCATTGCCTTATTTAACCTACAAAAAATCATTTTATTTTTCTTGACAGCTAAAAGTTATAGTTGTATTATTGTATTAACAACTTAGTACAACAATACAGTAGTACAATTTACGAAGGAGTGAGACTATGTCATGGGATTTTAATGACGATAGACCAATTTACATGCAGCTAATGGAACAAATACAACTTAGAATCGTTTCTGGCATATACAAAGCTGGTGAAAAATTGCCATCAGTTAGAGATATGGCAGGTGATGCAGCTGTTAATCCTAATACAATGCAGAAAGCATTAACAGAACTTGAGAGAACTGGTTTAGTATTTTCTCAAAGAACTAGTGGTAGATTTATTACGGAGGACGTTAATATGATTAAAAATATAAGAAATGGTTTAGCAAGAGATCAAATTGAAAAATTTCTTCACAATATGGAAAAAATCGGTTATACCAATCAAGAGACAATCCAACTTATAGAAATTATATCAAAGGAGATGAAATAATGGATAATGCTGATAATAAAACATTGTATAACTCTAGCGAAAGTGATACAATGTCTACTTTTACAAATAACAATATGAATAATGTCCCTATTTTAGAATGTAAAAATTTATTTAAAACCTATTCTAATACTGAGGCATTAAAAGGGATAAATCTAAAAATCAATCGTGGCAGAATTGTCGGACTTTTAGGTCCAAATGGCAGTGGTAAAAGCACACTAATAAAGTTGGCAAATGGTCTTTTAACTCCATCAAATGGAGAAATATTAATATCAGGAAATAAACCTGGAATTGAAACAAAAAAAATTGTTTCATATCTTCCAGAAAGGACTTATCTTAATGACTGGATGAGAGTTTCAGACATTATTAGCTTTTTTCAAGACTTCTACGATAATTTCAATCCTGAGAAAGCTTACAATATGTTATCAAAACTCAACATTAATCCCAACGATAAATTAAAAACTATGTCAAAAGGTACAAAAGAGAAAGTACAACTTATTTTAGTTATGAGTAGAGAGGCCGATTTATATTTATTAGATGAACCTATCGCAGGTGTTGATCCTGCTGCCAGAGATTATATTTTAAATACAATAATCACTAATTACAATGAAAATGCCACTATAATTATATCTACTCACCTTATTTCTGACATTGAAAGAATATTAGATGATGTAGTATTTATATCATATGGAAATATATTCTTAACTAAAAGTGTTGATGAAATAAGAGAAAATGAAGGCAAGAGTGTTGATGCTCTATTTAGGGAGGTATTTAGATGTTAGGAAAATTAATGAAGTATGAGGTAAAAGCAACTGGCAGAACCCTTATACCGCTATATTTAGTATTATTAGCATTTGCTATCATTAATAAAATTTTTATCGGAACTGGTCTATCCCATAAACTTCAAGGATTTGGTTCAATCCCATTTATACTAAGCATCTTTGGATACGGATGTACTATGGCTGCTGTATTCATAGTCACCTTTTTCATAATTATCCAAAGATTTTATAAAAATCTGCTTGGTGATGAAGGATATTTAATGAACACCCTTCCAGTGAGCACCATCACAAACATTACAAGCAAACTTTCAATTGCCACTTTTTGGACTATAATAAGTGGAATTGTAGCCATACTTTCAATAATTATTATGGCATTTGACCCTAGGGCTTTTGGTCAATTCTTTTCTGAAACTTTTAGGGCTCTTTCAGAAGGTTATGCTAAAATAGGAATACAAATTTATGTAATTATTATAGAATTATTAATTGCTATGATATTTCAGTTTGTAAAATTTATTAGTATGATTTATGCTTCTATATCAATTGGGCATATATTTAGTAAGCATAGAATTCTTTCATCTTTCGGGGCATTCATAATATTAAATTTAATTGCAGGTGCAATATCCTCATCTATTGGGATAGCTTTTTCATCCTCTAGACTGCCTGATTTACTAAGAAATATTGAATCTCTTTGGCCTATTAATTTATTTTTAATATCTATCACAGTATTTAATATAATCTTCATAATAGTTTATTTCATAATAACAAGCTATATATTAAAAAATAAATTAAATTTAGAATAAAAAATGCTATTTTAAATATATAATCTTAGTATGGTGCCAACTTGTATAAAAAGCTAAATACAAACACTAATCCTTACCAAGATAGTATATTTATTTATAAATATTAAAAAAGCGACTATTGAAATAATTTTCGATAATCGCTTTTAATATGCAAATTTTTTAGTCATTTTCTATGCATTTTTATAAATTGTTAAATATTTTATATTGACTTATTCCTCATTTTATTACATAATTACATATAACTTAATAGGTAAATAACTAAGATAGAGGCGCGAAATTTAAGAGTATTATTATGGAGGTAAGCTCATTGAAGTAATAAGAAAGGAACTTTCGCCGAAGTAAATAGCTGATTGCTTTAATACTATTTGCTGGGCTTGTGTAAAATATATACAAGACTGCCACAACTTATTTTGTGGAGAGCTATTTTTAATGTAAATGTCGATATTCGTCATATTTTTAAAATGTGTAACTTTCGTATTTATGTCATGAGTATGCTCTCATGGCTTTTTTTATTGTTTTAATTTTTATATTATCTTAGTTACTTGCTTATGGAAATTTAAAACCATAATGGAGGATAGAAAAATGAGTGAAGAAAATCACGAATTAAAGAGAAGTTTAAAAGCAAGACACTTAAACATGATAGCCATAGGCGGATCTATTGGTACCGGTATATTCCTTGCAATGGGTGATACTCTCCACCAAGCTGGTCCTGGTGGTGCATTAGTAGCTTATGCACTAGTAGGTATAATGGTATACTTTTTAATGACAAGCTTAGGAGAAATGGCAACTCATATGCCAATATCTGGTTCATTTAGCTCATATGCTAATAAATTTATTGATCCAGCTCTTGGATTTGCCCTTGGCTGGAACTACTGGTACAACTGGGCTATAACAATTGCGGCCGAAATGGTTGCCGGTGCTCTGTTGATGAAATACTGGTTTCCAGATGTAAATGCCCTATATTGGAGTATTTTATTTTTAGTAATTATAGTAGGCTTAAATATTTTATCATCTAGAGCATATGGAGAATCAGAATACTGGTTTGCTGGTATTAAGGTGGTTACCGTTCTTATATTCATAGTAATTGGTGTTTTAATGATTGTAGGAATAATGGGTGGAGATAAAGTAGGATTTCACAATTTCACAATTGAAGATGGACCTTTTCATGGAGGAATCAAATCAATATTTTCTATTTTCTTAATCGCAGGTTTTTCATTCCAAGGCACTGAACTTATTGGGATTGCTGCAGGTGAAAGTGAAGATTCTGAGAAGAATATTCCAAAAGCTATAAAATCAATATTCTGGAGAATATTAATATTTTACTTAGGTACAATTATTGTATTAGGAGCAATAATACCATTTACTGAGGCTGGTCTTGATACAAGCCCATTTACAATGGTATTTGAAAAAGCTGGTATTGCAGGTGCTGCTTCATTGATTAATGCAATCATATTAACTTCTGTACTATCTGCTGGTAACTCTGGTATGTATGCATCAAGTAGAATGCTTTATGCAATGGCTAAAGAAGGCATGGCTCCTAAAGCTTTTGCTAAAATAAATAAAAGAGGTGTGCCTATAAATGCTGTACTTTTAACTACATTAATAGCTTCTGCTTGCTTTTTAACAGGTCTATATGCAGAGAGCACTGTTTATGTTTGGCTAGTTGCAGCATCTGGTCTTGCTGGATTTATAGCTTGGGTAGGTATCGCAATATGTCACTATCGATTTAGAAAAGCATATATTTATCAAGGAAGAGATTTAAATGAGTTAAAATATAGAGCTAGTTTATATCCATTTGGTCCGATATTAGCATTATTAATGTGTATTATTATAATAATAGGTCAAGGATATTCATACATTACTCCTGAGGCTATTGATTGGAATGGATTAATTGCAGCTTATATAGGACTTCCATTATTCTTAATCTTATACGTAGGTTATAAAATAAAGAATAAGACTAAAGTTATTCCTTTAGATAAAGTTGATTTAGACTTTTCTGATAAATAGTAACACAAAGTAATATTATGCTTTTTAAGTTTAACTTTTACTTGTACTTTCTATTTTAGCTTTAAATATTATATTTCTCTGAAAATAAGGAGAGTACCTCAAATATTTTTGAGGTACTCTCCTTTCTATATTATATGATCCTATTCATTAATTATATAAGGCACAGTTACAATAACTACATTTCTCATCTTAAGTATAGATCTTCTTAAAAGTATTGATGTTTGATTATGAAGTGTCTGATGCCACCATTTATGTATAATAAATTGAGGCATTACTATTGTTATTACTTCGTGCTTCTTTAAGTGCTTATGTTTTTCTTCCACATACGCTAAAAGTTTTTCGTTAACATTTCTGTATGGCGCATTTTCTATGACCAATTGAGCTGCTATCCCAAGCTTATTATACTTTTCTATTAGTTTCTTTGTGACTTCTTCATCTGTACTAACATGATAAACTTCTATGTTCTCCCCAAGAGTTAAAGCGCAATTTAAACTCTTAATGAAAGATTTATTAATTGTTTGAACTGGCACAATAACATGTTTTGTTATTGCTTCTCTTACAATTAAACTCTCTAAACCTGTTTCTATTTTTAAGTTCTCTCTAACTTTAGTATAGTGTCTTCTAACTCTTAACATTCCTGTTACAAGTATCGGTATGCATACAAGCACAATCCATGCTCCATGCTTAAACTTCTCTACACCTATTATTATGCATGTTGCTGCTGTAACAGCTGCCCCTAACCCATTTATAAACGCTTTATGTCTCCAATGCCCTTCCTTGCTCTTAGTCCATTTTCTAAACATTCCAAATTGTGATAATGTGAATGATATAAATACACCAACTGCATATAAAGATAACAACATATGAGTACTACCATCTGCAATATAAACTAAAAGTGAGGATACTAGAAATAATAATACTATTCCATTTGAAAAACTTAATCTAGTCCCCCTTTTCCCAAGTTGTCTTGGAACATATCCATCCTTAGCTAATATTGATAACAGTAGAGGCAAATCTGAAAATGCAGTATTAGCTGCAAGTGTAAGAATAATAGCTGTCGTAGCTTGTACTATGAAAAACATTAAACTGTTTTGTCCAAAAACTTGGATCGCTATTTGTGCTATTACTGTAATATCTTGACCTGGAACTGCTTTGTACATTGTTGAGAGGTATGATATCCCACCAAATATAATAAAAACAATACAAGCTAATGTTCCTAATACTATTTTCGCATTCTTCTGAGCTGGATTTTTAAAATTAGGTATTCCATCACTTACCGCTTCGATACCTGTCAAAGCAGTACATCCTGAAGAAAAGGCCTTTAGGAATAATAACAAAGTTAAATCTCCAGCTGCTTGTGGAACTACATATAATTGCTCTGGACTTTCTTTCAACACTAATACTTTGAATACTCCTGTTATTATCATTATTATTATTGATAATATAAATAAATATGTTGGTATTCCAAATAACTTAGATGAATCCCTTATTCCTCTAAGATTCCCTAATGTTATTAACCCTATTACAAAAATAGCTATTAACGGTTGATACAGCAACAAGGCTGGAATCGCTGATGTTATTGCAGCTGCTCCTGCACAGGTACTAACTGCAACAGTTAATAAATAATCAATTATTAATGATGACGCTGCCACCAATCCTGGAAGCTTACCTATATTTTCGCTCGCAACAATATACGATCCGCCCCCATGAGGAAAATTATCGATTATTTGTCTATATGAAAACACTATTATTCCTAATAAAACTGTAATTGCTATTGCTATTTCTATCATGGATCCATATGCACGCATACCAAGAATAGGTATAAGAACTAATAGTATTTCTTCACTTGCATAAGCTACCGATGAAATAGCATCACTTGATAATATTGGCAGCCCCCAGATAACACTAAATTTTTCTTCAGCTAATTCGTTAGTTTTAAGAGCTCTTCCAATCAATAATGATTGAATTTTTTTAAACATAATTCTTCCCCCATATTGTAAAAATTACTATGCAATTTCAACTTTATACAACAGGTAATAAAAAGGATTTTCTCCTCCCTTTTTATTACCTGCTATTACAACATACAGATTATATATCTATATATTATTGATGTAAATATATTTATTTTTATAAATACGTTTTCAATACAACTTTATTTTTAAATATTTTTCGACAGTACGATTTTGTCTTTACTACTTACTGTATTCTAAATAAAAAGAAAGAAGATAACTAGTTTCATACCAGCTATCTTCTTCTATTATTTATCTTATATTAATTTATCTTAAGAACATTGCCATATCATCTTCAACATTTGTAATTCCACCTATACCAAAGTTTTCTACTAAAACATTAGCTACATTTGGTGAAAGGAATGCAGGAAGAGTTGGTCCTAAGTGAATATTCTTTACTCCTAAGTGTAATAGAGATAATAATACTATTACTGCTTTTTGTTCATACCATGCAATATTAAATGCTATTGGTAATTCATTTATATCTTCAAGACCGAATACTTCTTTAAGTTTTAATGCAATTACTGCTAATGAGTATGAATCATTACATTGTCCTGCATCTAAAACTCTTGGAATTCCACCTATGTCTCCTAAATCTAACTTGTTGTATTTATATTTTGCACAACCAGCTGTTAATATAACAGTATCTTTTGGAAGAGCTGCTGCAAAGTCTGTGTAGTATGATCTAGCTTTTTGTCTACCATCGCAACCTGCCATAACGAAAAATTTCTTAATTGCTCCAGTTTTTACTGCATCAACTACTTTATCGGCTAAAGCTAATACTTGGTTATGAGCAAATCCACCAACGATTTCTCCTTCTTCAATTTGAGTAGGTACTGCACATCTCTTAGCTTGTTCAATAATTACAGAGAAATCTTTCTTTCCATTTTCATCAGCTGCAATATGAGTACATCCTTCATAACCTGCTGATCCAGTAGTATATAATCTTCCTTTGTAACTATCTCTTGGAGGAACTATACAGTTTGTAGTCATAAGTATTGGTCCATTAAAGCTTTCAAATTCTTCTGGTTGTTTCCACCATGCATTTCCGTAGTTACCTACTAAGTGTGAGTATTTCTTTAAATGTGGATAGTAGTGAGCTGGCAACATTTCTGAGTGAGTATAAACATCTACTCCTGTTCCTTCTGTTTGAATCAATAATTGTTCTAAATCTTTAAGATCATGTCCAGAAATTAATATTCCTGGATTTGTTCCAACACCAATATTAACTTTTGTTATTTCTGGGTTACCATAGCTTTCTGTATTAGCCTTATCTAATAAAGCCATCCCATCAACACCAACTTTTCCTGTTTCTAAAGTTAATGCTATATATTCATCTATTGTTACGTTGTTATTAGCAGTTAATGATAATGCTTTTTGCATAAATGCACATATATTTTCATCTTCATATCCTAAAGCATTTGCATGTTTCATGTATGCAGATAAACCTTTTAATCCATAAGTAATAAGTTCTCTTAAACTTCTGATGTCTTCATTTTCAGTAGCTAATACACCAACAGTCTCTGCTTTAGCTTCCATTTCTTCTCTTGTTTCTGCATTATATAACGCAGCTGCACTTAAGCTTTCTTTGTTAGCTAATTTTCCTAATAATTCTTCTTTTATTTTTAAGGTATCTTTTACTCTTCCATAAAATACTTCTTTATCAAAGTTAGCATTAGTTATAGTAGTGAAAAGATTCATTGTTACTGTAGTATTAATAGCTTGTGATACAACGATACCTTCTTCTCTAGCTTTTGTTGCAACTTCTGATAAACCTCTAGTCACGTATATTAATAAATCCTGCATTTTAGCAAGGTCTGGAGTCTTACCACACACACCTTTTACAGTACATCCTGTACATCCTGCTGCTTCTTGACATTGAAAACAAAACATTTTATTATCCATATTGAAATCTCCTCCACACAATTAATTTTTATCAAATAAATTTTTATAAATTTCTATATCAGTTAGGTACATTCCCTCAAATCACCTTATGAATCTATTTTACATTGAAATTATAAAATACTCTGTTTCATTTGTTACGACTCAGAAATCTTTTAAAATTATTTTTATAAATACATAAAAATAACCTAGAATCCATATATACTCTAAGTCACCATAAATTAAAGTTATGGTAATTACTTTAAATGATAGCAATACAAAGAAATAGAATACATATATGTGGAGCAGGCATTGAAAAATAAGCTGTTGGAATATCTTAATGGCAGGTTGTTTCACTTTTGCTTGTCCTGTGCTTGCCACAGGAGCATGCAGAAGTGATGCAACCTTCCATTTAGATATTATCAGCGAGATTTTTCATAGTCCTGAGGAACATATATGTATTCTATTTCGATTGTTCGTTTCCTCATTTTAAGTTCTTTGTGATACATTTAATTCTAGCAGAAATGTATTCCACTCCAATAGATACGTTCTTTGATGATAGTTTTTTCTGGGAATTCTACATCCTTTAATGCCCACTTTTTATATTCTTCAAATCCAACTCTATCAATTATATAACCAATATGCTCTTTTCCACCTGGAGCATCTTTGTCTATATATTCTTCAACAAATTTATAAGTATTTAATATTATTTTAATTATACTTTGCTCATCAGCCCAAATTAAGAAATCTTCTGCAAGACGAGGGTTCTTCTTACCTGATCTTCCCATAAGAACTAACTTATAATATTTTTCTTTGCTTCTTGTCCATGCTCCTGTAGGACATGCATTTGCACATTCACCACAACCAATACATTTTTCTTTATTTCTTACGATTTTATAGTTAATAGCTTCAAGTGCTCCTACTGATTTTTTCTTACAAGCTTTCACACATGCCATGCAACTTACACATCTATCAATATTATATTGTGGTTCTGTCATTCCAATTATCCCAAAGTCATGTGTTCTTGCTTTAATACAATCATTAGGACATCCTGTTAATGCGATTTTAAAATGTAAATCATTTGGGAAAATAGCTTTTTCTATTTTCTTTGCAAAATTAGTTGTATTATAATTAGCAAACGGACAAACATTGTTTCCAACACATGCTGATACATTTCTAGTTCCTGCAGCAGTATATCCTTTGCCTGGTATTTCTTGATTTATTTCTAATTTTTCAATAATTGGTTGTAACAATTCATTTACTTTATCCATATCCTCAAAGCTTATACCTGGTACTTCAAAACCTTGACGTGTTGTTATATGAACAGTTCCATCACCATACTTTTGTGATATTTCTTGTATCATTCCTAATAATTCCGCATCTAAATGCCCCCCAGGAACTCTAATTCTAGAGGCAGTTATCCCTCTTTTTTTAGTGACTCTAAAAGCATTTTTCTTGATTGCCTTTGTATTTAAATCCACAACTAACCCCTCCTAATCTATTAAGAATTTGCCTTTTGAATAATTGAAAACAGGACCATCTAAACAAATATAAGTATCATCTATTTTACAATGTCCACACTTTCCGATTCCACAACACATTTTTCTTTCTTGTGAAATCCAAATATTATTTTCATCTATACCACGTTTTAAAAACTCTGCAACAGTAAACTTCATCATAATAGGAGGTCCTACTACAATAACCGCTGCATTATTAATATACTTTATTAGTAAATCAGGAATATATTTTGTTACCATTCCAACATTGCCATTGTATCCTTCTTCTGCATTATCAACAGTTAGAATAAGATTTATATTACTTTTCCACATTTTAATATCATCTTTGAATAAAACGTCATTAGGAGATTTAAATCCTGCAATTAGAGTAAAGCTTTCTGCTTCACCTGCATTTTTTGCAAAGTAATCTACAACTCCTCTTACTGGAGAAAGACCTGTTCCCCCTGCAACAACTATTAATTCTTTTCCTTTGTAATTTTCAATATCAAAGCCATTACCATAAGGTCCTCTTAGAAATAATTTATCGCCAACATAATTATTAAATATTTCATTAGTTACTTTTCCAACACGTCTTATAGTTAAGTCTACAGTGCCCTCTCCAATACCACTTACTGAAATAGGTGCTTCACCAAACTTTGGTAATGAAACTTCAAAGAACTGTCCTGGTTTTACATCACCATTAAACTCCATTCGAAAAGTATATTCTATTTCTGTATGTTTAATTACTTCTTTAATTTCTGATAAAAAAGGAATATATTCATTTTTACTCATTGTCTGCCACCTCTTTCATACCATCTTTTAATTTGTTCACACAGTTAGAGAATGATATATATTCTGGGCAGATATCATCACATCTTCCACATCCCACACACATATGATATCCCCATTTCTTTTTATAGTCATATACTTTGTGTAGTACTTTAAAACGCATACGTTGTCCTTTATCTAACCTAAAACTATGTCCTCCAGCCATATTTGTATATCCATCTACATGGCAAGATGCCCATACTCTTCGTCTTTCACCTGCTTTACCATTATCAGTATAGAAGACATCCTGCATTGTAAAGCAAGTACATGTAGGACAAACAAAATTACATCTTCCGCAAGCAATACAACGAGCACTGTACTCTTTCCACATATCTGATTTCATAACATCTAAAGAAAGATTATCTGGTATCGAAACCTTTACACTATTTTCCGTTACAAAGTCTGGTTTAACATCTAAAGTTTCATCAACCTTAAATAGCTTTTTTAACTCCTCATCTTTAACATCTACGTATACATTATCACCATTTACTTTTAAGTATGCATTATATTCATCATTTTTATTTGTTTCCATACTTACACAAAAACAATTTTCAAATGAGTTTTCACATCCCATTAAAATAAATTTTGCATTTTCTCTTATTCTCTTATAATAATAATCTTCTTGTCCATTTCTTAAGTAAATGTCATCCATACGTTTTACCGCATGTAAATCACAGCTTCTTAAGAAAATGATAGCACCTTTTTTAGGATCATCTGCTTCCTTTATTGAATCTTCTGTGAAATAGAAAAGTGTTTGAGATATAGGAAGTAATACTTCTTTATATGAATATTGGGCCTTTTGATCAAAAACTATATCATCTATTGTCTTTATTTCACCATAACGTACTCTATCAGTATCAGAGAAACTACCTTCACCTTCAAATAATTTTGGTGCATATACTACATATTCTTTTGATAAATCTTCGAATACTTTATTAATATCATTTTTGCTTAATTTATATCCCATCAGCTTACTCCTTTACTTCTTTTTTGAAATTATATAATAAGGTAATGCTAGAAATACTGCTCCACCAATCATATTTCCAAGTGTTACTACACCTATGTTATACACATAACCCATAATGCTTACACTTGCAGCTCCCGGATTAAGTAATCCTATTGTCAAAAGAGTCATATTGGCAACACTATGTTCAAAACCTGCTGTTATAAATGCAAATAAACACCAAAATATCATAATAAGCTTAGCTGATTCACTTTTTAATTTAAAACTACACCATGTAGCTAAGCAGACTAGTATATTACAAAAAATCCCACGTACTAATAATGGTAGAAATGGTACACTCATTTTAGCTGCTGATGTTTTTGCAATAAATTCTCCAACGGGTCCAGCTGTAAGTCCTGTAGCATAAAATAAATATCCTGCAATAATAGAAGCAACTAAATTTCCTATAAAACAAACTATCCATATGTTAATAGTGTCTGTCCACTTTACTTCTTTTCTTAAAGAAGCAGCTGTCATAATAAAGTTGTTTCCTGTAAAAAGTTCTGATCCTGCCATAATTACTAAACTAAGGGCAACTCCAAAGGATACTCCCATGACTATTTTTGTAGCAGGTGATCCACTACCACCTAATAATCCTCCTATTGTGAATATAAGCATAATTCCCATACCCACATAAAGACCTGCAAGCATTGAACTTATGAAATATCCTAGTTTATTTGTCTTTAATAAATTAACTTTTGCCTTAGCTGCCATAATTACACTGTTAAATTCTTCACAAAACATACTATAAATTCCCCTTTCATATATACGCTTACCTATAAATTAATTATAAGTTATTAATAAATAAAGCACCGTGATATAAATCACGGTGCTTTAAAAAATTTTGATAATTTATCTTGATCAATTACTTTAATTTTTCTATTCTCATACTTAATTAATTTATTGTCCAAAAGTACTTTTAGTGATCTGGATACAGTTTCTCTTTTTGAGCCAAGTAAATCTGCTAGATATGTTACACTTATATTCATATTAATAGTTACTCCATCCTCACACTTAACTCCATAATCTCTGCTAAGTTTCCAAAGTTTTGCCGCAAGTTTCTTTTCCATTCTTACTACACCTGTTGCATTCTTTAGCTGCCTATACAATCTTCTTACTTTCATAGCTAATGAGAACATAACATTCTTGGTAAGGATAAAATCATCCTCCATAATCTTTAAAAATGTATATTTGTCATAACTTAATATATAAGACTCTTCAAATATCTCACAATTTATAGACGACGGTAAATCTTGTATAATAACATCATTAATCATTTTACCTCTACCCAAAATGAATATAACACGTTTATTTCCATTCTCATTTAATTTATATAGAGATATACTTCCGCTTAATACTACATATAAAGTAGATACTTCTTCTTTATCTCTAAAAAGATGATTTCCAGGCTTATACTTTTTAACTTCTCCAAAATCCTTAAGCTTGATTAGAGATGATTTAGAAACACCATTAAAAATTTCTAACTCCTCTAACTGTTCTTCAGAAATATTTTTCATAAATAACTCCTAATTACTTACTATAAACTTAGTAAAATAATATTTGCGATAGTAAGCTAACCTAATTATTCTATTATAATAAAATTATTTTATATTAATGATTTCTACGTATACCTCTGCCTTATGAAATATCAATATATATCATTTTAATCAAATAATTCTGCTTCTAACTCTTCAATATTTAAAATTTTAATTATATTTCTATCAAACTCAATATAATTTAGATCTCTAAGATTCATTAATTCTCTTGATAAAGATGGTCTAGGAATACCTAGTGAAGATGCAATTTCTTCTTTATTTTCTTTCAGTTTAACTATTTCACTTTTTTGGCTCTTTGCCTGTTCTAATATGTAGTTTATAACTTTATGTTTGATGCTTTTAAACGCTATACTTTTTATCTTTGAATTTAACATAAATATCTTATTACTCAATGAAGACATAAAGTTCCCTAATACTCTTTCATCACTTGTACATAATTTTAGTATGTCTGCTCTGCTTATATAAAGTATATTACAGTCACTAAAAGCTATAACTGTAGATGGATATTTTGATTTCTTTGAGAATACTAATGCCTCACCAAATACATCTCCATTACTTAGTCTCTTTAGAATTATTTGTTTTCCGCTAAGGTATATTCTTTGAATTTCGACTATCCCCTCTAAAACAAAACCTAAACTATTGCATTCATCTTCTTCATTAGCAATAATTTCTCCCTTTTTATATGATCTTAAATTATATCCAATATTTGAAATAAGATCCCTAATTTCCTCAACACTTAAATCTTGAAAAAATTCATTCCCCTTTAATTTATTAAGTACATCTTCCATATAGAAATTCCTCCAAAAAATATCTAATCAGGGCCCAGACAAAATCAGTCAAAGTTACTCTAAAGATTTTAATAATTCATCTAAATTTCTTTTTAATTCAATAGCACTTTCAGTTGTTATGTTAGCTTTACATACTATTTGACGTGGTACTTCTAATATGTCATCCTTTAGAAGTCTTCCTTTTTCAGTTAATTCAATAATTACTACTCTATCATCATTTGTGTCTCTATATCTTGTTATTAATCCCATTCCTTCAATCTTCTTTAATAGTGGCGTCAATGTACCAGAATCTAAGTGCAATCTTCGTCCTATATCCTTAACCGTACTCTTTTCATCTTCCCATAATACCAGCATCGCGATATATTGTGTATATGTTAGATTGAATTTATCCAGAATTGGTTTATATAATTTTATTATTTCCCTTGATGCTGCATATAAAGAAAAGCAAACTTGATTGTCTAATTTGATACTTTCATATTTTTTTGATTTATTCATAATTCATTCTCCTATAACCGCCATATCATTTATATAAATTTAATTTTAACAAACCAAAGTAAGTTTAACTTTTTTGCTTTGGCATGTCAATTTTAATATAGCACTTTTCGTCCAATACATAAAGCTTACTTATGCTCAATATTATAGATAACATATCTTATTTCTATAACTTTACTATTTTTTAGAAACAGAATCCACATAACTTACTGCCGATAAAGCTGCTATATTGCCTTCTCCAGCTGACTTTATATATTGATATGGCTTTCCAACAATATCGCCAGCTGCGAAACATCCTTTAATACTCGTTCTCATTAATCTATCTACCTCAATATGGTTATCAACTATCTTTAATCCTGGTACCAATTGTCCTGGAGAAATGCTATCTCTAAGTATAAAAATACCATCTGTTTCAATTTCTGAATTCTTTAGCTTCAGCTTGCTTACTTTATCTCCTCCTATAATTCCAACTGGTGTATCATTTATAATTTCTATAGAAGGATCTACCTCAACTTTTTCCTTATACATAGGAATATAATTTACTTTAGATGCTATTGATGCAATAAAATTAGCCTCTTCTTCCTCATGCTTATTATAAGAAACTATTGTAACTACCTTTCCTCTATATAGTGGAGCATCACAAGTTGCACAATATCCTACTCCTTTTCCAAGAAGTCTTTCTTCTCCATCAAATAATTTTCCGTATTCAACACCTGTGGCTAATATTACTGATGTAGCTTCATACATTTTTTCATTTACCATTAAAGCAAAATAGTCTCCCATTGCATATACATTATTGATTCTCTCTTCAGTTATATTTATATCCATTTCTTCTAAATGTTTATTAAACTCTTCTTGCAATTCTTTACCGCTTTTTTTATAAAAGCCTAGATAATTATTTATTTCATGAGCTTTTGCAAGCTTACTAGTAAGTTCCTTATTCCCAAATATTATAAAATTCTTTTTTCTTATTCTTGCATTCAATGCAGCTGACAAACCTGCAGGTCCACTTCCTATTATTGCTATATCATATCTTTCGCTCATCTTTTTTTCCTCCATTTACGTATATTTAATTATAAACCTATTTCTATTATAAACTATCTTATTTAAACTATATAATTATAATATATCTTCTGCACCACTTAATGTCTATTTCAAAAATGCAATAATTTAAGCATTTAACAAATTTATAATATCTTCTTTAATTTTTGATGGCTTTGTTGTTGGAGAATATCGCCATATAACTTCTCCATCTTTATTAACTAAAAACTTAGTAAAATTCCATTTTATATCCTTATTAAAGAGTCCTCTTTTTTTATTTTTCAAGAATTCATATAGCGGATGTGCGCTAGTTCCATTTACATCAATTTTCTCAAACATAGTAAAAGTAACTCCATAATTTAATTTGCAAAACGAATTTATTTCCTCATTGCTAGATGGATCTTGTTTGGCAAACTGATTGCATGGAAAACCTAATATTTCCAATCCCTGATCTTTATATTCCTTATAAATATCTTCTAACTCTTCAAATTGTGGTGTAAATCCGCACTTACTCGCAGTATTTACTATTAAGACTACTTTTCCTTTATATTCTTCCATTTTTACTTCTTGACCATTCATTTTATTTGCAGAAAAACTATAAAAATTCATGATTATCTCTCCTTACATAATTATGCTTAAAAAGTAAACTTTATAAAATTTAATTTTACTCAACTTATTTATTTAAAATTAAAACATAGTACATTTTAATATTGCACTATGTTTTTTAATGTAGAAAATATTTTATAGATTACTTTCAATTGCTTGTTGAATTTTTTCTTTTGGTAAAAATCCTATAAGTTGCTCTGCTTTTTGTCCATCTTTGAATATTATCATTGTTGGAACGCTTGAAATTTGAAACTCATTTGCTAAGTCTAAACTTTGATCTATATCAACTTTAATAAATTTAGCCTTTCCTTCCATTTCGCCTGATAATCCTTCAAGCACTGGAGATAACATTTTACAAGGTCCACACCAAGTTGCAAAGAAATCTACAACTGTAACTCCACTCTCTATTTCATTTTTAAATTCGTTAGTATCTACTATTTTCATACTTCATTCCTCCATCTTATAAATTAAACTAAAGCTTTTTTAAACATATCTCTAGCTATTTTAAACTTTTTTATATTTACTATTCATAAAAAAATTAAATTTTTATAAATTAAATTTAACTCAATCTTTTATAATCATATTGTACTTTTTATAATATTCATTGTCAATATTTTTATTATTATTTAACTATATAAAAAATCAGCTTAAAATGCAAATATTTCTTTGCACGTAAGCTGAGTTATTTGAAATACAAGAATTACTCTAAATATCTTACTTCACTATAACTTTAAATTCATCAAAATTTATCTTATACTCTGTTAGCATATCTATAACAGTATCCCTAAAAGAATTTTGTGGAGATTTTTTTTCAACTGGTTTAATTGATTTCATAGTCTTATTAATATTTTTATTTTTTTTATATTGTTTTGTAAGTACCTCAGCTGTTTTAACAAGTAAGTCATCCCAATCTTCAACATCTATAATATTATCATCCAACTTTATTGCTTTAGGTTCTTTTAATGAAAAATCCTTATATATTTCTATAGCTTCTTCATTAATTAAGGTATTTTTTAATTCTTGTTTTTCTTTATCTATAGATGCTTCTTTCTTAATTTCTACTAAATCTTTTCTTATCTTACAAATACTTTCTTTATCAGATTGTATATTTTTCTCATATTCATCTTGCATCCACTTAACATATTCATTTATGTTTTCAACAACGCTATATATAGCTATAGATGTATCTCTATAAGCTTTACTTAATTTGAAATTCCTATCTTTTTTAATTATTTCATTTGACTTATCTTCAATGTGGTCTATGGTATTTTCTAGTATGCTTGCCAAGTTGCTCAGACCACTTTGAATTTCAATGGACATGGATGGAAAATTTTTAATTACATACTGAATCGTATCTACATCAAAAAGAGATAAATTTTTCTTTTTAGAAATTCTTTTATCAATCTCTAAATTCTCAATTTTAGTTTCATTAGTTACTTGAACTTCTTTTTCTTGAATATCATCTTTTTTAAAAAAACCCATTACTTGACAACCCCATTCATATATTATTTATATAAATATTTTACCATATTATTACATTTATGTTATCATTTTTAGGATTTTTTTATATTATTTTTTTGTCCTTTATAATATTTAATGTGATCCAAAGGATATAAAGTATATCCCTTATTCTATACTCAAGATATTTTTATCAAGATTATTTTTTTATCTTATATCTCTATATTAATTCCTCTCTCTTTATATATGGATTTAAATATCTGTTCTTTTTAATTGTAGACTTTCCTATATTTATTGCTTCTTTAGGGCATATATTTATACAAGCCATACAGTCTGTGCATTTTCCTAACCATTTTGGTCTATTATTTTCCATCACGATATTATCTACCGGGCAAACTTTCTTGCACATATTGCAACTAATGCATTTCTCATTTACATTAAAGTTTCTATCTTTATTTCTATAAAAATCTTTCCATATCTTATATGCTAAATTTCCAATTCCAGCTTTAAAGTTAATTTCTTTAGCATCTCTTCTCTTAACTGACTCTATAAAATTCACTATCTTACTTTCATTTTCTTTTATAGTTTCCTCAGCTCTAGCTTTAGTAGGATTTCTACCTGCTCGTATATAATTAGAAATATACCTAATGGTACAATAATTACTTATTTTAACATTACTTTCTAATAATTTATTAATTTGAACAAAGCTAGTATTTGCTCCTCCTCCTCCTGAAACTCCAATTGCAAAGATATATGCATCTTTATTTATCTTTAACTTTGAGATAAATTCATTAACCACAATTGGTAGTCCTGAACAGTGGATTGGATATATAAATCCAATAATATCTTCGCAAATTTCAAGCTTGTTTTCTTTTAATGCCTTACTCATAGATACCAATTCACAATTTTTAAAACTTTCTTTTACTATTTTTGCTACATACAACGAATTACCAGTGGATGTATTATAAAATATCTTCATTTAAAATTACTCCTCTAACCCCTACTATACCTATTATTCATCAAATAAAAATATATTTATTTGATGAATAATTCCATAAAAATTTTTCTTATTTATTACTAAGATCTATAAATTCTTCTATATCCTCTTCTATAGTTTTTAAAGAATTTCTCCAGAATTCTGTATCATTTATATCTATGCCCATAACTCTTGCTACATCAGCTATTTTATTTTTTCCTGTAATTGAAAGTAATTTTTCATACTCCTTCGAAAAAGTTTTTCCTTTTTTTAAATATTCAGCATATAATCCTTTTGCAAATAATAATCCAAACGCATAAGGAAAATTATAATAATTATACTCGGCATCATAATAATGAGGTTTCCAAGTCCACATATATGGATGTAAAAAATCAGGATCTAATCCATCTCCATATGCTTCTCTTTGAGCGTCCAGCATAAGATCATTTATTTCCTCAACACTTAAAGAACTTCCTTTTCTAGCTTCGAAAAATGATTTTTCAAATAGGAATCTAGAGTATATATCAACAATAACTTGTGTGCAATCGCTAATTTCAGTTTCAAGGATTGCTAAAGCTTCATTCTTAGAAACATCTTTTATTGCTGCCTTTTTTATTATTGTTTCACAAAATGTAGATGCGGTCTCTGCTATCGGCATTGGATAATCTGAATTTAACGTAGTCTCATTATTTAAACACTCTCCGTGAAAACCATGACCTAATTCATGGGCGAGAGTTACTACATCTCCAAAATTATCGCCATAGTTTAGGAGTATTCTACTCTCTCCATTGAAATGTAGATTCTCGCAAAAAGCTCCACCTACTTTTCCTTCCTTTGGTTTTACATCTATCCAATGATTATCAATTGCTTTCCTTGCAAAATCTCCTAAGTTGTCACTAAATGTTCTGAAGTTTTTTTCAACAAATTTAGTACCTTCTTCGTATGTAAACTTCATATCTGCTTCGCAAACAGGTGCATATAAATCATAAAATGGTAGTCCGTTTTTATGACCTAACATTTCACCTTTTCTTCTCAAGTATTTCCTAAATACCGGAAGACTTTCTTTCATAGCTAAAAACATTGCCTCTAAAGACTCTTCACTCATTCTTGAATCTATGAGTGTCTTTTCAAGTGGAGATTTATATCCCCTAAAATCACAAACTGTTAAAACTTCACCCTTTATTCCATTTAATGCCGCAGCTACACCTTCTTCTACTTTTTTATAAGATTTTATTTCTGCTTCATATGCTTTTTTTCTTACAGTTGCATCCTTATCATAGGCCATATTTAAAACCATTGTTAATGGTATATGCTTAATTTCATTATCTTCTTCAATTTCTACTAATAATGTGGAAATCAAATTATCCTTAAGTTTCGCCCAGGCATTTGAGCCTGTATTTTTCATATTAGCAATTATACTTTCTTCCTTATCGCTGAGCAAATATTGACTTTGCTCAACTATATTTTTTAACATAAATTCATGTTCCTTAAGTAGCTTAGACTTACTTATTATTTCATCCAGGCCTTCTATACTGCTAATATATCTTTCAAATTTAACTGAACTTCCAATTAAATTTGTTAATTTCTTTTCTAAAATATCTGAATACCTCAATGCATTCTTATCCTTTGTATTTACGCTTAAGCTTAGATTTATAAAAATACTAATTCTACTAGATAAGTCTGTTACTTTTGTAAATTTATTTATATATTCCTCTAATTTTTCTACTAAGTTATCTTTATTTTTAGTAGCTTCTAATGCCCATTTATTGATTTCTTCAATAATATCTGTTAATTTATTTAAGTCTTGTTTAAATTCATCGCCATCAAATGACGGATATATTTCCTTTAGGCTCCAATTTAGTTCCATAAATATTCACTCCAAGTCTGTATTTATATTTTTCCTAATTTTATTATATACCATTATAATATCAATTATAGGCTATAAAATATTCATTATATAATAAAAATCTAGAAGTTAACTAATAATAATTTTAGTTTACCTTCTAGATTTTCACTGATACTATATGTGCTTTATATTAAAATTGTTATCTGGTAAATTCTAATTTACAATTACATTTGCAATTTCCATCTGTAAATTTAATTATTGTATCCTCTCCTTGATGAATAAGTACTCCATTATCAACATTTTCTATATTAGAAAGTTTCCTAAGTACTAAAGACCACTCTCCTTCAGTGCCTATAGATTCAATAATAATATTTTTTTCATTTTTGGTGACTTCCACTTCAAGAACTTTATTACCTTTCATGTCTACAACACTTGTGGCTGTTTTCTGATTTTCTTTCAATTCATAGGCCAAAATCGATACATTATCTCTATAATTGTAGTCCGGCTTAGAACTTTCATTTCCAACAGCAATTAAACTATTTTCTTTAACCATCATAGGTACACTTAAGTAATCATGTCTTTCTCTGATCCATCTTCCCCCATCATATTTCTTCCCACTTATGAAGTTAGTCCACATTCCTTCTGGTAAATAATAATTTGCTTCTCCCTCTTCATTAAATATAGGTGCAACTAAGATAGAATCTCCAAGCATATATTGTTTATCCAAGTAATTACAAGCTAAATCATCTTGGAATTCTAACATCATAGCTCTCATAGCTGGTATACCTCTTTTTGATGCATCATTAGCTATGTTATATAAATATGGCATTATGCTACATTTAAGCTTAGTAAAAAATCTAACTACATCACAAGCTTCTTCATCATAAAGCCATGGTACTCTATACGAGCTGCTTCCATGTAACCTACTATGGGAAGATAATAATCCAAAGGCAACCCATCTCTTATATACATCAGCTGTTGCAGTACTCTCAAAACCGCCTATATCATGGCTCCAGAATCCAAAACCTGACATGCAGAGAGATAATCCACCTCTTAAACTTTCTGCCATTGATTCATAGTTCGCTTCACAGTCTCCTCCCCAATGTACTGGAAATTGTTGTCCTCCAACAGTCGCTGATCTTGCAAATACTGCTGCCTCATCATCTCCTAAATTTTCTTTTAAAGTTTCAAATACTACCTTATTATATATTTGAGTATAATAGTTGTGCATTTTATATGGATCTGATCCATCGAAATATTCAACCTCTGTTGGTATACGTTCACCAAAATCAGTCTTAAAGCAGTCTACTCCCATATCAATTAATTCTTTAAGCTTACCTGAATACCATTTGCATGCATCTGGATTTGTAAAATCTACAATTCCCATTGCAGGCTGCCATAAATCCCATTGCCACACATCACCATTAGGTTTCTTTATCAAATATCCGTGTTCCATGCCTTCATCAAATAACTTTGACTCTTGAGCAATATATGGATTTATCCAAACACATATTTTTAATCCTTTTTCCTTTAATCTTGTAAGCATTCCCTTTGGATCTGGAAATACTCTGCTATCCCATTCAAAATTACACCAATTAAAATCTTTCATCCAAAAGCAATCAAAATGAAATACTCTAAGTGGCAGATCTCTATCTGCCATGCCATAAACAAAACTATTAACCGTTTCTTCATCATAATTTGTAGTGAAAGATGTTGTTAACCATAATCCAAATGACCACGCTGGTGGAAGTGCTGGTTTACCTGTTAGTGTTGTATAATTTTCAACTACTTCTTTCATTGATTCTCCACCAATTATAAAGTAATCTAAATATTCTCCTGGAACGCTAAATTGAACTTTAGTGACTTTTTCTGAACCAACTTCAAAAGATACCCTTTCAGGATGATTTACAAATACCCCATATCCTTTATTAGTCATATAAAATGGTATGTTTTTATATGACTGCTCTGTACTTGTTCCTCCATCTTCATTCCATATATCTATGCTTTGACCATTCTTTACTAGAGGGGTAAACCTTTCTCCAAGTCCATAAACCAATTCCCCTACGGATAATTGTAATTCTTCCTTCATGAAGACTCCTTCTTCTGGAACCTTCATAAAGACTCTTTCTTCAGCAGTATTAACATATGCTAGTCCTCTTGGCATACTAGACGTTAGCTTTTTATCCCTTTTATAAAAGCTAATTTGAAATACATCTTTATCTATTACAGCTTTAAGATCTCCTGATTTAAATATTATATTTTTTTCATTTTCTTCTATTAAACTATTAACTTCTTCATCTTTATAAATTTCAAAGTTTGGAGACTTTTTTTGTTGTCCCATAAAATGATATGCCCTAACTCTTATTACATTTTTCATTGGAGAAGAGATTTTATATGTTATAACTGGCCCTTTTAATGTATCTCCTCGTTGGTTTATCTTATTACATGGTGTATAAAGAGTTAAAACATCCTCTTCTATTTTAGTACTATAAACTTCTTGAGGGCTAAATATCTGATATCCTGGCTTGTCCAGCCAACATCCATTGCTAAATTTCATATTAATACACTCTCCTACTCTGTTTCCTAAATAAGCTTTTGTCTTTAGGAACTTTATAAATTCTATTATTTTATTTATTCTTTCTATTTAAACTATGCTAAATTATCTAACTATAACATTCCTGTTCTATTAGCCTTTTACAGATCCTGCTGAAACACCACCAACTATATATTTTTGCCCTAATATAAATATAATTAATACAGGTAACAATGTTAATATTATATCGGCACTAACTAAATTCCATGAATTTTCAAATGCTCCGAAGAAATTATAAACAGCTAATGTCATCGGCCATTTTGCAGAATTATTTAAATAATATAAAGGCATTGTAAAGTCATTCCAAACAACCATAAAATTCAAAACAAATAAAGTTGAAATAATCGGTTTTAATAATGGAAGTATTATTTTTATAAATAATCTAATTGGTCCACACCCATCAATAACAGCTGCTTCATCAATCTCTCTAGGAATTGTTGAGATAAATCCATATGATAAAAACAAGCTAAGAGGAATATTAATTGCTGCATAAACAAGAATAATACCTAACCTGGTATTTACAAGATTTAATGCTTGCAAAACTTTCATTAACGCAACGTTGTTAATAGGTATAGCTATACCAGAAAGGATAAAGTAATATATAAAATTATTAATACCTTTACGATTTCTTGCAATAACAAACGCTGCTGCTGCTACTACAATTACAATTATTAAAACACTACAAGTAGCATATAAAAGGCTGTTTAAAAACGATGAGACCAATTTTCCCTGTTCGATTACTGTTTTATAGTTTGCAAATACCCATTCTTTAGGCAGAGAAAGGGACATTTTATTGGATTCACCTTGAGTCTTAAAAGAATTAAGAAATAAAACTACCATTGGTATTAGTACTAATAAACTTATAAAAATTGTTACTATATTGGCTGCTACACTTCCAATTGACTTCTTTAAAGTGACCATTATGCATCTACCTCCTTATTTTCCATGGATTTAATAATGAAATATACTAATAGCAATAATCCAAAGAATAATATACTCGATAATGTGGTACCCATTGCATAATTTCCTTTAGAAAATTCCTTATACACTGCTGTGTTAATTACCCCTGTTGCATTACCTGGCCCTCCATTTGTCAATGAATAAATCATATCAAATACTCTAAATCCATATGTTACATTTAATATTGTTACATTTATAATAATTGGTTTTAATAATGGCAAGGTTATTAAACGAAACTTTTGCCAGAAACTAGCACCATCAATATTTGCCGCCTCATAATAATCAGGAGAAATAGACATCAATCCTGCAATAATTACAACCATTATGTACCCCATACCTTTCCAAGTATCTACAGACATGACAGTTGCAAAAACAATTTTTAAATCAGTCAGCCAATTCATAGCCAAGAAATCCATTCCTACAGATTTAAGAAAATTATTTACAAATCCTGTATCTGGATGTAGCATACTTTTGAAAACAAGTCCTACTACTAAATAAGACATTACTTGAGGAGAAAAGATAACCATTCTATGAAAGTTTTTTAGTTTGATAAATTTTTGTGTTAATAGTAGAGCTAAAGCTAGGCCAACTACAGTTTTCATGATTGTTGTAACTGTAGTAAATAATACCGTATTCCACAAATATGCACGGTATTCCGGTTTCCCCTTAAATACTTCAGCATAATTTTTGAATCCTATAAAATTGATCTTGTCTGTAAAATTGTTCCAATCTGTAAATGAATAAAATATACCTATAATTCCTGGTAAAAAGCAAAGTAAGAAAAATATTAATAGAGCCCCGCTTGTAAAGTACCACGGATATAATTTTTTTCTGTCCATTTAAATCCCTCCATTCTAATAAAATAAGGTTTCAAAAGGAGAAACCTTATTTTCATATAACCGTAATTATTTATCCCAATCAGGATCTTTTTGTAATTTAGCTTGTTCTGTTCTTCTATTCATAATTGTTTCTAATACTTGCTTTGGAGTTGATGAACCACTATACATAGCCTCTAAGTCTTTTCCAATATCCATCCATTGGCTGTCAATATATTTAACGCCAGCTTGCATAACCATTCCTTTTTGCAATGAATCAATGTACGCTTGGTCCTCTTTTGAATATTTTGATTTTACTTCAGGCCAGCATAATTCCGATAATCCTGGTTGTCCATCTAAACGTTTTTGTAAATTCTCAGGTCTTGCTAGGAAATCAAAGAATTTCTTTGCTTCTTCTACATGCTTTCCATTTTTATTTATAAAATATGCATTACTTGCAGGATTCACACCAATTGTTTGGTTATCTCCCCAAGGCATTGCAAATATACCTAACTTATTAACGTCAAAATCAGGAAAATCCGATTTCACTTCATTTCTCCATGCTGATTCTGCTATAAACATTGCAGCTTTTCCTTTTGCCATTGCTTCTTTTGCATTTTCTACTGAATTACTTAAGTAATTATCTCCATAAAAACCTAAATCAGCACATTCTTTTAATTCATTGATTATAGTTTGTAATTCAGGTATAGAATCTAAATCAACTTCATTTTTATTAAGCTTATTATATAAGTCTGGATGCTTTTGTTGATACATTGCTCCTGTTTCAAATAATGGAAGTACTTGATGCCATCCATTTTGAGTTCCTTCATAAATTGGAGTAACTCCTGAATCTTTTATTTTTTGACATACATTTTTGAATTCTTGATAATTAGTTGGTATTTTCAAGCCTAATTTTTCAAATATCTCTTTATTGTAAACATAGAAATACATTTTTTTACCTGGAAAAGTGATACCATAAACTTTGCTATTGTATGAGATTGAAGGAAGAACATTTGGGTCCATTCTCTTTACCCATTCTTCACTTGATACATCTAATACATATTTTTCAGGATTAACTCTTGTTACTAGATTTAAAGGATCGGCATCCGCGCAGAAAATATCTGGAGCCTCACCCGAATCCAATTTCACTTTAAGTAAATCACGCCATTGAGCATCCGGAGAAATTTGAAAATCAATTTTAATTCCTGTTTCTTTTTCAAAATCTTTTGCCAAATCCTGTACAACTCCAGATGTTGGAAGACCAGATTGATGAGATCCAAATGTTAATGTAACTGAATCTCCACTTCCCGATGCACTTTTACTTCCATCTCCACTGCTGCTTCCACACCCTACAAAAGCACTCCCTATCAGTACTGTCATACAAACCGTACTGACTAATTTTAATAAACGTTTACTCATTAACTATACCCCCATTAATATAAATATTTGGTGCATATTTCTGATATGCTTTACATTGGCTACATGCTTATAATATCACTAAGTATATTAATTAGACATAGATAAAAAAGAACTCCGTTTTGCACTTTTTTGAACATTATTATATAATGTGTTTTGGAAAGGAGGATTATAATGAATTATAAATTACGTTATTCTCAAAAGACATACTTATTTTCTATTTATGGGTTACTAGTAGCCTTATTATTGCTTTTATTCTTTCTTTGTTTTTATTACTTTTATAGTGATAATATTTATAAAACAGCCAAAACCAAATCTGAAACTATCAGTGCCTCTATTCATAAATCAGTATCAACCGAATTAAATAATATGTCCACAATATCCATGAATATTGTCTACTCGAATGCTATAAAAAAGAATTTTACTAGTTTTACACATAATAACACAGATACAATAAATCTCGAACATTTTACTCAATCTAGAGAAAACGTTTTAGCTATATATGATATTATTACTGCTATAATCGGTCCCTTTCAATCAGCCAGTCAAGTTAATCTTTATACACAAAATGGAATATGTATAGGATCAGGTTTCTTTCAAGGAGTAATAAATGTAGATTTGAATACTGTACCTTGGTATAAGGGTACATTAGATAAAAATGGTGAAAAAAATATTTTTCTTACTGATAAATTATCATACTCTCCTACTAAAATTGAAAATATGTCAAACCATCATTATCTTTCACTTTCACGTGTATTCTTTAATCGAAATAATGAACCAGAAGGTATTGTTGAAGTAGTACAAGATTGCAACACTGTATTCTCTCTAATTTCAGAATTAAAGCAAAAAAATCCTTCAACATCATTCTATATATATAATGAACATAATGAGTTAGTTTACCCCTATTCATCTGCCCCAGAAGATAATATAAATTATACTAATACTATACAAGAACACAATTTAAGTCCATCAGTTGGGTATTTTATTAATATAGATAGTAAGCATGATGTCCTGATGTCGTATCAAAAAGTCGATTCATATAATTGGACAATCATTGCCGTTGAACCTAAGGAAGTTGTTTTCAGATCATTGCACTCCTTTAAAGAAGGTTTTATTATTATAGCTATAATTTCAATCATTTTTACACTATTTTTATGTTTTATAATTTCAAGTAGATTAACTCAACCTTTAAGTACTTTAACTAATTCTACAAAGATGGTCACTATAGACAGAGTATTAAATGAAAATGAAACTCTATTAGTTCCAATTAATAGTAATATACTTGAAATTTCCGAGCTCTATCAATCGTTTTGTGATATGTATGAAAAATTAAGAGATTCTTCTCATGAAATTTTATTATTAAAATCAGAAGAAACTCGTGCAAAACTACAAGCGACCCAATCTCTTATTAATCCACACTTTTTATATAATAGTTTAACAAATATAAGTATCATGGCTGAAGAAGATATGAATAGCGAAATAATTAATATATGTCATGCATTGTGTGATTATTTCCGTTATATTACAACATGCGATGAAACTGCTGTTCATTTATCTTTAGAAATATCATATACGGAAAAATATATTGAATGTATGAAAATGCGATATGGAAGTGATTTTATTTATACTTCAAATATTCATGAATCAACAAAGAACATTTTAATTCCTAAACTAATAATACAACCTATAGTAGAAAATGCTTTTAAATATGGCTTTAGCTCCTCACCACCTTGGATTTTAGATATCAAATCTTCTATAACAAATGATCAAAAGTGGCTTATATATATCGAAGATAATGGTGGTTGTTTAAGTGATCAAGATAAAGAGAAATTATTATCTAATCTCTATAATTTAAACAGAACTAAAGAACTAAAATCATTAAGGATTGGCGGAATGGGACTTAAAAATGTATATCTAAGATTACAACTTTTATATGGTACTGAAGCTATATTTTCAATTGATAATTCTCAAAAAAATAGAACAATTTTTATAATCGGTGGGCCCATACATCTAAATAAGGAGGATTTTTATGAACAATACACACACCTATAAACTTATTGTTGTTGAAGATGAACATCTTATAAGACAGAATATAATAAAAAAAATTAATTCTTTATCCATTCCTTTTGAATTAGTAGGTGAAGCTAGCAATGGAGAAATTGCCATTCCTCTCATAGAACAGCAATGTCCATCTCTAGTTATTACTGATATAAGAATGCCTCAATACGATGGATTAGAATTAATTAAATATCTCTACAAAAATCATCCTCATATAAAGACTATGGTATTAAGTGGATACAATGATTTTAAATATGCTCAGACTGCATTAAAATATGGTGTAAAAGATTTTTTATTAAAACCAGTAAAAATAGAAGAACTTAGCACTGCTTTACAAAGCATTCTTGTTATGCTTGAGTCCGAAAGTAAAGAATTCTCTTCATTTTCAATTGATCACCACAGTCTAAAGCCTGAAAGCCTAAGCCAGTTACTTGAAAATTACTTGCTTAATAACTATGCCTCTGTGACATCAATAACCGAAATTTCTGAGAAATTTGGATTTACAAGTGAATATATAAGTAAGATTTTTAAGAAATATACCGGAGTAACTCCGATAAAATATATCACTAGAATTCGCATTAATGAAGCCAAACAGCTTTTAATTAATCAGCCTGACTTGGAAATAAAAAAGGTTGGTGAATTGATTGGTTATAAAGATGCCTTCTATTTTAGCAGAGTATTTAAATCTAATGTAGGTGTGTATCCTAGCGACTATAGAATAAAACATTTAAATTATAACTAATAATTCTATATTGTTCTCATAATATTGTGTTTTACACCATATTAATTACTATCATGAATTTATCACTCCAAAGAAAAATAGAAGGCAAACTCTCATATTGACTGTTTGCCTTCTGCCTCTTAAGTAACTAACCAAAAACTTTTAATCTATCAAAACTTTTTCTTAGAACTAAGCTGAATAATTATTTTCTTTATTAACTAAATGACTCCTAACTTTCAAATGCTTGAGATAAGTCATAAATTATATCATCAATATGTTCTGTTCCTATTGAAAGACGGATTGTATTTGGTTTAATTCCTGACTCTGCTAGTTCAGTTTCATTCATTTGAGAATGTGTTGTACTCGCTGGGTGAATTACTAATGATTTAACATCAGCTACATTTGCAAGTAGTGAGAATATTTGTAGTTTATCAATAAATTCCTGTGCTTCCTTTGCTCCACCTTTAATTTCGAATGTGAATATAGAACCTGCTCCCTTAGGAAAATATTTTTTATATAAAGCATTATCAGCGCTCTCTGGTAGCGATGGATGATTAACACTTTCAACCTTTGGATGATTCTTTAAAAATTCTACAACTTTTAAAGCATTCTCAACATGACGTTCAACTCTAAGTGAAAGAGTTTCTAAACCTTGTAATAATATAAATGCATTAAATGGACTTATGCATGCACCCGTATCTCTTAATAAAATAGCACGAATTCTTGTCACATATGCGGCAGCCCCAACTGCTTCTGCGAACTTAATTCCATGATAACTTGGATCTGCTTCTGATAATTGTGGGAACTTTCCTGAACCTATCCAGTCAAACTTTCCTGAGTCCACAATAACTCCACCTAGTGATGTACCATGTCCACCAATAAATTTAGTTGCCGAATGAACAACTATATCTGCCCCATGTTCAATCGGTCTAAATAAGTATGGTGTTCCAAATGTATTGTCCACTATTAGTGGTATTTTATGCTTATGTGCAATTTCTGCTAATGCTTTAACATCTAAAATATTTGAGTTCGGATTTCCAAGTGATTCAATTAAAATTGCTTTAGTATTATCTTGAATTGCATTTTCAAAATTTGATAGGTCAGATGGATCTACAAATGTTGTTGTAACACCGTTTGTAGGAAACGTATGTGCTAACAAATTATAAGATCCTCCATATATAGTTTTTTCTGCAACTATGTGATCACCAGCTTTAGTTATATTTTGCAATGCATATGTTATTGCTGCTGCTCCAGATGCTACCGCAAGAGCTGCCACTCCGCCTTCCAAAGCTGCAACACGTTTTTCAAAAACATCTTGTGTTGAATTTGTTAAACGACCATATATATTTCCAGCATCAGCTAATCCAAATCTTGCTGCTGCATGTGCAGAATTTTTAAATACATATGAAGTTGTTTGGTAAATTGGTACTGCTCTAGAATCTGTTGCTGAATCAGGTTGTTCTTGCCCTACATGAAGTTGAAGTGTTTCAAATTTTAATTTTCTTTCTTGATTACTCATAATTTGTTGCCCCCATTTTATATAATTTTTATTTTTAATATATTTACTATGATTTGTACGTTACCCTAATTTTCTAGATATTATATTTAGATTTGAATTTGATTTTTATCACGACCCTAGAGAAATATACAAATAATTAGACATTTAGATAATAAAAGAGCTACTTTCTAGATAAGAAAGTAGCAAAAAAATATGTACATTCTTATCTTTCAGATAAAATATCTGCAGGAATTAGCACCTTAAATTAAAATAGATTTTTAATTCAGGTTGCTAGGCATCATAGGGCCAGTCCCTCCGCCTTTCTTGATAAAAATTATTATATTATATTATTCTTAGTTGTTTACTATGATATAAAGTATACATTTTATTGCTATATATGTCAACAGTATTTTAAATTTTGTATGTATTTTTTATTAATTAGTTATTTTATCTAGAATTCACAGTCATATATTCTAAATAAACCCAGTCGCAATGTTTCTTTTCTACTTTACAAATATTTAATCTTGATAGATAATAATTATTATAAAAGACATGGAGGTAATAAAATGGAAAGTTTAACTTTAGAAGAAGGAATGAAAGCTCCTGATTTCACATTAGTAGGATCTGATAAAAAAGAACATAAATTAAGTGATTATTTAAATAAAAAAGTCATCTTGTACTTTTACCCTAAAGATAATACTCCTGGCTGTTCACAAGAAGCACAAGATTTTAAAAATGGTTTGGATGATTTTGAAATGAAAAATGCTGTTATTTTAGGTATAAGCAGAGATTCTCTAGCGTCTCATGATAAATTTATTGCAAAATATGAATTGCCCTTCATTCTTCTTTCAGATGAAAAAGAGGAGGTATGTAATCTCTACGGCGTATTAAAGGAAAAAAATATGTTTGGGAAGAAATCCATAGGTATTGAAAGAAGTACATTCGTAATAGATGAAAATGGGATTATATCAAAGATTTATAGGAAAGTTAAAGTTACAGGACATATAGAACAATTAAAATGTTCTATATAATAATTTAATTATTTAAAATATTGTATGATAATAAATAAAAAAAGATAGTTATTACAACTATCTTTTTTTGCTTACCTCGCAACGTCCTACTCTGCCACACAGTCTCCCATGCAGTACCATCGGCGCTATAGACCTTAACTTTC